>JAPLKG010000011.1:0-300000 GCA_026388185.1 Candidatus Eisenbacteria bacterium | reverse complement strand
GTCTCGAAGTCCCTCATCTCTCCGACGAGGATCACGTCCGGGTCTTGCCTGAGCACGTACTTCAGGGCGGAGGCGAAAGATGGCGTGTCTGAGTTCACTTCCCTTTGATTCACAATGCACTTCTTATGATGATGAACGAACTCGATCGGGTCTTCGATGGTTATGATGTGGGCGTGTCTTTCCGAGTTGATTTTGTCTATGATGGCGGCGAGAGTGGTTGATTTGCCGCTGCCGGCCGGGCCCGTGACCAAGATGAGTCCCTGCTTCTTTGTGGTGAACTCCTGCACTACCGGAGGAACCCCGAGATCCTCGAACGTGGGCACCTGATACGGAATCTGTCTTATGGCGATGGATACGACGCCTCTCTGCAGGAAGGCGTTCGCCCTGAACCTGCTTACTCCCTGTATGCCGAACGAGAGGTCAAGTTCCTTCGAAGATTCGAATCTCTTTTTCTGATCCTCGGTGAGAATGCTGTAAGCAAGTCTCGCCGTATCATCGGGTGTCAGAACAGGATGAGCAGTCGGCATCACACTCCCGTCCACCCTCAACTGCGGTTGTGTCCCTGCAGTAATGTGAAGGTCAGACGCTTTCTTCCTCGTCATTTCCTCAAGAAGTTCTCTCAGCGTTACCACGTATTCCTACCTCTCATCAGGGGCTGTCTCCCTAAGGACTTCTTCGGCAGTTGTTAGGCCGTTCTTTAGCTTGAATATGGCGTCCTCGCGCAGGGTGACCATGCCCTCTTCCCTAGCCTTTTTGCGCAAATCAGACGTGGAGGCCCTGTCCAGGATCATATCCCTGATGGACGGGCTGATGGGCATCACTTCGAAGACACCCTGTCTTCCCTTATAGCCCGTGTTGTTACAATCAACGCAGCCCTTGCCTTCGTACGCGACCAGGTGCTTGGCTTCCTCTGGGTCGAGGCCCAGCTCACGAACCACTTCCGGATGAAGCTTGACCTCGTGCTTGCAGTGAGGGCATATCCTCCTGATGAGACGCTGAGCCACAATCACGTTCGTGGAGGAAGCCACGAGGAACGGTTCGATGCCCATGTCAATCAACCTGTTGACGGAGCTCGGTGCATCATTTGTGTGAAGTGTACTCAGGACCAGATGGCCCGTCAGGGCTGCCTTTGTTGCTATGGAGCCGGTCTCCAAATCTCGAATCTCTCCAACCATGATGATGTTGGGATCCTGCCTGAGAAAGGCCTTCAGGGCGGCCGCAAACGTGAGGCCGATTTCTTCGTGGACCTGGACCTGGTTTATGCCTTCTATGTTGTACTCAACGGGATCCTCCGCGGTCATGATGTTCACCTCGGGCGTGCTAATCTTTGACAGAGCCGAATAGAGAGTCGTGGTCTTTCCGCTACCCGTGGGACCAGTGACAAGCACTATTCCGTATGGGCTCTGTATCGCATGGAGGAGGTTATCGAGCGCTTGCTGTTGAAAACCTGCCTTCGTGAGGTCGATGTCGAGGTTCGACTTGTCCAGGATTCGCATCACGACCTTCTCCCCGAATATCGTGGGGAGCGTGGAAACTCGCAGGTCGATCATCTTGCCCATGGCTCTTAGCTTGATTCGCCCGTCTTGAGGGACTCTTCTCTCTGCGATGTCGAGCTCGGCCATGATCTTTAGTCGCGAGATCATCGCGGCCTTCATCTTGAACGGAGGCGCCATCATCTCGTACAGGACACCGTCCATTCTGAAACGGATCCTCAGCGTTTTCTCGTATGGCTCTACGTGAATGTCGCTGGCGTTCTTGCGCACCGCGTCCGCGATGAGCGAGTTCACGAGCTTCACCACTGGGGCCTGGTCCACTTCGTCCAGAACACCCGTTTCCTCTTCGGGCTGTTCCTCGACGATCTCCACCTCTTCTTCCATGCTTCTCATGACGCTGGCCAGCGATTCCGCTGAATCGTAGTAACGGTCGATGGCCTTCTTGATGTCGCTTTCGGAAGCGATGAGTGGCTGGACCTCAAGGCCCGTCAGGAATTTTATGTCATCGATAGCAAAGATGTTACTCGGATTGACCATGGCCACCTTGAGCTTTCTTCCCTCGCGTCCTACTGGAAGAGCCTGAAACTTGCTGGCCACGTCTCCGGGAATAAGCTTGATGACCGACCTGTCTATTTCGAGTTGGGAAAGGTGAACGACGGGAGTGTTGTACAGCTCGGAAAGGAACTTCGTCAGGTCCTCTTCCGTTATTGCTCCCATCTTGACTAAGTTCCCAGTGACCGAGCTTCCGGCGTCGGTCTTCTGTTTCAATGCCTTGTCCAGAGCTTCTTGAGAGACCAGTCTTTCCTCAACAAGTCTGGTAGCAATGCCGTCGTACAAACCGTAACTCCTTTCCCAGCGGAAAATCGCAGTCCACGTAGAGCGTGACTCAAGCAGGATTGGTGCCAACCGGGCAAAAAGGGGCAGTGCAGGCACGGCACGGGGGCAATCTTCAACTCTCGGCGAGTGTGCCGGTTAGAGCAGTTGTCGCGATTCTAGTGAAAATTCTGTGCGGGTGCACGTGCCGAGAGGATGGCTTTTTGCATGAGGGGTCTGCAAAATGCAACCACCTTATCTCGCAGAAGAGACATAGACCCACTGCCGAAACTTGGCCAGCGTCTTCTCTCCTATTCCGCGCACGTCGAGGAGGTCTTCGACGGAATGGAAATTTCCCGCGATTTTTCTTTGCTCGATTATCCGGCCTGCGAGGGCAGGCCCGATGCCCGGAAGCGCATCCAGTTCCGCGGCCGTCGCTTTGTTGAGGTCGAGCTTGGTCGACGGACGCAGAGTCCCTGCACTCGAGGATGTAGGCCCAGGGGCACCTCCCCCGCTCGCTGCGGCTCCGTCAGTGTCGTGATATGTGATGCTAGCGGCGGCGACGTCCGTCGCCGCGTCCGTCCCGCTCGAGGAATCCTTCACGTCAGGAAGAGCTATCTCTTCAGGTAATTCGAACAGGGAGTTTACGAACTGGAAAAGCCCTCCCCCCACGAGGCAGAGTGAGAGGGTGAGAAAGACCAGCCTCTCCTCTTTGGTGAGAAATCCCGTCCCCCTCATCGTCCCTCGCCCCGGTCCACGCCACCCGCACACCATTCTCGTCGCGCCACTTGGAAAGCGCTCGCGCCCTCATGTCTCGACCACTCGATGTTCCGACGCCCCGGCCCTTTCTCAATCAAGAAGTTGGAACGTTATCCCCACGTCATAGTTTCTCGACGGCATTGGATAATAGACGGCGTCCGGACCTCTCTGACCGGGGGCGAACTCAAGATATCTCGAGGGGTAGTATTCGTTCGTCGCGTTTCGCAGACGGGCAAACGCAGTGAAGCCTGCCAACGAGACCGAGAGTTTCTCTTCCACGACCAAGAACGAACCCTGCGACGAACCCATGGGCTCGAGATGCTTACCTTCGTAAGTGGCATCCATACTCACGTTGACGACGAGATCCGGGAGCGGTTCAAAGCTCTTCGAGAACCAAGAGTTCACTCTCGTTTGAGGCATGTAGGGCAACGACTCATTCTCTCCGTTCTCCACGTTCTGAAGAGTGAGGTTGACTCCGCCCACGCGTTCTCCACGGAAGGCAAACTCGAGACCTCCCTCCACGCCGCGAGCGTCAACTTGTTCGGTGTTGAGCGGAGTGTACGTGACAGTCAAGTCTGGTGCAGAGACACTGGAACCCCACTGTATGAAGTCCGACGTTCTCGATACGTAACAACTGACGTCGGCCCGAACCGAGTTTCCCAGCAAAGAGTAGCTCGAGCCCAATTCGGTCATCCAGCTCGACTCGGCCTTCAGTTTTTCGTTCCCCTTCGTGACGTATGTCCAGCCCTCCCAACTTGACGCCTGCGTGGGCCAGAAGACATCGTTCAACGTAGGAGGGTTGAATCCCCTGCCCGACGACAACCACACCTTGCCATGCTCCATCTCTCGCCACAGACACACGCACGGACTCACTTCGGTACCGAACGTGGAATGCCGGTCGACCCTTATCGAGATCAAGCCCTTCAGCCCAGTGGCCAGAACCAGCTCGTCCGCCGCAAAGGCGTAGCCTTCCCAAGTCTTGGGGTTCCAGGAGGACACGTCTTCGCAATCGAGAGCGCTCCGCGTGAAGCCGCCTCCGGCCGCAACGTTTCCGGTGCGCGTCCCGTACTTGTAGAAATCTACAAGCGCCCCGTACCTTTCCAAATCGCTCAGAGTGGCAGTGTACGGATCTTTGTAGTCCGTTTTCTCTGTCGAATGAAATGCCCTGAGTTCCAGCTTGCTTTCCTCGCTCACCGGAATCGAGCCCACAAGTTGAAGGCGCGTTGCATCAGATTTCTGCTTGGCTTCTCTCACGGTTTTGAGCTCACCTGAGTACGACGAGATGAGGAAAGCTATCTCTCTCTTCTCTCCCACATCGTAGTTGAGTTTCCCGAAATAGCTCCTCCCGGAGTAATTTCTGTAGGCGCCCACGCCCTCCGACGAAACTCCTTCTATACCAAAGAACGTGCCAAGCGTTCCGTAGTACCTGGCAAAATCGGCCGCGTGCTTCGAATAGCCGAAGCTGCCGGACGCAAGGCCTATTCGCGCTACCGGTTTCTCGCCACGCACCGGCTCAGCCGTGACGAAGTTCACGACTCCGACAACTCCGTTACCGCCGTGGAGCAGGCCGAGCGGACCTCTGAGGACTTCGATTCTCTCGAGCATGGAGGAAGGAATGGAGTAGAAATCCACTGCTCCGTTCTGCTCATTGTTGATCTTTACCCCATCCAGAAGTATAGGCACGCTGCCGAAGCGACTGCCTCTCAGACTGATCAGCTCCAGCGCGCCGAGGGAACCATAGCTTCCAGAGTTCACCCCTTCTTTTTCTTCCAGGATGTTCACCACCGTCTTGTCAAACCTTCCCTCTATCTCGGACTTGTCAATTACGAACACGGCAGCAGGCACTTTCTCCACTCCACCGGTCAGCTTCGCAGCGGTGACGATGATGTCCTCCAGTCGAAACGACGGCACGGGGACTGGAGAAGACTCACCGGCATCCGCGCCCACTGCCTCCGTTCCTCGCAGGACTGCGGTGGTTGAATCAGAGGGGGCTTCCTCCGGCGGGATCTCGGCTGCAATTGAATCTGCTGTGGCGCCCGTGCCGTAGCCGAGAGTCTCGCTGGCCGCCGAATCAGGTGGCGCACTCTCTTGCGAGTGAGCCGGCGCCAGGACGGGCAGGACGGAGAGACCGGCAATCAGTGCGGGCAGCATGACCGCCAAGATACACGTTCGCATGTTCTCCTCCTTCAATCTCAAAGTCTCTCTCCCATCGAGAGAAGCACGTCAGCCAGGAAAAAGAAAATCAGCGCGTTCGAGACGAAATGAACCATCGAAAACACGAGCCCTGCCGCCAGCACTACGGCAACGGTCCCCATCGACAGGCCGAGTGCGAGATTCGTGAGGACGTCGTAGGCGATGGTCACCAGAAGACCGGCGGAGGCAAGAATGATATTTCGGGCCGTCCGTCCTTTCCAGACGCGTCTCACGCAGGGCGTCGCAGCACCCGCCGCACCCACCATGGCCATGCCCGCTACCTGAGATACCGTCACCAGGGGGACCGCAACGCCCATGGGGTTTGCGATGGAGTAAATGAGCATGGACACCACGCCTACCAGTAGCCCGCCTCGAAGATCAAGCAAACCACCCGCAACGAACACCGTGAGGGTCATAAGTTCGACGTTGGGAACGGCAATGAGCATAAACCCGAGTGCGACGGCGAGACTCGACAGAAGGCCTGCAAGGGCGATCTTCTTGGGGGTCGTCATCCGCCCCACGGAAGTTATCCTTTCGGTAGCTGGAGTCTGCTCGGCGGGCATCGTCTTTTTCGGGCCGGTCAAGTTTGTGCTCCTCGAAACACCAAAAACCAAAAAACCCTCACCAACGACAGGGTGAGGGTCACGCGCCATCAACCTTCCGTCGAAGGTCTCATGCAATTGCGCAAGCAGGTCTCCTGACTCGCGGATCGTCGGAACAAACCGCGCCTTCCCGGGAGAAATTTCCCAGTGGCTTCTTGCGGATTCCTACCCGCTTACAGTGGCGGGGCCGTGCTGGACTTCCACCAGCTTCCCTGTGCAGAACGCACTTTCCTGCGCAAGTCTTACTATGTTCAGCTTCGCTCTCTTCTCCTTCTCACCTTCCTTTCTGCTCTCTCTCAAACCGTATAATAAATCTCCCCGGGGAGTCAATAGGAATTTCGCGCCGCGATAACGGGGTAGATGTACAACAAAGTATGGGCTCTTGGATTCTTGGTTTGCCGGGCGGCGGGAAGCGAGTCCTACGCGGTGGCGGCCGGCTTGACGATCGCCTGTTTCAGGCTTACGAGCACGGAGTAAGGCACTCTCTCCGAGCCGATGCCGGCGTTTGCGGTCCTGAATCCGTGATAATCCGAACCGCCGGTCACGACGAGACCGTATCTCTTGGCCAGCTCCATGTAATATCTGACGGTACCCCTGTCGTGCTTCGGATGCCAGACTTCGATCCCCTTCATGCCGAGCTCGACGAACTCGGGAATCAAGTCGTCCCTTTGAACGGTGCCGGGATGCGCCAGGACCGATATTCCCCCGGCCCTTTCCACTATTCTGAAGGCATCTCCAGGAGAAAGCAGCATCTTGGGAACGTAGGCAGGAGAGCGATGCCCAATGTATCTGCGAAACGCTTCCTCAAAGGTGTCCACGTATCCGCTGTTCAGCAACGCCTCGGCCACGTGGGGCCTTCCGAGCGAGCCGTTGTCTGCGATCTTGAGCACCGACTCGAGTGCGATGTCAACTTCGAGGTCCTTCAGTTTTGCGAGTATCTTCTTGACTCTCTCGAACCGCGCTTTCTTGAAGCGCTCAAGCTCGTTCCTGAACTCCTCGTCGCCGTAGTCAACGAAATACCCCAGGATGTGGATGTCGGACGCGCCGTCGCTCACACTCAGCTCCACTCCGGAGATGACTTCGATTCCGACCCCGGCACCCTTCTCAGTCGCCTCCTTCACACCCGCGACCGAATCGTGGTCAGTCACTGCGATGGCCCTGAGACCTTTCTCCTCCGCAAGGCGGATTACTTCGCCCGGTGACAGCGGGCTGTCCGAGCAGTTGGAGTGAATATGCAGGTCGATGTAGCCAGAATCCGGACTCTTCTTCTGTTTTTCAGAAAGTCTGCTCAATGCCCCTCCTCGACCCTGTTCCGCAGAGCCTCCAGTTTCTTCTTGAGCCCCGGAAACTCCGGATTGAGCGACTCGATCTCAGAGAAGCTCTTCAGCGCTTCCTCCGTCTTTCCCAACGCCTCTAATGATGTGCCAACACTGAAACACAAACCGGGATAGTCAGGATCTTCCCTCGACCTCTGCCTGATGGCTCTGTTGAATGCTTCAAGCGCTTCCTCGTATTCTCCGATCTCGAGATGGCAGAGACCGGACATCTCAAATGCTTTCACCCTGAACTCATCACTCGCCGAGGCCATCCTGAATTCATTCAGCGCCTCTTCGTACAGGCCCATTTCCTTGAAGGTGACTCCCAGGTCATAGTGGCACTGGTAGTCGTCAGGCCCGACCTTGCTCTCCATCTGCGCCTTGAATTGCTTGAGGATCTGACCTATGTTGACGTCCGAGACCTTTGCCCGAGCCTTGTCCTTTACGGTGAGAGATCCGGCAGCAGCCTCGTCAGAAGAAACCGGGAAGGAAGTATCCTTCGCGACCCTCTCCGGCTCACCCGGAGTCCTGCTCGGCTCAGCCAGGGGGTTCGCGCCGTGCTCGAACATTGCCTCAGCAACGGGCTCTCTTCCCCGTGTCCCATCCTTGCCCTCCGGTGCCGAAAGGGTCCCTGCGCCCACGTTGAGCGCCCTTTCGTGGTACTTCACCGCCCCCTCCTCATCACCCCTGTCTCTCAGTACTCTTGAAATGCGGGCAAGTTCCTTTGCCGCATCCTCGTTCCTCTGGCTTTGTTCGTACAGGGAGCAGAGCTTCTCGGAGAGCTCCACGTCCTGCGGACTGGCCTTGCATGCCAATTCGAGTGCGACCGTGGCATTCTCGGCGTCACCCTCTCTCATTTTTATTTCGTAGTACTTGTTGAGATCCTGCAGGGCCTCGGTGGTAAGACCTTCGCGGAGTCTGATCCTGCCGAGCTGCTTGTACATCTCGGAGAGCCCCGGGTCCAGGCGGAGAGCCCTCTTACCTATGGCAGCCGCATTCTTGTAAAGGCCGAGTTTCTCGTACGCATCCACGGCCTTCTGGTACAGAGACACGGCCCCTGTCGTATCCCCCTTCTTGAGGTGCACGTCCCCTGCAAGGACGTAGTCGTAGGGATCGACTTCTTCCAACGTGAGAAGCTTCTCGTACTCCTCAAGGGCCTTGTCATAGTTGCCGCTCGACAGGTATTTCTGGGCTTGAGCCTTGATGGTCGAGACCTTGTTCAAGTTAGGCTCTCCGGTTCGCTGCTCGATGGGTTCAACCTAAGTCTGAAAGTACCCTGCTTTCAACGAGGCCGCTCACTTCCCTGAAAAGCTTTTCCCCCGACTCTCTCAGAGCTTCGGTCTCATGCCGAATAGAGCTCCGCGTTGACTTGTCCTCCACGGAACCCAGGTTTATGAATACGTTGAGCGAGGCTCCGACGAGCGCGGAGTGAGCCATGCAAGCACTGACTCCGGCGTCGCTCACAGAGTTGACGTTGCCTTTCTCGGCGGCGATCTTAGAGTATTCGAGGATCTTCACGCTCTCCCTACAGACTTCCAAAGGCACGTCGATGGCCTTCATCGTGGCCACCCTCAAGGCCTCTCTTCTGGCGGTTTCTTCCGGCCTGACCTTGAGCGCTCGTCTGGACTTCAGTACCTGCTCGAACGCCCGCGAATCCGCTTCCGCAAGCTTCATCAGTTTCTTGCGCGAAGTTTCGCAGACGGTTCCGAGCTGTTTCATCTCTTCCCAGACATCGGCATACCTTTTCTTTCCAACAGTCAGACCACACACCATCGCCGAAAGCGCAGACGAAAGAGCACCCGCGAGGGCGGACACACTCCCTCCTCCCGGTACGGCAGATGGCGCGGCCACTTCTTCCACATACTGAGCCAGGGTAGATTCCGCACTTCCCGTTGCGCCGAGAAGTCGTGTCTCGAGAATCTGATCCCTTTCAAAGCCTTCAAGTCTCAGATGATGCTCGGCGACATCAATCAGTGCGTCCATGGGTATCAGCCCCACTATCTCACTTCCTAATATCGGCACTCCATACCGTTCAGCTTCAGACTTTATTAGAGCAAAGACCCTGTGAATGGGGGTTCCCTTCGTGTTGACCAAATTCATGGAAACCTGGACCAGGCCGATTTCTTTCAGCTCGAAACCAAGGGCTTTGACGTAGCGCAGGCCGCCGTCCGCAAACCTGATCGCTTTCGCTATGTTCCGGGCAATTGAGATGTTCGAGGTGCCCAAGTTGACGTTGAACGCGACGAGGGGCATTCTGGCCCCAACTGCAACTGCGCCAGCGGTTGGATGGATTTGCTCCGGCCCAAAGTCCGGTTTCCTGCAAGCGTCTCTTCCAATAGCCTCTCTCAAACCCTCGAACTCGCCCGACCTGACTTGAGCCAGATTTTCCCTATCAGGCCTGGTGGCTGCGGCTTCATACAGGAAGACGGGTATAGCAAGTTCCTCGCCAATTCGTCGGCCAAGTCTCTTTGCCAGCTCCACGCATTCCGACATCGTCACGTTCATGAGCGGAACAATGGGTATTACATCCGTTGCCCCCATGCGGGGATGCTCACCTTCGTGCTTGTTGAGGTCAATAAGCTCGTGGGCCTTCTTCGCGCCTTTGAAAGCGGCCTCCACGACCGCCTCGGGCTCACCGATGAAACTGATTACTGCCCTGTTGTGGTCGGCGTTCATTTCTTTGTCCAGGAGCTTGACCCCGTCAACCGAACATATCTCCTTTACGATCGCCTCCACGACGCCGGCGTCTTTCCCCTCGCTGAAATTCGGTACGCATTCCACGAGCCTTGCCACTTTTCCTCCTCCTTTACGTGGCGTTTCCTGAGTCGCCACGGCGAACGACTAAGCGTACGGACCCTCGCCCGTTCTCTGTCGCGCCACTATTGCACCCGAACGTACAACCACCCGACCATTCTTTACCACGTGATGCACGTTAGAGACTCCGTAATGATAAGGCAACTCGCGATAGTCTTCCATATCAAGAATCAAGACGTCCGCTTCTTTACTCGTCTCGAGAGAACCACAGTCGCCGCCACGCCCGACTGCAAAGGCTGCATTGATCGTGGAGGCGATGATCGCCTCCGCCGCGGTCATGCGCATCTCGACGCAAGCGAGCGTGATGACGATCTGCATAGATTCCGTCATCGAGCTACCGGGGTTGCAGTCCGTGGCGAGGGCGACCGGAAGACCCCGCTCCATCATTTTCCTGGCCGGCGCGTAGCGCCCCAGACCAAGGCTGAACGAAGTGCCGGGAAGCAACACGGCGATGACACCAGCGTCCTTCAAGGCATCGATGTCGGATTCCTCCGCGCAAAGCAGGTGGTCGGCACTCACTGCGCCTACGCGCGCTGCGACGGCGGAGCCGCCCGATCTTGCGAACTCTTCGGCGTGAATCTTCGGCGCCAGTCCGTGTCGCTTTCCACAGTTGAGAATTCGCTCGGACTGCTCCACGGTGAACACGCCCGTTTCGCAGAACACGTCGCAGAAACGAGCCAGTCTCCTGCGCGAAACCTCAGGTATTAGCTCCTCGGTGATGAGACTAACGTAGGCCTCCTTGTCTCGCTTGAATTCCTCCGGGATTTCGTGAGCCCCGAGGAAGGTCGGAACCACGCCCATTGGGTGTCGCTTGGATAGCCCGTTGATCACTTCGAGCGCCCTTGTTTCATCAGCCGTCGAGAGCCCATAACCGCTTTTGATTTCGACCGTTGTGGTCCCCATTTGAAGCATTTTATCAAGTCGCTTGAGCCCTTCTTCCTCCAGCCTCTGATTCGACGCCGCCCTGAAGGCCCTGACGCTCGAAAGAATGCCGCCTCCCCCAGCGGCAATCTCCAGGTAGGAGAGACCTTGAAGTCTCATTTCGAATTCGTGAGCTCTAGTGCCCGCAAAAATGGCATGAGTGTGACAGTCGACGAACCCGGGGGTCACGACCCTGCCGGCGGCGTCGATGATCTCACCGTGCGGCGAAAGCCCGTTGCCCCTGAGAACGTCCTCCGTCTTGCCGACCTGAGTGATCTTCCCGTCCGCTATCGCCAGGCCCCCGTTCTCGATTATTCCAAGCTCCTCCATTTGCCGGCCGGATCTTGGAGAGCCTTTCGCGTCCGGCCTGAGCGTGAGAAGCTGCAGGGCGTTGACAATCATGACATCGGCGGTCCCTATAGTACTCACTCCTCTCGCATCAAGAGCGCGACTGTCGTTTTCGACGCGCTCATTCCTTTCGCGCCGGAAGCATCGGAACTCTCAGCCCCTTTTCAACCGCAAATTCCATCGCCTCATCATAGCCGGCGTCGGCGTGTCTCGCTACTCCGATCCCGGGATCGTTGGTCAGAACAAGCTCAAGCCTCTTGTCCGCGCTCTCGGTTCCGTCTGCCACGATCACCATGCCGGCGTGGATGGAGTTTCCGATTCCCACTCCCCCGCCATGATGTACCGACACCCAGGACGCGCCTGAAGAGACATTCAGAAGAGCGTTCAGTATCGGCCAGTCAGCTATGGCATCGCTTCCGTCTTTCATTCCTTCGGTTTCCCTGTAAGGAGAGGCAACGGAGCCACTATCCAGGTGATCTCTTCCAATCACTATGGGACACGAGATCTCCCCGCTTCGCACCATCCGATTGATGACTCGGCCGAACCGCGCTCGCTCTCCGTAACCAAGCCAGCAAATGCGCGCAGGCAGACCCTGGAACTTGACGCGCCCGCTGGCCAGGGGAATCCACCTCTTGAGAATCCTGTCGTCTGGAAATTCTTTGAGTATCACGTCGTCGGTCTTGTGGATGTCCTTCGGGTCACCGGATAGGGCCACCCACCTGAACGGACCCTTACCCCTGCAGAATAGTGGCCGCACGTAAGCCTGTACAAACCCGGGATAGGAGAACGCATCCTTTACCCCGGCTTTGAGGGCCTGTGCCCTGAGGTTGTTGCCGTAGTCAAAGAGAACCGAGCCCCCCTGTTTCATCTTGAGCATTGCTTCGACCTGAATGCCCATGGACTCGATCGCTCTCTTCACGTACTCCTCGGGGGCTTTCTTCCTCAACTCGCCCGCCTCTGAAAGGGTCATCGCACCAGGTACGTATCCCTCAAGCGGGTCGTGCGCCGAAGTCTGATCCGTGACGACGTCCGGCACGACCCCCCGTTTGGCGATCTCCGGGTGAATCTCGCAGGCGTTGCCCACAAGTCCCACGGACAGGGCTTTCCGGCTCTTCAAGGCCGACTCACAGAGATTGAGCGCCTCGTCCAGGTCATTCACCGTCATGTCGCAGTAGCCCGCCTTTAGCCTCCTCTCGACCTTGGCGGGGTCAACCTCCACGTCCAGACACACGCCACCGTTCATCGTTACGGCGAGGGGCTGCGCTCCGCTCATTCCACCCATTCCGGCGGTCAGCACCAACTTGCCCTCCAGGTCCGCCCCAAAATGCTGCCTTGCGCATTCGGCAAGCGTTTCGAAGGTCCCCTGGAGTATGCCCTGAGTACCTATGTAAATCCAGCTTCCCGCCGTCATCTGCCCGTACATCGTGAGGCCTTTGGCTTCGAGCTCCCAGAACTTCTCGAGAGTCGCCCAAGCAGGCACAAGCATTGCGTTGGAGATGAGAACGCGCGGCGCCATTTCGTGTGTCTTGAACACGCCTACTGGTTTTCCGGACTGGACAAGGAGAGTCTCGTCGTTCTCGAGCTTCTTTAGCTCGCGCACTATCGCGTCGAAGCACTCCCAATTTCTCGCGGCCTTTCCGCTTGCTCCATAGACCACGAGTTCGTCGGGTTTCTCGGCGACGTCCTTGTCCAAGTTATTCATCAGCATTCGGAGCGCCGCCTCCTGTTGCCATCCCTTACAGGAAATCTCCGGCCCCCTGGGAGCTTTGATCTCTCTATTCATTCCTCTCGACCTCTCTTTCCGGTCTTCTTCTGCGTGTGATTCCTCGGGCGCGTGGATTTCTCTTCTGCCGCCTTGCCGAACCAGGCCGAGATCCTGCCAGGCAGTTCGCTCGTGGCGCACGGCTCTACTACGCCGGGCAGCGACCTGACAAAAACCGAGCCGTAGCTCGATCTTGTAATCCTTGGGTCGAGTATTATCACTGCCCCTCTGTCGGTTTTTCTTCTGATGAGTCTGCCGAAGCCCTGTCGCAATCTGATGACTGCCTCAGGCAGAAAGTACTCTTTGAACGGGTCCCTTCCTTCGGCCAGAAGAGACTCACAACGCGCGAGCACGAGCGGCTCGTCGGGTACGGGAAAGGGAAGCCGAACCACAATAACCATCTCCAGGGCCTCTCCGGGCAGGTCGATTCCTTCCCAGAAGCTGGACGTACCCAGTAGAACGGCCTTTCGCGACGACTTGAATGATTCGATGAGTTGAGAACGCGCACCGTTCAAGCCCTGGCCCAAGACGGAGAAACCCTTCTCTCTCAACGGCTCGGCAATCATCGCGTAGACTTGCCCAAGCATATCGTAGGCGGTGAAGAGCACCAACGCCTTGTAGGGAGCCGCATCCAACAACCTCGTCAGCAGTTCGCTCGTGGAAGACGCAAACTGCTCGTGCCTTGGGTCAACAAAATCGTAGGGCACACTAACCGTCACCTGACGCTTGTAATCGAAGGGCGAATCAATCACTGCACAGCGGGGTTGATAGTCTCCCTCCAGTCCCATCCTGAACATGAAATGATCGAGGCTGCCGGCCACCGCCATCGTTGCAGAGGTAAGCACGAGGGCTCGCAACTGAGAAAACACATGCTCGCGCATCTCGTCCTTCACCCACACCGGACAGGCTTTCAGAGCTAGATCCTCACCGTGCCTCTGTTCCACCCAGTAGACGAACTCGGATCGAGACGCCTCCCACAAGAATACGAGGTTCGAGGTCAGACTCCTCCAACGTTCGCTCGCCCCTGCGATCTCGGCAGCGAGCTCTTCCGTGTCCTTGATGAGCTCCCCGTTCTCTTTGACGCTCGAGAGGAGGCCGTTCAGAAGCTCTTCGACCCTCGAACATGCAAAGGTCATCTCTTGAAAAGCGCCGGGGAGAGAAAGCCTCTCGTCTCCGAAACGAACCGAGTTGCACACGCCCATCGCCTGCATGAGCTCGGAAAGGCGAGAGAATGCTCTCTCGCTCACGCCGGAAAATTCTTCGAGCGTTCTCTCGATTTCCTGAATCTTGGACGAAATCGCGAGTCTCCTCAATTTGGGAAGCCTGCGGCCCAGCTTTCTTCTGACAGACTGAAAAAGCCCGCCGGTCGAGACGAGCCTTCCCACTTCCCTCTTTGCCCGCGCGCCGGTCACTTCGACTCCGAAGTGCTCGGTCGCAACCCTCTCCACGTTGTGCGCTTCGTCCAAGATAATTGTGTCGTGCTCGGGAAGCAGAGTGCGCTCGCAACCAACGTCCGAAAACAGCAACGAATGATTCACTATGACCACGTCGGCCTGCGAGGCTCTTCTCTTGGCTTTTCGCCAGTAGCAGTTGCCGGCTTGTGCACACGCCGAAGAAAGACAGGTCGTAGGATCCGACGCCACCCTTTCCCAGAGAGAAAAGTCTTTCGAGCAACCGATCTCAGCCAGGTCGCCGGAAGGAAAGCCCGAGAGGCTCGACGAGATGGTCTCGACAAAGGCCTCCATCCTCTTGTTCCTGTCGCCTTCCAGGATCTGCCGCCATTTTCTCAGACAGAGATAATTGCCCCTTCCTTTCAATACCGCCGCGGTGAACCCTCTCCCGAGAATCCCGGCAGCTATGGGAACGTCGTTGTTGATCAACTGTTCCTGAAGGTTCTTCGTGTTCGTGGAGATGATTACGGGGGATTGTCTGGAAAGCGACACGGCGACGGAAGGGATGAGGTAACCGAGGGACTTCCCCACACCCGTGGCGGCCTCGATCAGCAGAGACCCGCCGTCCTTCAAAACACCGAGCACCTGACTTGCATACTCACTCTGCTGAGGCCTGATCTCATACTCAGCTATCTCTCTCGAGAGTTTTCCACCAGGCCCAAAGATGTCTTCTATCTCTGGTAGACCAAGGCGCAAGGCCGGGTTCCTTTCGCTCACAGAATTGTGCCATATCAGCGTAGACGTCAACTCTTGTTTCTGAAGACTGGAGAGCTCTTCTTCATCGCGCAGAAATCGGCGCACATCGTGCAGAGATCGGGATTCTTCGGAGGACTGGATGCCCGAACAGCTTTGGCGCGTTCCGGGTCAATGGCGATCGCCAGTTCTTTCTCCCAATCGAGCGCCCGTCTTGCTTCCGACATACTCTTGTCCCAATCAGCGGCACCAGGCACTCCCCTCGCTACGTCTGCAGCATGCGCGGCAATCCTCGATGCGATCACGCCGACTTTCACGTCCTCCACAGAAGGAAGCCTCAGGTGCTCCGACGGCGTCACGTAGCACAGGAAGTCCGCTCCCTTTGCGGCAGCCAGCGCCCCGCCTATTGCTCCAACAATGTGATCGTATCCCGGCGCCACGTCCGTAACGAGGGGGCCGAGAACGTAGAACGGAGCACCGTCGCACGTGCTCTTCTCAAGCACCACGTTTGATTCGATAAGATGGATAGGAACGTGTCCCGGCCCTTCGACTATCACCTGCACCCTGGCCCTACGGGCCCTGCGCACAAGCTCACCTATGACCAGGAGTTCCCCGAACTGGGCGGTATCGTTTGCGTCGGCCAGGCAGCCCGGCCTCATGCCGTCCCCCAGGCTCAGCGTCAGGTCATACTTCCTTGCGATGTCCAGGAGATCGTCGAATCTCGAGTAGAAGGGATTCTCCTCTCCGTTGGCGTGCATCCATTCGAGGAGGAGCGCTCCGCCCCTGCTGACGACGTCGGTAACCCGCGTCGCCTTTCTCGCCATTTCCATGACGGAATGGGTTACCCCGCAGTGGACGGTGACAAAATCCACTCCGTCTCTCGCGTGAAGCTCCACGGCGGCCAGCATCTCGTCTCCGCTCATGTCGGCAAATTTCCTTCCGGAACACTGGGCAAGCACCGCGGCCTCATAGACTGGAACGCTTCCCAGGGGCACGTCACACTTGGAAACTATGGCCGTCCTCACTTCCCTCAAGTCACCGCCGGTGCTCAGGTCCATGACCGCGTCGGCTCCCGCCTCAACGGCGACCTTAAGCTTACAAAGCTCCGTCTGAAGGTCCGATTCGTCCGGTGACGTCCCAATGTTGGCGTTGATCTTGGTTCTTAAGCCTTCCCCTATGCCGCAGGGCTTCTTCAGCTCCTTCCGTCCGTTCTTGGGTATGACGATTCGTCCCGACCGCAGACCCTCGAGGATTCTCTCGACCGGAACCCTCTCGGAGATCGAAGTCATCTCTATTTCAGGGGTCACGCTTCCCTTGAAGGCAGCGTCGATTTGGTTCATCTCCTCACGTCCTTTCACGTTTCCATTCGCACAAACCCACACCACCACACCGCGTACCAAAAACCGACTATACCTCCGAAATTCCGCGAAGTCAAGGAGCGGTAGATTCCATCAGCCCCGGAGCCACCCCTCCGTGCGACACGCCTCCTATTGAGGCTCGTGCCACGGACTAGAATGTTCCTTCGAGCCCCACGTGAATCTTTCCGGAGCCGAGGGACTCGCCCGAAGGAAGGCCGAAGTCTATGCCTGCCAGACCTATTGGCGACGGAACCCTGAGGCCTATGCCGTAGCCGGTGTGAAACCTTGCAGCCGTGGAGAGGGCTTGGGTCGAGGCATACCCGCAATCCAGAAAACCAAACACCCTACCGCCGTCCTCGCCGACGGCAAGACCATATTCGAATTGAACCGAGCCCACTGTCTGGGCAAGAAACTGCCGTTCCGAGTAGCCTCTCAGCGTTCTCTTCCCGCCGAGAGCGAAAAGCTCGTCCTGAGTGGCGAGTTGTCTTCCTTCCAGAATGGCAGAAGCTTTGACGTCCACGAGAGCGATTTGACTGCCCTTGAGCCTCCTCTGGAGGAACACCCTGCCCGTCAGGGTCGAGAAGACTTCCTTCTCAGTTCGGCTTTCTGAGAGATACGCAATCTTCTTTTCCCCTCTGGTTCCCTCCAGCGTGGCAAGAAAAGAGTTCTCCGAGCTCCAGCTCGAGCCTCCCGACAAAAGCTCAATACCTCCGAGCCAGGCAAGTCGGGAAGTCCTGGTTCTGGTTCCCTCCGTGTTGAGACCCTTTTCAAAGTTCGCGCCTATCTCGCCGGAAACCAGCGAGCTCATCGGCACCTTGAGTACGACACCGACAGCCGTGTGCGCGTAGAACGTGTCTCTCACGACCTGCTCGAAGGAGACCGCAGAGGTAAAGGGCAGACCCATGACCCAGGGCTCTGCGTAAGAGAAATGGAAATTTGACACGTTTCCGCCTGTGGCCTCCCACCCTGCCTTCGCACTTCTTCCGGTACGGGCTATGTTGAGCAGCGAGAGCGAGAGCCCTCCCGTCACTTCATTCGTCCGACCTCTGAAACCGACGGCTCCGGAAACCGACGTCGTTTTCTTTTCTCGAACCGGTATTGTGATCCTCACTTTGCTTTCGTCAGTCGCTTCACGAAACGGCTGTCCCTCCTGGGCGGAGATCGCCACCACCGGTTCTCCCACTCCCGTGAAGAGGCCGGTCCTCTTCAAATAGCTCAGGCCACGCCTGAGGTCCTTCTCAGAGTACTCTTCTCCCAACCTGACGCCCAGTGCCCTTCTCAAGGCCTTCGAGTTCAGGGCCCCGGAGTTTTCCAGCGACACATCACCCACGGTACAGAGCGGACCCTCGTCAACCATGAAGACAAAGTCGAGACTGCGGTCATCCAAACTAAAGTCACCGATCTTTGCGGCGGCAAACGGAAAGCCCCGGTCGGCAAGGTGGCCCACGATCCTCTCGAGAGCCGCGTCGAGTAAGCCACCGGTCAGCGTCATTCCCTCTCGCAGCCCGCTCGCGGCAACAAGCTCCGTGGAAGAAAAATGTCTGTTGCCGACGAATCTGAAGGAACCTATCCTCGTCGATTGACCCTCGCGCACGTGAACCACCAGTCTGTTCCCCCCGCTTGTTTTCGAGACCGAGGTGCTTTCGACCGCGGCGTCCAGGTAGCCAATGTCCCTGTACGCTGCGAGGACACGTTGCGAGACTTTCGCACTCATCTCCTGTTCCGAAAGATCTCCCGAGACTGCGCATGAGGAACGAAGCGAGGAACTACTGAGAATCGTGTTCCCGAAGAACACCATCTCCACCGGACTCCTACGTGGCGCGCCCTTGCCGCCTGCCGGAACCCCCGATGCCGCCCGAGGGAGCCCCGCGCTCACTAGCAAGACGAGAATCAGGAGCGCGGCAGACAGAATCAATCCGGTCTTCTCACGCCTCGTTTGCTCGTTCTCACGATCCGGCATAACGTGCTGCGCATTCATCGTTCGCTGTAACTCCCGAATTTCGTACTCCGCCGTCGCTAGAAGTACGCCCTCATTTCGACGCGGCCGTCCGTCACAACATTCTCCGTGCTCTTTCGAGAACTCACGCTTGATGAAATAGTGAGATGTTGCCCGGCAGTGTGATCGACGGAGAAGACGATCTCCACTCTGTTGGGTGAAACAAAGGCTCCCGCGGTCCCGACGGCAAGCACGCCCACGTCTCCGGCGTACGAGGACAGTGTAAGCGCCAGCCTCGCGCGGGTGGACCTGCCGGCTCCGTAGGTGGCGGACGGCGAGAACTTGGAGACCCTCACGTTGCCTCCGGTATCCGCGTCCCTGAGCCCGGAGATCGAGCCGGAGAGCGACAATTCGATTGCCCTCACGGGAAGATATTTCAAATCAAGGCTAGTCTCCGTCCCGACGGCCTCACTCGCAACCGGCGTGCCCCCCTTCAGCAGCACCTCTCTGCCCCTATCACGCCAGAGTTGTTCCAGTTCCACAGTCAGGGCTCGCCCCGCTTCGCCACGCAGCCTCACACCCTGCCTCGACTCCATCGATCTCTCCAACACGTTCTCGTACTGGTGGTACACACTCCTGGACAGCTCGTAGCGGTACCTCAACGCCACCTTCTTCGAGAAAGACGTCATCTCCAGCTCTTCACGGATGAGTCCGTCGCTTCTGATTGCGTCCGGGGACTCGGTGTACATGGGACTGACTAGCAGAGAGAAAGGCCCGGGCGCGCCTCGAAGCGTCCCGGAAGATCTGAAGAGGCTGGAGGACGAAAGGCCCTCCAAGATTCCTTTCAAGGGGGAGTTTTTCTCCATTCCTCGAAACGGCTTCAGCGCAAGAGTGGCGCTCGTTGTGGCGTCCGCGCTCAGCGCCGAAGAAGCAAGGTCGATTATCTCAACGTCGTAGTCGCCTCTCCCCCTGAAGGTACCCGTGCTGTCGTAGCTTCCCCCGTTCTGGCCGACATAGACGATGTTCTTCGTCCTGGACTGCATATTCAGAGTCGTGACAAGATGGTTGATCTCGTAGCTCAACTTGCCGGAGGGCGTGCTCTGCGAAACGAAGAGCTTCCCAAGCTCTGTTCGCACGCTTTCGAGACCGTTGTAGCCGTTCAGGTCGCGAACCGAGTACTCACACGAGGCGCTCACCGATCTCCACCTGTTTATCTCCATTCCCAGTGAATGCGTGATGGCATCGTAGCTTCTCGTGCGGTTCGCCCTGGTGCCCAGATACTCTATCCTGTATCTCTCCTCGATCTTCACGGACAGCGGAGCTCTCCACGCAGAGGAGAGTCCGCCTCCGACCTCTTCTGCCATCACTCCTGTCCCGTCATCGTTTTCTTTGACTTCCGAATAGTAGCTGATGGAAGGAACGACGTTCCAGCCACCGACGCGCGAACCCAGTGATTTTACGGTTCTGCTGGAGCCGACTTCGCTCGAACCCACTGCGTTGCTGGCTGCCTTCTCAATCCGCCCCGAGACCGAGAACTTTCCGGCGCGCTCGAACGAGTAGACGTTTCTACTCGCGTCGATTCCCGAAGTCGAGGAGAGCTCGCCGTGCTGAAAGGCCAGCGTGACGGTTTGCCACGGACTGTAGTTGGTCCTGGCCTCGAGTCTTTTCTCTCCGTGGTTCAAGAGCGAACTGTCGGCAAGCGCCCAGTTCTCGTATTCGAAAGGTGAGTTGATGCTGCCGAACGTACGAAACTCCTCGTCGATCGATCTGAAGTTCCCCTCAAAACTCACGCGACCCAGGGACAAACTGCCGAGCGAAATCCCCCTCGCTCCGCTCTTGAGCGAGATCGTCCCCGCCTTGCCGAGATTGTCGTCGTCACCGATCGAGGAAAAAGTGTTGAGATCGGTTTGGCTCAGCGCAAACTCGCCCTTGAGATCAAAGCCTCCCACTGAAACGTCGGCCCTCATGTCCTCGACCTTCTTGGAAGTGGGTGCAACGAGCCGTCTACCAGGACGGTACCCGGCGTTGCCGAGGCCCGCGTAGGCGTAATAAACCTTGCCGGTCGTGTCCGCCGTCGCGAAGTAGGATCCGTTGTTCTCGCCCACGTCGATGAAACTGACCAGGTAAGAACCGCCGCCTTCGGACACGAACCTGAAGAATTCGGTGCCGGTCGAGTCATCTGAGATCAGCTCGTAGTCCCCATTCCCGCCGCCCACGTAGATTGCGCCTTCGACGGTTCCGTTTGACGGAGCATCTCCCAACTCTTTCAGCATCCTCTCTTCCTCATCAGTCAAGGAACCCGCCTCCAACGCCTTCTGATCTCCTTCGGAAACGACCAAGAACTCCACTCTTCCCAACCCGCCGCTGAGATTGGTGCCCGCTCCGGCAGCGTAGAAATTCTTCTCGTAGTCGCCGGTTGCGTATTCGTATTCCACCGATATTCTGGAGTACCCGGTGATAGGTCTGCGATTTGTGAAGTAGAGTTTCCCTGAGCCGTAGTCAATCCAATAGTCGGCACTCTCTCCCCTTCTTAGACTGACGCCGTCAAGCCATACCTTCTCCGTGCCTGCAATCACAACACACGAAGCGCCGGCGTCCGTCGTCAACTGATACGCGCCCTGCCTCCCCTCCATTCCCAGGAAATCTCTTGTCACCCATTTGCCCTTCAGCGTGCTCCCGGCCAGCACGACGTCCAATCCCTTGACTGTCCCTCTGGCCTGCGCGCCCTCGAGTTTCCGAGAGACGTTTACCAGGGAGGCCCCGTCCAAAACGAAATTGCAGTCTCCGAGTGCCGCCTTGAATTCCTGAGACTGCAATTCGACTCTGATCTCATCAAGTTCGTTTAGTGCCTCCGTTCTCCCTTCGGCTTGTATCGGAAGGTCCCTGTCCGTGAGAACGGCCGTCAGGCTTAGCCCCTTCGAAATCTCGCCTGTCACGTTCATATCAAGTGACTGCCTCAGCGTGGCATCGCGGTTGGAGCCGACCTCCAGCGAAAGCGTCTTTGTCCCTCTCAACCTGAGCCCGCTTGAAGCACTCCTTGTTCCTTCCTCCCTCAGCTCTCTCTGGATGGGGTTCCCTTCCCCGGCAGCCGTCGCAAGAGAAGTCGCCCCTTCTTCACCCAAACGGGCAACGGCGCCGGGCAGACGCAAGCAGTAAGATCCCTTCAAGTAGATGGGAAGGTATCGGTACTCGACTCTTATCTCTGCAACGGGAGGCACGGGCTCGCTCAGAAAGAGCTCACCTTTTCCGCAGTCCAGAAAGTAGGAGTTCCTCGAGAGAGATCTTCCGTCGACGCTGACTCGCTCGCTCCCAACAAAGATGTTTGTGTCCGGGAGCTTGAGGCGCCGGACCTGCGACGGAAATCTGTAGACAGCGATTCTGCTGGACGCGTCAGGAGTGGAGCACGAAACAAGCGACGAGGCCGCGGACGAGCTGTCGCACGAGACGCTGTCAGGCTCTGCGCAGGGCAGAGACGAAACTGCGTCCTCTGAAAGACAACGCACGGGCCGCACGACGAGCACGGCCAAGAGAACGAGAACGGACAGGAAGGGCAGAATTCGTACCTCTCCCCTCTTCGAACGCTCGTTCGCCGCTTCAGGCAGTACATGTGGCCGGAAGCTATCTCTTAGTCTCGAAGGCATGTACGACATCAGCGCCGCCGTCTACTATGTAGACGATTCCTTTCGACGAAGCAGCCACCGCACACGGAGAGACCAACGAGGGCCCATCTGAGCCTGGTATTTCGCACCTGAACGTCCTGTCAGAGTTGAAAACCAACACCCTTTTCCCGAGCCGATCCACGACGTAGAGACTTCCATCAGGCCCAGCGTCCACGTCGACTGGCTCACACAACGCCCTGCCGGAGCAGGTTTCGAGCAGTGCCACGAAATTACCGAGAGTGTCTAGAATCTGTAGCCTTCCATTTCCGCTGTCGCACACAAGAACTTCTCCCCCCCGCGTGCAAGTAATGCCGAGAGGGTCCGCAAAATGTCCTTCGCCGCTGCCAAAACCACCGATCACAGAAATGGGCTCCCAGAACTTCGAGAGGACGATGACGGCGTCGGCTTCCACGTCGGTCAGAAAACCGTATCCAGATTCTGAGAAGGCCAACTTTCTGGGCCCAAAACCTCTACCAGACCCGTCCAGCGTCTCGCCCGAAACACACACCGATATGAAGCGTCCCTCGGGGCCATACTCGAGGACCCTTTCGTTCATGGAATCGACAACGTAGACGGACAGAGAGTTCTCGACGGCGTCGGTAGGGCGATTGAGTTCCGCCCCCTCCGTGCCGAGTCCCCCGAATTCCAGGAGAAAGTGTCCGTATGCGTCGAACTTCTGTATTCTGTTGTTGCCAGTGTCAGCGACCAGGAGATTGCCGAAGGAATCGACTGCAATGGACGACGGCGTTCTGAACTGGCCGAGTGACTGGCCACTGGACCCAAACGAGAATGCGTGCCTGACGTCCGGTGGGCGTCCCGGGGTGGACGCAACGGGCAGCGAACGCTGCATCTCGCTCGCACAAGAGAGAGTAAGCAGAGCACAAAGCAGGACGACAGTCGGTCTCTTCACGGCAAATTCTCACTTTTGGAGCTTGAGGAGGAACACACAAGACCGCGCGCGAAAGGCGACAGACAAGCAGGTCCTCAGAAGGATCGTGTCAAGCAGACCATGAAGTACTCGGGAGAATCCGGGTCTGTTCGCATCTCAAACCTGAGCCCTTGAGATGTATTCGCCGGCTTTGCCGGATTTGCGACGGAACGGGCCGCATCCATGGCCGACAGAATTCGATTGGCGACGGCCACACCCACCATATACGTGGCCCGGCGAAAAGCCAGTTGACTCTTCTTCCTGAGGTTTCTGTAGTAAGCCTGGTCCTCTTCTGACTGCCACTGCCAGGCGTTCTTGCCAAAATAGCCGTTCTCCTGAACGTACTGATCCTGTTGCTGCTTGTCGTCTGGATAAAGCGCTCTTGCCTCCCTCCGTACGTCCTCATTATAGCTTCCAGGTCCAGGATCGCTTTGCACGTACCGGCCGAGGGCGCGATAGAAATCTTCCGACTTGCCCGCAGCGTCGACACCCGCCATCAGTCCGGCGTAATTTATGTAGTTGTCCTTTCTAAGATGACCCTGCACTTCAAAAACGATAAAGCTGGTCCATATCGCGGATTCAGTCAGAAAAAAGAACTTGGCCCTTCCCTTCCTCCCGCTGTAGTACTGCCCGGCCCCAGGCAGCAGGGTCGATAGAGCGAGTGCCTTGGCCCTCGATTTCCCTCCATTCTTTGACAGGGAGGACGAAGCATCCGAAGTCGAAGAGACGTCAGACGAAGCATCCGCAACCTGAAGAGACTCGCGGAAATCCTTTGTCACCAGGGCCATCGCAGGCGAAGGCGAGATTGCGCCGGCACGTGCCACGGGAGGAAGAACAGCGGCAAGAACGAACGTCAAGAAAACCAGAGGCACGAGCTTAGAATGCTTCACTTCCGAGTACCCTCACGCGGCAGTCCCGCGAACTTCCAGGTCCGCGCCAAGAGGCCGGCCTTCTCAGAATTTCCGAGAGGCAACCATGATGATTCCCATTGAATGCGGATTGGTCTTAAGCTTTAGATTCAGCTTCATTCCGTGACCGAGGCTGGCGTTGTAATTCCGGGCGAGTCTCAAAGCGTCAACGGCACTGACCACGTGGTTTACCACGGCAGCCATCATTGCGTAATTCGAATTCTTGAGAAGCCAGTTGCTATTGTCCCTCATGTCGAGGTAAGACTCCAGGTTCACCGTGGAATCCCAACCGGGCATGCAGAACGGCTGCTTTCCGATGTCTTCGTAGTAATGCTGCTTGTTGTGCACGTAGAAATACTGCATCAGGCTGTCGCGCTGAGCAGTGTAGACCGAGCCATTGTACTCCGAGCCGATGGCCGGAAAAGCCCAGTGTCGGTCGGCAAAGTCCTCGAATTCCTCCTCTTTCTTGTTGCCGCTCTCGCGCAAGAAGTAGCTCGAAGCCCAGGCCACCGCCTCAACTCCCAGGAATATGTATCCCCTCTTTGCCCCCACGTAAAGCTCGCCACTTCCTGGAACCATTCCAGAGAAAAGAAACGCCTTTGCAGGGGATTTCTCGACCTGTCGTGAAGACCCCAGTTCGCCGGTCTTCTCAGTCGCTGTGACGGGTTCTTCGATTGCTTTCTGGGCAAGAAGTAAGGCCGGCTCAGAATCGAGAGGTCCGATTAGCGGGTCTGCCAGGGCAAGATTCCCCTTCACTTCGAGGGCTGCCTGGGCGCAAGCGTTTCCGCAGGCCGAAATCAACAAGCAACTGAACAAGATACACGAGAGCATCAGGCCCAAATACCGAGCCATACACATCCTCCCAGAGGGCCATCCCACCTATTGTGTACCACCGGGCGGCCGGGTAGTTCCCTTCTAGTGTAACTTAGTGTAACACAGATGCCTTCGTGAATGCCACGTCTTTCCTTCCAAGGGCCTCCGCTTCCAACCTGATTATGTAGACTCCGGGAGGAAGACCCGCGTGAGACCAGACGAACGAGTTTTCGGTGGCCTGGCATTCGGTCTCGCTGGAGTAGACTCTCCTCCCCGAAAGGTCGAATATCTCGAGTTTCACGCTTGCCGGCGCTGAGAGAAAGTACCTGATGCTCGTTGTCGGCCCGTGAGAAGGGTTCGGTTGAGGGTAGACTGCACCTCCCGCGAACAGCACCTGTCCAGCAAGCAGCGACAGGCCTCCGCGCCGCTCAAGGCAGTTGGTGCGGGCACTCGTGTTGCCCCTGAGAGGCCACTCGAAGTCAGAGACGGAATATGGCAGTTCAAGGCAGACAAGAAGTGAGTCGCCTGCGGCCTGAAATAGCTCCGGCTTCCCGTCTTCCTCCAGATCCGTCAGGGCGGGGCTACCACAAATCCGGCTGCCGACCGCGACGGGCCAGTCTTGTAGGGGCGTCCCGTCGCTGCCGACGGCGGATATCCCGGAGCCATCGTAGGGAAAGAGAATCTCGGTCGATTTGTCGGAGTTCAAATCACAAGCGGAGACGCCGTTGCGCGTTTGCGTACCGGAGCAGCCAGACGTTATGGGCCATCCCGAGGAGATCACACCGGTCCCGTTGATCACGTATAACTTCCCGGAGGACGAATGCACGACTATCTCCGCGAGGGCATCGCCGTCGACATCCCCTGCGGCAGGCCACGACGAGACAGGATCGTTGAGAAAAACCGGCCAACCTTCGAGAACCTGCCCGGTCGAGTTGAGAGCGAACATGTTCCCGGAACCCGTGGTTATGACAACTTCCAAGGTGCTGTCAGGTTTGCCGTCCACGTCGGCCATCAAGACGTAGGGTCCAGCCGAATCAGCAGGGCCACCCTCCGGCAATTCGTAGGGCGAAAACAAGAACTCACCGTCCGTCGAAGAAACCACCGCAACCGAGTGGGGTCCGCCAAAAGCGACTTCGTAGTAGCCGTCATGGTCAATGTCACCCGCCGCGATCGAGCCCGTGACAGACTGGCCGAGCGAAGTCTGACTACTCCATCTGAGGGCACCTCCGGCGTCGAGAGCGCGCACTTTTCCGTCGGAGCAGCCGGCGATGATGTCGTCGCCCACGGCACACGGAGGCGTTGTGACAGACGAAATGGCCGGCGGCCAGCCCGCCAACACCTGACCCGGCGTCACCGGACTGTGGTCACCATTGACGGCCCAAGCGTAGAGGGTACCTGAATCTCCCAGCACCACGGTGCCTACAAGAGCAGAAATGCCTTCACTGAAACAGAGAGTGGGAAGAAGAGGGCCGGGCGCATCTGCCAGCCTTCCACGCGGCTCTCCCGCAAGGTACGCCGAACCGTCGGCCTTCCAGGCCCTCACGGTGGAACCGGGGCCTGCCAGAAAAACTTCCTTCACGCCGTCCACATCGAAATCCCCAAAACCCGGAGAGGCTTCCTCAAGTGGTCCCACAACGACCGGCCAGCCGTCCCGCGCCCACTTCCTCTCCACGGAGACGTACATGCCGACCTGACTTTCACTCTCCACGCTGACGGAACCCTGGCTCGCCGCACCGGAATTGGCGTCACTGTTGGGCACCGTTGTTGGATCGAACTGCGTGGCATTGCTTACGAAGTATGGGTCAAACTCACTGCCCAGCCAGTAGGAAGAAGAAGGATCACCCAGGTCCACAATCCCGTCGGCTTCCTCCAGGCTTATTCCCCTTTCCGATTGGCCACCGTTCGGGCTCAGCCCGAGCGAGCTGCGTCGTGCGATGATCCCTTCATCGATGTGCCATATTAGGATTCCAGAACCTGGCAGGAGGGCATCATACTCGTTCGACTCTGGACCGAGGATCACTCCCGTTGCCGGGTCCGCTCTGACCTCTACGTAGCCATTGCCGTCAAGATCGCACTCGCGATTCTCTATCATGAAATACTCGCTGCCGCTTGCCGGCACCACCAGCACGCGCGAACTCAATTCAATCGCTCTCAGAGTGTCTGCCCACTGCGCACCGACTTCTATTTCGTCGACCGTCTGTCTTCCAACAATCCTTCCGAGCTCTCTCCTGGACCAGGCATCAAGCCCACCCGGAATGATCCCGAACACGTACACGAGTTCGCCGGTGTTCGGATCCTCCACAATACCCCCCAGATAGTTTCCAGAGTCCATCAGGCTCCAGTAGCCGACGGCAGGCAGGAAATCATCGGTGTTATACACATCAGGCAGTCCGAGCATGTGGCCGAACTCGTGGGTAAGCACACCATTGAGCGCACCTAGCATGCCGTCCTGCCCCGAGGTCTCCGGAATAACCGCGGCCCCATAGACGTAGGCGCTCCCATGGTCGACGAGTATAGGATCGGCGAGGGTCAGCGAGAAAGACGGGAGATCCCACTCGGAGTCGTAGTTCACGTCGCCCTGGAGATCGGCCCCCGCGTGGAAGATTATGACGATGTCGTATTGAGAGAAGTCGATGGACTCTGCGCTATTGTCCGCCGCATGCACTGCGTCAGTTATGAGCGCAACACCGAGCTGGTAGTCTTCGTCAGAGTACGTCCACGGTCCGTAGTCGGCCGTGTCGGAGAGATGAAACGCAGAGTCAGGCTCTTGGGGGAACACATCGTACTCAACCTGGAGCTCCGCGAAGCTCATTGCAGAATAGTATCTCGAAAGAGCTTCCAAGTGAGCAGCGAAGTAATTGCCGTTGTGCGGAGGCGGATCAATGAACTGCGCCGTTCCGGTCCTCAGATCGAACTTGCCGTCCGCGGTAGTAGTCAGAGAGCCCATTCTGTCAGAGAGAAAGTCTACCCTGAGCCCGAGCACGCGCACGGTCAGTGGAGCTTCCGTGCCCTGAGTTCCCAATCCCGCGCGGAAGCCGGGCACTTGTCTCGCCGAAAGACCCGGCGCCGCGAAGTAGTCCCTGACGGCGCGCCTCTTCAGCACTTCATTGATGACATCTCTACCAGGTTCAACAACGCCTCTCGAAGTCTCCGCAGCGACCCTGTCTCGCGAGGAAGCCTCGCGAACGGGAGTCACCCTCAACAAGCGAGAGCCCAATTGGGCCGCCTGCGAGTGACCGCAGAAAAAAGAGCCGACCAAAATGGAAAGCGCAAGCCCAAGGCTTGCGCGCAGTGCGAGGAATGGTCTCAAATCACTTTCCCTGGGTTAGAACTTCGCAGAAAAAGAGAACTTGCTCACCTTGTCTTCGAGTTCCTTTGACTGGGGAACACTCGCGTAGTCGAACCTGACACCCTTGTACTGTAGCCCCAGTCCGAACGTCGGTCCCTCAATAGGATAATCCTTCGTGTACCATCTCTCGGTGATGAAACCTAATCTCACTGCAAGAAGTTCGCTGAAAAGGAACTCCCCACCGCCACTGACAATGGGCCCGTCGTCCGCAAAAACAAAGGGCTTGTTCACGTCGAACGCCGCGATGCATCTGCCCAGACTCCCCTCCCACACGTTGGCGGCAACGCCCACCTTCAGGTTTCTGCTGATCGGGCTTGATTGGTCGGCGTCGATCAGCGTCAGATTGGGGCCGATGTTCTGGAAGCATGCGCCCAGACTCCACCTGTTTCTCCTGTACAGAACGCCGAGGTCAGCGCCGAAGGTCGTACCCTTCCCCGCCTTCCCTTCCATCACGGCCCACGACGGAGCGTAGTTCACGTGAATAATCTTGAGGTTCACGCCGACGCCCAGATCCTTCGCCAGCATTGTCCCGTATGCCAGGGAGGGCGATATTTCATAGCTGGTAAAAGTCCCAGTCGGGTTCCCCTCGGCATCGGTGCCCAGAATATCGCCGTAAGTCAGATACACAAGGCTTGCGGCAAGCCCGCCCCAATCCTTCGTGGATTGGGCGTAGCCCAAGTACTCATAGTAGACGTCGTCTGCCAAGCCCGGGGCCAGTTTGGTATGCATTGCAGAAATGTTCCTGTTCGTCAGAAAAGCGAGGCCGGCGGGATTCCACCATGAGGCGGTCGCGTCGTCGGCAATTGCAACGTAAGCCCTTCCCATTCCCTCCGAACGAGCGCTCGGAGCAAAGGTCACAGATGGCGCAATGGCCTCACCCACAGCCAACGCCCTGGAAGGCAATAGACCCGAGAGAAGCAGAAACATCAAGGCAGCATAAAACGGAATGCATCTCTTCATGCCAATTTCCCCCATTCGAACTACAAAACCAAAACACTTCCTCTTAGTCTAACACGCGATTACAACTCAAGTCAATCAAAACGCACTCGAAAGGTCCCGGAACTCCGGCGCGCCGGCGGGAAGCTGAAGCTGCTATTTCAGTACCGCCGCCCTTCCGATAAAAGAATCCTTGTCCCCCTCCCCGTCCTTCACTTCTATCTTGTAAAGATAGATGCCGTTGGCCACTTCGTCTCCTTCGGCATCCTTTCCGTCCCACTTGAACTGATTGTTTCCCCTCCTTGCAGGGCTATTCTCACAAAGCTTGCGAATCAACGTACCGGACACAGTAAAGATCTTGATTGTGGCCATTCCATCGGCGGTCAGATCGAAGTTTATGTACGTTTCTTCCTTGAATGGATTCGGATAGTTTATGACCTCTTTCAGCAGAAGCGTGTCCCGTTCCACAATCTCAAATCCCAAATCTCCCGCGCCTCTGTTGCCCAGGTTGTCGTGCGCCACCACGAGGACGCTGTGAGGTCCAGTGGAAAGAGTCGGAATCACATAGTCGATCTGTCCCCCCTGGTAGCTGCTTTCGTAATAGACAAAGGCAGACGTAAGGTCGACCGGCTCGATTGCCTTGTCGACCTGAAGAAGGATGGAATTCGACGCGTTCGTGCCCGTTATGCTAATGCCGTGCTCATCACGCAGGATTACGTGGAGCACCGACTGAGACGGAACGTAGCGCGCATCGTTGTCGAATCTGAGCACTACCGAGGGGCCGGTAGTATCACTGGGGGTTGCGCCGGTGTGATCAATCACCATGGGCGAGACGATACCTGTACCGTCGACCGTACCCACGGAATAACCTCTGGCTCGTCCCGTAGAACCCAGTATCAACGTGTCGACAGGAACGACAAAGGAAAACTCGAATCTTCCCTGTTCCGCAGCCGCGGAGCCGTGGAAGAATCTGTAGCCGGGCAGATAGTAAGGGCTCCACCCACCGGGAATACGCACAATTTCGGAGCCAGAAACCTCCAGATCTACATTCGCGTCGTACCACTGCGCAAGCTCCCCGTCGTCCCTTATCTCCCCGCTCACGGTCACAACTTCTCCCAGATGCACGGTGTCAGCACTCGTCGTGTCAAAGGCAACCTCAAGCTCAGGAACGGCGAGCTGGAGGGCCGGGTCACCCATGAGTAAGTACTTTCTGGCGTTCAGAGTATCCTCCTTGGAAACGGCCAGGAGGTTCTTGGCGGCCTGCAAAGCAACACCGATAGCCGTCGTCGAATCGAGCGATGCCCCGGGGAAAACAAAATCGAAGAACGCGCTGTTGAAATCGTAATTCTGATCGCTATACACAAGCCCTGTCGCTGCGACGGACGCAATTGACCCTCCCCCGTCCTGTCTCAGGAGTTTTTCCGCAATTCCTTCTGCATCCTGGCTGCCGGAGGGCTCGTCAAACTTTGCGACCTTGCATGAACCTGCAAAAAACAAGGGTAGCTTCTCTCCGTTGGACAACGAACCTACGTCGTCTAAACGGAATACCTGCTCATGGGCGAGTTGGTTCCCGCTTCCATGCCCAATGTAATTGACTATGAGTGCTCCCTCGTCAAAAGACGAGATGAACGCCTGCTTGGCCTTGGATTTGTAACAAACTCCGGCATCACGCGGAAATTCGGCGAGATATATCTTGTCTTTATCAAGTGCCTTGGGCAGATGCAGCGCAGCAACGGAGTCGCTAAGATACGTATGCCAGTACCCCAACTCGTCGGCCGCGCAGAGTTTATAATTGTCGTCTGCGACAATAATGGCCTTGTTGCGCCACACCCCGTGGCTTGGAGAGTTGACATAGGGCACGGTCTTCTGATCGAGAACCGTGCGTGCCTCTCCGAGGGTCCTGACGGTAGCTCTTCCAACAACGACGTCGGTCAGCACATCGCCGGGACCGTCGAGCAAAACAAAGAAATCGTCATTCACGAGCTGAACCTGCATGTAAAAATCATAGCTATCTTCCCATGCGGGAACCAGGTTCTGGAAACCGGTGCCGAGGTAATTGCGAAAATCGTACGAGGCTTCCCCGACAAGAAACACGTAAGAAACCTGCCTTGAGCTTCCGGCCCAATTCCAGTAAGCATACATAATGAAATCCCTGAGTGCACACGCATCCTCAAGCCCCCAAGAAAATTCATCATAGATCTCCGACGTCAAGACCACCATGGTCGCCGGATCCTCTATCCCAGGAACTGTCGTCTCTCGTAATGACCTGAGCCCCTGGACTCCTTGCGCAAGAGTCGGGTGCGTCACCATGACGTAGTCTGCGCCATTCTCGGTGTCCCTCAAGCGGCGGCTGAACTGTTTCAAGACAACACTCTCGGGGCTCTTGAGGCCGGCTGAAGATACCAGGAGATAGTGTTTTGTTCTGCCTGCTTCGAGAGTGTCCTCGAATTCCAGCGTGAAGTCGCCTCCGGCGTCCTGCAGGTCACACCCCACTATTTCGACTGGAGAGAAGTAGTCGGTCACGTCGAAGAGCCTCAGGCCCGTGGTGTCGGTCACGCCGTTGAGCGGATACCTCACAATGGCCGTAGTGTCAGGGCTTGAGAGCGCGAAGGAGTTGCTGTCCACAGTCAGTTTCTTGCCGTAGAAAAATTCATACCACGCGAGGTACAACACGTCACTCGCGTAGCCCAGGGTGATGATCAGGGAGTCCCTTTCCTGACCCCAGAAACCGCTCCCGGAAAGATCCATCCTGGAGTTCACACTGTACAACGAGTCCTCATTCACCCACTGCCTGTTCAATATGATTCTACCCTTATGCCGGTAGCCGCAGGAGACTTCAGTCACTGTGCAGGGTGCCCACAGTCTTACCATGAGGCTGCATCTGGCGGCAGGCTCGAGGTTGGGAGCTTCGAAGGTGTAGAGATATGACTGGGGTCCGCTTGCGGTGCTGCTAAGCGCCTGGTACCACCACTTCTCCCAGCGCTGGTCTCTCTCCGCCAGTGAAGGATCGTAGAACGTGTTCCTCTCTACGTGAAGCCTCGCGGGAACGTACCCGGGAAAGTACGCGCCGCCCGTCACGGGGACGCCGTTTCTTGACGCGATCCGTACGGGCTCCGGATTCGTGACAAAGCTGCCGTCCCACGTAAGCCAGTAAACGTTCGTGCCCGTGTAACTGTTCTCCAGATACACGGCGGGCTCGGTGGGCTCGAAGTAATCCTTCCAGCCGTCAGTCCCCATCCCGTAGAAAAGGATGAAATCGGTATCGTCGAATCTACCGTCCCCTCCGTCGAAAACCTCGATGGCACACTCGCTCATCCACTCCTCGAGCGAAGAAGGTTCTCTCGCAGCTGGAAGCGGAAGGCCTCCTCCGTTGAAGAGTCTCAACGTGAGAGGGTTTATGCTTCCCAGGTCGCTCACCCCGGCCGTTCTGAGGTCCGAGCCCGTTACCTTGTAGATTCCGCGTCCCTTGACCGACAGTTTGCACCAATTCGATGACGAGGCAAACGAGTCGCGGAGTTGACTGACCGGTCTGGGAACCCGCCTGCCTCTCCAGCCACGGGAAGGCTCGTAATTCACGAGGGTGGCCCGGTAGAGGGCTTCGAGACCGTCCGCCTCACCTGCCTCGATGTTCTGCACTTCGCGCCCGGCTCCTGATTTCACTGCGCCGGGTCGCAACGTGATGGTGACCTTGACTCTTGTCGACACCACGAGGATCCGGGAGACGGGGTTATACCTCGCAGGAGAGACGTCGATCCCGAGGACTCTCTGATTTCTCATCCATGATTCCCGCGCCCCCAGGAGCGGGCTGGGAGGAAGTGACTCGTTTCTGCCGTAAAAGCTCTCCGAGGGAACGATTCGTTCCTCGCTCATCCCGTCGCCACCGACAGAAACGACCGGGGCAGGAAGTATTCTCTTGGACTGAAAAGTCACGTCATCGAGAGGTAGCACTGTGACGTCGTATGCCGCTCCGACAGGAATGCCGACAAGAAAGGTCCTGTGTGGGAGTTGTGCTTCACCGGGTCTGCCGTACGAGAAAAAACCGGGAATTCTGACGGCCTCGAAACTTCCGGCCGCCGTCTCCCTGGTCACGAAATTCGTGCCCTCTGCAATTACGTCAAACTCGATGAGTGTCTGGTCCGAGCGGATGAGCCTGGCCGGCGGACCACCGGGCAGCGGTTCACTCTCAGAGGGGGTCGCCATGAACGCAGCGCAGACCACAAGAGACAGACAAAGTGCCACCAGAGCATCGATCAGACTCAGGCAACTCGGTGTGCCCGTCGCCCGAGGATCACGTCTCGCCGCCCTACAAAACCTGAACTGCATAGACTGCCGTCCCCTCTTCATTGAACAAGTAGGTTCTTGCCCCTTCCCTATCCCAGTCCGCCTGGTCCTCAGAGTTTCTCTGCTTCGTCTATCAACATGATCGGGATGTTGTCCTTAATGTTATACCGCAGCCTGCAAGCATGACAGATCAACTTGTCGTTCGTCCTGTCGTATTCCAGGTCGCCTTTGCACTTGGGACACGCCAGTATTCGTAGAAGCTCCTCGCTGAGCATGGCACCTCCGATCTCGCCAGCTAGTCTCGACTCACTCTTTTTCGAACACTCCCATTGACCGGTACTTTGAGGCTCGCCGGGTCAGTAGCTCGTCGACGGAGAGTTTTGAGAGATCATCCAACCAGCGCAACACGGCCTCCTTAAGAGCGGCAGCCGACTTCTCTGCATCCCTGTGCGCACCTCCAAGCGGTTCCGGAACGAGCTCGTCAACCACGCTCATCTCGAAGAGATCCGTCGCGGTGAGCCGCAGCGCCTCAGCGGCCTGAGGAGCTTTCGCCCTGTCGCTCCAGAGGATTGCGGCGCAACCCTCGGGTGAGATCACTGAGTAAATCGCGTTCTCCATCATCAGCACAGTATCGCCCACAGCCATGGCAAGTGCACCTCCACTTCCTCCCTCACCTATGACTGCCACGACAATGGGCACCGGTATCAGAGCCATCTCCCTGAGGTTACGCGCGATTGCCTCCGACTGTCCCCTTTCTTCCGCACCAACTCCGGGAAAGGCTCCCGGGGTGTCTATGAGACTCAGAATCGGACACCTGAACTTGCCGGCCATCGTCATGAGCCTGAGAGCCTTCCTATAGCCCTCCGGATGAGGCATGCCGAAATTCCTGCTGATATTCTCCTTAGTGTTCCTCCCCTTCTGCTGCCCCACGATCATGATGGGCCTTCCGGCGATCTCGGCCGGGCCGCCTACCACGGCCCTGTCGTCCCCGAAGTTTCTGTCCCCGTGAAGCTCCTGGAAGCTCGAGCACATGGCCTCGACGTAGTCCAACGTGTACGGGCGGCGCGGGTGTCTTGCGAGCTGGACTTTCTGCCAACTGGAGAGACCCGAGTATATCTCGCTCTTCAGTCTGGTAAGGCGTTGCTCCAGCCTCCCCAGTTCCTCGGTAAACTCGATGTTCTCCTCGGTTCCAAAGTCCTTCAAGTCCTGTATTCGTCGCTCCAACTCTACGATAGGCTTCTCAAAATCAAGCCACGTTCCGTCTATGCCCATCAAACCACTTACCTTTGTCCGATTGGCGGTGACCACTGCGCCGTGTCAGCAGTATCCAAAATCTCTCTCTGCGGCCACCCTATTTTAACTCCTTCGGGGCCTATAAGTTCCCCCAACGCGTGAAGGAGCAGGTCGTCCGCACTGACTCTCACGGAGCGGACTCTGACCTTGACAGGGGCTCTTTCGTCGCCCTGCACGACGAGGACGACTTCGCACTCACCTGGAAAACTCTGGAGAACGTCTTTGACTCTCGTGGCAAGCTCGATCCCGCAAGAAGGAAGCAGAATCTCCAGCCTCGGTTTCTGCCGAGAAACCGGAACATCCTCTCCGAGCACCTTCAAGGAAGTACCGTCGCCCGGGCCCCCAGCCGGACATCCCCCACGCCCAAGCTCTTCCGAAGGCGCGACGATCTCAGAAGTGTCCTTGAACTCTTCAATTTCCTGAGCGATGAGCTTTATCTCCTCTTCCTTGCTGCTGGTTCTCCCTTTCACGATCAGGATCGAATCCACGCAAATGTCGCGCCTCGCCTTTTCGTAGAGGTCAGAGAACACTAGACACTCGACCGAACCGGAGAAATCTTCAAGTGTGATGAACGCCATCGGCCTCTTGTTTCTCCCGATGATCATCTTGCTCGACGAGACCACTCCAACGACTTTCACGTTCGTTCCATCCGAGAGCTCCGAGAGCTTCGCTATTTCGAACGAAGCGATCCTCCTCACCCTGTCTCGAAAAGGAGCAAGCGGATGGTCGGAGAAATAGAAGCCGAGCATTTCCTTCTCCCTGGCGAGTTGAATGCTGCGAGACCAGGGACTTACCTCCGGCAGTTCTTCCCCCGCGAACTCGTGGCCGCGCGAATCAAAGAAGGAAACCTGGCCGTTGACCTTCTCCCTCTGTTTTCTCTGTCCGGTTCCGTAGGCCTTGGTGAGTGCGCTCAGGAGCTGCGCTCTGTGACCCGGCAGGCCGTCGCAGGACCCCGCGCATATGAGGCTCTCGAGAACCCGCTTGTTGACCAGACGCAGGTCTACTCGCCTGCAAACGTCAAACGCGCTCTTGAATCTCCCTCCACTCTCCCGCGCCTGGACTATGGACCTTATCGCTCCAGAACCTACGTTGCGTATCGCACCCAAGCCGAAGCGAATCCCCAGAGGAGTGACGGTGAACTCTCCCTGGCTTTCGCAAATGTCAGGAGCCAGCACCTTGATTCCCATTCTTCGGCATTCCTCGACCAGGATCGTCACGCGCTCCGTCCTATCCATTTCGCTGCTCAGCGATGCCGCCATGAACTCCTGAGGATACCTGGCCTTCAGGTAGGCGGTTTGATAACAAATTATGGCATACGCGGTGCTGTGCGACTTGTTGAACCCGTACCCGGCGAAGTTGGCCATCAGATCGAAAATGCGTTCTGCCGTTCTTCGATTTATCCCGTTCTTCTTCGCACCGCCGATGAAGGCCCTTCTCTGGGCGTCCATTTCTTCGGCCATCTTCTTGCCCATGGCCCTTCTCAAAATGTCGGCCTGGCCAAGGGAAAAACCCGCAAGTTTGTGAGCGATCTCGAGCACTTGCTCCTGGTAGAGTATGACACCGTGAGTGTCCTTGAGGATCGGCTCGAGGAGAGGATGCTCGAACGTTATCTTCTTCTGTCCATTCTTGCAGAGAGTGAAGTCCTTAACCATCTCTCCCTGAATCGGCCCGGGTCTGTGGAGCGCGTTCACGGCTATGATGTCCTCGATACAACTTGGCTTCATCCTCCTCAAGAGGTCTCTCATCCCCGAACTCTCCACCTGAAAGACACCCACCGTCTGAGCGTTCCTCAAGAGCTTGAACGTCTCCTCGTCGTCGAGAGGAATGCTTTCCAACGAAAGCCTGGCCTCTCCTTTTCGGTTCACCATTTCCACGGTTTTCTCAATGACGGTGAGAGTCCTCAATCCCAGAAAGTCCATCTTGAGGAGACCGATTCTCTCGATAGACTTCATGTCGTATTGCGTGGTAACGACGTTTTCGCCGGACTTGAAAAGCGGCACGTAGTCCGTGAGCTTCCCGGGGGCAATGAGGACGCCTGCCGCGTGAGTCGAAGCATGTCTGGCAAGTCCCTCGAGAGTCGAAGCGCACCTTATCAGTTTCTCGTAGGTGCTGTCCGAGGTCGAAAGCTCCTTGAGCTCCGGAACGGTCCCCAGCGCCTTTTCCAGCGTCATGTTCGGTTCGTTGGGTATGAGCTTGGCCAGTCGATCAACCTCGCCGTACGAGACGCCCAGCGCCCTTCCCACGTCCCTTACAACGGCGCGCGCCGCCATGGTGCCGAACGTAATTATCTGGGTCACGTTCTCCTTGCCGTACTTCCCAAGCACATAGTCTATGATCTCGTTCCGCCGTTCGTATCCAAAATCAACGTCTATGTCGGGCATGCTGATTCGCTCGGGATTCAGAAACCTCTCGAATAGAAGTCCGAACTTGAGTGGATCGATGTCCGTGATTTTCAGGCAGTACGACACCAGACTTCCCGCGGCCGAGCCCCTGCCGGGACCAACGGGTATTGCCATCTCCCTCGCTTTCTCAATGAAATCTCTCACGACGAGCAGATACTCGGCGAACCCCATTTTGCAGATGGTGTCGATCTCGTACTCAAACCGCCGGACGATATCTTCTGTAATGTCGTGATATCTCTCTCGAAGACCCTGCTCGGCCATGGTACGAAGACAGTGATCGGCGCTGGGGCAGCCGTCGGGAAGCGGAAAGTGAGGAAGATACATCTTGCCAAACTCAAGAACGACGTTGCATTTTTCCGCAATCTCGATGCTGGTGGAGCACGCCTCAGGAATGTCAGCGAAGACCTGCATCATCTCCTGCGGCGACTTGAAGTAGACTTGATCCGTGTCGAAACGCAGACGGTCGGTGTCATCCACGGACTTGCCGGTTTGAATGCACAGAAGAACATCGTGTGCCTCGCTGTCCTCTCTCTTGAGGTAGTGGCAATCGTTCGTGGCCACGACCCGTATTCCGGTTCTCTTGCTCACCTCCAGAAGCCTTGGAAGCACCAAGAGCTCTTCCTCCATTCCATGATTCTGCAGTTCCAAGTAGAAGTTGCCCTCGCCAAAGATCTCGCGAAACTCGGCGGCCACCGCCGTAGCGGCATCCAGGTTACCGCTCGCTGCGACACGCGCCACCTCCCCGCTCAGGCACCCGCTCAGAGCCACGAGCCCGGACGAGTATTTTCTGAGGACTTCCCTGTCGACTCTCGGGGTGTAATAGAAACCCTCGAGATAGCCCGCTGAAACGAGACTCAGGAGATTCCTGTAGCCCTCATTGCTCGCGGCAAGAAGAACCAGGTGGTGAGTCCGGGAACCCGCGTCCTTGTTCTTTTCCTTCCTGTCCCTGGCAACGTAGACCTCACAGCCCAGCAGAGGCTTGATGCCTGCTCGCGTTGCCTTGTCGTAGAACTCTATGGCTCCAAACATGTTTCCGTGATCGGTGATGGCGAGAGCGGGCATTCCGTACGCCTTGGCGGCGTTCACGAGGTCTCCGATTCGGCATGCCCCATCGAGCAAGCTGTATTCGGTGTGATTATGAAGATGAACAAACTTGCAGTGTTCCAAACAAATCACCTTGCAACGCGGAAGTGGGTCTGAGTCAGACTCATGTTCCCCGCCCTGTCTTTGACCTCGAAAGCCACCGTGTGTTCCCCTTCGGTCAACGGTTCGTCATACACGACGCTAAGTCGAGAGACCCTGGGATCCCACTCGCTCAGGACCCTCTTGCCGTCTATCGACACCTCCATCCCTTGCCACTCCAATCCGGAGCCAACGTCCCCGACAACAGCATAAGTGGGAGGCGTGGCCGAGCGTGACACGCGACCTCTGCGGGGATGCACCAGCGAAATGGATGGAGGCGCCTCATCCTTGATCAGCGCAAACTCAGAGAAGGCTCTCACGTTCGCCCCCACGGTTCCGTTCACGCTATCCACGACCGCGCCGACGTAGCTCCAATTCCTCCCAGAAGTTCTCCGATAAACACCGACCCTGTCAGCGGCCGGCACGTCGCTGTCACATCTTATGACTACCGTACCCGCCTTGTCAAAGACTACGTCAACCGGTGCAATGGAAAAAATATCGCTCGCAAACCTGAGGCCGCGGGCGAGGGACTCCCTGTCCTTCCTCTCCATGCTGACATATGTGTCCTGGTAGAAGGTCTGCGGCTTGTAAACCAAGCCCACCCCCAGGTCCGAGCTCCAGAAGTCCCCTTCCCACCCTTTTCTGACAGTACGCACGGCGAGCGGCTTTGAAGCGGCGACAGCCGCGGAGTTTTCGCCCTCGACGAAGCAGATTGCGGTGGCCGCGTCCGACAGGATCGGTTGATACTTGTAGTTGGCAGTGTAAAGCCCCTCTGACTCCTCACTCACCTGAAGCCACAACGTGTCGCCGCTCACCACGCCGATCCTGGGCCTCAAGAAATTGGGAGACACCCTCGCCAGGATTTTCGCCCACTCTTTGCTGCGCTCAACGTCAAGGTGTACGGACACGTCCTTCGGCACATAGTGCCCCAGTAACGTCCTCGTGAACGGTCTTGAGATTCGGCCTTCACCGTCCTTTGCCCAGACTCTGAAAATCCCCTCGACCTCACCCAAGTTCTCGAGACCCGGCGACGACGGAAGTTGAAGTTCCGTGGAGAAGCGGATCGGCGCCCGAGGCCGCCCAACCTGCTCTTCCCTTTCCAGTGAGACCGTTGAGAACGTTCCGTTGAGCGTCCCCATTAGATAATCCATCCGCACGCTGCGAACGTCATTCTCAGGATCCTGAACCTCTGCCTCGACCAGCAACGAAGACTCCCGCTTCCGGAGTGCAACGGAACTGATGAACGGCCTTCGATTGGCAACGAAACTCAGCAGGGCCGTGCTAACGTTTCCTCGGGCATCGCCGGCCTGTATGCGCAAAGTATGAGAGCCGGACAGACCAAGAAGGCCCGTGTCAACGACTCCGGCTCCAGGTTTGAGTCTCTCCAGGAGTCTGAGCTTGCTTCCCTCGAATCGGCAAAGATTGAACGTGTATACCTCCCCCCTCTTTGCAAGCCCGTAGTCGTAGACCAGTTCCACTTCGTGTGATCTGGAAGACTCTATCTCGTCGAACTTGCTCTCGAAGAGCACCGAATCGTCGAGGAAGAGCTTTAGCTCGTACACCGACAACCTGTTGTTCGCCTTTTCCGTTCGGTCAAAGACAGAAACCGACACGAGAAAAGCCCCGGCCAGCTCGGGAACGACCGGCGTTCCGTACGTCTCCCCTTCGCGAGAACGTTTCAAGGAAAACACGCGAGGATCGCTCTTCCCGTCTATCTCCGACTCCGATTCTAACGGAGTGAGCTTCACAAATTTGAAGGTAGGAGAAACGTGTTCCTCGAGGGGAAAAACGTCCAGCAGAGGATTGAACGCCACGTCACCGCGTCTGAGCTCGAAATGGAGATGAGGCCCGAACGAGAAGCCGGTGTTGCCCGAGTAGCCTATTGTCTCACCCGGGACGACCGGAATCTGGAACGGCGGAGGGAAGACGTCTATCTCGTAGCTTCCTCTCTCAAGTTGCTTCGAGTGCACAAAGGACTCTATCTCCCCGGAAAATCTGTCCAGATGCGCGTACAAGGCGAGCATCCCGTTGTCCAGAAGAAGTTCCACCGCCTTTCCGTAGCCGCCACCGGAGACGCGCACCCTGTACACGTAGCCCGCGCGAGCGGCAGCCACTGGCATTCCTATCTCTCCGTCCGTAGAAAGATCGATCCCGGCATGAAAGTGGCCGCTTCTGTACTCCGAGAACGTCGATGTAAGAGCGCCCACATGCTGCAGCGGAAACCGAAACCCGCTGCCGGCCGAGTCCGGCTCGGCAGAATAGACGGCAAGGGGTGTGCAGACGAGGAACAGAGTCATGCTGAACAACAAGGAGTTTCTGATGTTCATTTCTCCCGGTCCGGATCCATACTTCGCATCGGAGCGCATCTTGTCTCCGCAGCGCTCTCTCTTTCCAGGCAGAGTGAGAAGCTAGCACCGCGACGGAAGTTCTGTCAAGATGCACACCGACGCCCTTCGTGACGTGTCGACCTCCGAATGCGCAGTTACTGACAGTCAGGGTTCTGCCGCCTGACGCAGGAAACGGCCACCAGGCGCAAGAAGCCTCGCATTTTGCAAGACAAACATGCAAGTCGCTATTGCCCGCCTCAACATGTTGAACCCGAACCGGAGCGCGGATTCCCAAGTTCCGCCGTCCTCCTCTTCGAATCCTCTTTAATATCAATCAGATGCGCGTTTCTCTCTGAGCGTGCTCGTCACCAATGTGTCGATGGTACGCTTCTTGCGGCTTCCCAAACCCGTTCGCTGGCTAGCCTGCATGAGGTCTAGTGCTTCAGGCGGGTAGAAACGTAGCTCTGGAGACGAGCAGCACTGAGGATCGGTTTTTTGGAACACAAGGAGGATGGTTCAGATGCTCACGAAACGATCCACGCTCATCATTCTTGCTCTGCTTCTTGCACCTTTCGTACTGACAGGGTGTAGCAGTGACAACACAACCAGTCCCATTATCGAAACCCCGGACACGGTGCCCCCGGCGGCCCCGGTTCTCGGCACGCCAAGAACTGCCGACGGGTGGGCTAGCGTGAGGTGGCAGAAAAACACGGAAGCCGACATCGCCGGATACTACGTCTACGAATACGACCCGAGCCCCGATCGCGAGACAAGCTATCAGCGTCTGAACACTCAGTTGGTTGCCGCAAACAGCTACAAGGTGGAAGGGTTGACGACGGGGGCGACGTACTATTTCAAGATCTCGGCCGTAGACCAATCGGCCAACGAGAGTGCTCCTTCGGCGGCGCTCGCGATCACCGTATCGCCAACTTCTGCAGGTAAGGACGACACCATAAAGAGCGACTACTTGGAATAGCTCGTTGTCCCGCAGATTCCTTTGGACATAGTCGAATGGCTGGCATGAAGGGAGGGTCGGTTGACCCTCCCTTGTTGTTTCGATGTGCCCGGCAAGAGCCACCCCCGCCCAACGAGCTACAGCCACCACCAATCTATCGACTCTGGACCGCGACCCAACCGGGTGGATCACTGTTTCAGGAACACCAGTTTCCCGTGCGTCTTCAAGCCATCTACGTCCGCTTCGTACAGGTAGACCCCCGAAGCGAGCTTCCGCGAGGATTCATTTCCGCCGTCCCACGACACGGTCAGCGTACGACCTTCTCCGGCCACGGAGAGCGACGCCACCTGCCTGCCGGAGGCATCGCACACCCTTATCTTGCCGCGCTCCCCACAGCACCAGGGCACGTGAGGGGGTCTGAGCGTACACCGAAATGTGACAGTCCCGGCGAACGGATTGGGATAGGCACTGACGGCAAGCGTGGAAACACCGGCTCTCGGCAAAATCGTGAAGAAACCGTCAGTATCGTCCTGCACTTGATTTAGTAGCCGATCATACGCGATGACCCGCACTCGGCAGACGTCAGAGTACGCCGAGGGAACCTCCCACACGTAGGACTCGTCGTTGGCTTCGCCGGTGGCGATAGTGTCAGGGAAAGTGGCGCCCCCATCTACGGAGTACAGAATCGATACGGAGTCAACGCCTGCGGGAGAATATGCGATCCACACTATTTCGAAGCGACTCCCCTCTCTGAGAACCTCACCTCCGTCCGGGGCGAATACCACGGCGTAGGGCCGGACAGAAGCTCCGGCCTCGAACCCAGACTCCCCGCTCCTGCATTCGTCGTGCCTGTACATCTGCCACGCCATCAGACTGTCCACGGCCTGCGAACCTGCGAGTCGCCAGAAGTGAAGCTTCGTATCGTTGGAGCCCACGGCAAGCTCAAGCAAACCATCCTCGTCGAAATCCCAGATGCACGGCGACGACTTCACGGCTCCACCCGTGCTGCGCGGCCACCCGCTAAAAGGCGTACCTGAAGAAGACCAGACGTGAAGGTTCCTGTCGTCCGAACCGACGACTACCTCGCACTTGCCGTCCGCGTCGAGGTCGACGAGCGCGGGAGAAGACGCAACGGAACCCCCTGTCTCGACCGGCCAACCAGACAAGAGTTGGCCATTCAATTTCCACACGTACACCCGTCCGTCCGATGTTCCGCCCACAGCGTCGGGTACCCGATCGCCGTCGACGTCACCGAGCGCAAGCGAACTGGTCAGGGACGCCGAGGCAGCCCGCGGCCAGCCCGCAAGAAGCACTCCGGTGTCTTCGATTGCATACACGGTTCCGTTTGAGTCGCCAACGAAGACCTCGCTCAGACCATCGCCGTCTAGATCCACGGCGGAAGGCGCGCCGAGAAGAGCAGAACCCACCGTGATGGGCCAGCCCGGCAGAGCGCTGCCGTCGAGTTTGAGCGCGTTGAGCCTGGAGCCGGAAGTAGGAATCAGAATGACAGACGCCGTGTCTGCCCCCATGGCGGCAAGACAAGGCTGCGAGGAAGCGCGACCGGTGAGTTTGACCGGCCAGCCAGTCTCAGGCGAACCGTCTCCGGACAAGACGTACACTGTCGAATCGGCGCAACCAAACACGATCTCCCGCGCACCGTCCTCGTCAAGATCGCACAACATTGGACCCGAAATTACGGCACTTCCGAAACTCTGCGGCCAGCCCGCCTCGACACTGCCTGAGGCGCTCCACACGTGTACGTTGCCTGAACCTGTGCCTACCACAAGCTCCTGTCGTCCGTCGCCGTCGACGTCGCCGGCAGCGGGGGACGTGAGCGAGGAGCCCAAACCACACTTCGGCCAACCAGAGACCGCTTCACCGCCGGAGTCGAAAACGTAGAGACACCCGTCTGAACTCGTCACGGCCGCGTATGTCTCGAGGCCGGCTTCCACTGGCACGGGAGAACCGGTCACTTGACCCTGCGTCTTCGCTTGCCAATCGCCGGTCCCGAAGCTCAGAGCGGCGTAGGCGTCGATTCGTCCTGCCCCCAGTTGACCCGAATAGCTGGGATTGAGTGCGTCAATCGGATCGCAGGTGGAAGAAATGATGTCGAGCACGTCCGCTCTGGTACGTGAGGGGTCTTGCGAAAACACAAGAGCCGAAAGCGCCGAGACAAAGGGAGCCGCCATCGAAGTGCCGCTGTAGTAAGCGTAGGCGTGCTCGCCGGTGCTGTACTTGTAGTAAGTGCTCGCGATAGTGTCGCCGGGCGCACAGAAGTTTACCCAGGTTCCGTAGTTACTGTAGTATGGCTTCTGGTCCCTGCTGTTCGTCGCGGCCACCGCAAAACAATCTCCTCTTGTGCCCAGATAGTTCGTGGCCTGAGAAGACGTGTGATCGTTTCCCGCCGACACAACGACGATGGCACCCCGCGCTATTGCAGTGTCAACGGCTACGCCGAGCCCTCCCGAGTTGTCGTTGGCCCAGCTGCAGTTGATGACGCGTGCTCCGTTCCTGGCCGCGTAAAGAATGGCGCTGGCGCAGAAATCCATGGCCACCACGCCGGTAGGCTTTCCTGTTCCATCATCCGTGCCCCAGCCTGCGCGCACGGGCATTATCTTGCACCCGTTGGCGAGACTGGCGACGCCCGTCGTGTTGTCCGTGAGGGCGCACGCAATCCCGGCGACGTGCGTTCCGTGACCGAAGAAGTCGGAGGGATCGTTGTCGGGCGTGTCCGCGTCCTCACCCGAAAAGCCCACAACGTCCGTGACAAAATCCCAGCCTCGCACGTCGTCGATGAAACCGTTGCCGTCATCATCGACGCCCGCCGCACCATAAAACTCCGTCCAGTTTGTCCAGATGTTTCCACCTGTGTAAGGCGCAACCCCTCCCAGATCCGGATGCGACCAGTCTACTCCCGTGTCCACGATCGCCACGACTATAGACGAATCCCCCTTCTCAACGTCCCACGCTTCAGGCGCGTTTACGTCGTGGTCCAGCACCTGGTTCAGGCCCCATTGAATACTCTGGACAGAGAAGAAGTAGTCGTTGGGGTAATAGTCCACAGGATGAACTCCCACCGGCTCCACACTGGCCACACCGCGCGTCTGCCCGAGTTCGTTCATCAACGATTCGAGATCGACGTCTCCGGGAAAGGTGAGCCTCAAGAAGTTGCACGTGCCTCCGGCGTTCTTCTCACAATCCCAGGGGAAAAGCCGTTCGGCACGAAGTAGACCGCGCGCCTGAAGTAGTTCGTCCAGCCCGCGCTCGGTCGTGCTGAGCCTGCCGCCTCCGTCAAATGTCGGTTCGAGATCCTGGGCAAGCTGGACGACCAGGACTCCCTTTGCGAAAAACACGCCGGGCCGGGAGGAAATATTCGTCGTGTGAAGCCTCACGTAGGAACTGGCAGCGAAGGTACCGGCATCCACACCCGAGGGCGCCCGGACAACGGCGGTAAGGTCGCCGACGGTTGGTTGAGCCGGCTCACTCTGACACCGTTCGACACCCACACCTCCACAGAGCACAAACGCGGTCGCGAGGAACATGCTTACGCACGAAAGCGGTTTCTTCTTGAACCGAGAGCCGCTCGAGAATGGGAGAACTCCCGTCATCTGACTTCCTCCTGCTATTGTCGTCAAGCTGTTGCTCGTAGGTGTCTCGCCGTGAAATAGTCCGTTTCCCTAGTATAGCAGTTGGCGGCGTCGTGTCAAACTGTGTTACGGACGGCACCGCGCGCGACAACCGATTCGCTGATTCGGCACAAATCCGCTCGGTCACCAAACCGCGCCGTCCCTCCGCGGTCCGAGGCAGAACGTGAGGACCGCGAGGGACTCGCGGTACGTCGTGGCGCTTTCGCTTGACAGTCGGCGCGGATTGCCTACACTTGCCGGGATCAAACGACAAGCGCCTACCGGTGAGCCATATCTTCACCAGCACGGGCTCGGCTCGCGCATCGAGGAGACATCGTGGAGGAGAGCGACAAGAGAAGATTGAAGGAACTTCTGGTGGAGCACGCCCTCTCCTACGGTGATTTCGTTCTGTCTTCGGGCAAGAAGAGCCCGTATTACCTGGACGTGCGAAAGGTCAGCACGCTTCCTGAGGGCGCGTTCCTTCTTGCGAAGATTCTCCTCTCGATGCTGGGCGAAGGTGAGATCCAAGCGCTGGGCGGACCTACGATCGGCGCAGATCCAATTGCAGGGGCGGTGGCCGCCGTTAGCTTCTTCGAAGGAAGGCCGCTGCCGACCTTCCTCGTCAGGAAGGAAGTGAAGGTCCACGGGACGGGCAGAGCCATCGAGGGAAATCTGGAGAACGGATGGAAGGTGGCAATCGTGGACGACGTTGTCACAACCGCAAACTCGATTCTCTCCGCCGCGCGCACCGTAGAAGAGACGGGATGCGTGGTCGTGCGGACTCTGGCAGTCGTTGACAGAGAAGAAGGAGGCGCGGAAGAAATACGGAGTGCCGGCTACCCTTTTGACGCCATCCTGAGAGTGTCAGAGATTCTTGACGCGGGCGCAAGCGCAACTAAACGCCCCGGGAAGCCCCTCGCTTGAACCGCGCTTCCCTTGTGTGGTATAATTAGGTGAGGTGGTGTGCCTGAGCCACCGTCGGGACAGGACGAAGGAGATCCCGTGAGAACATTCTGGTTGTCAGCATGCCTCGCTGTTGTCGTTGCGGTCCTCGTATTCCACTGCCATGCTGTTTTCGCCTCCGATGGGCTCAACAAATGCGGCCCCTCGCTGAAACTACTTCTTGCCTCAAGGGTAAAGCATCCCCGGCTGGCGGAGGGCTCGCTGTCACAGGCTGCGGCCCGCGATGAATGCAACGTGACGATACGCTTCGGCAACGTACTCGCTCCGTCCGAGATAACCGGCCTCGAAGCGCAGGGCGTCAGGTTCGAAAGAATCAACGGGAACGTCTGCAGGGTCGGGACCATCTATGGCGCCTTCGTTCCCTGGGAACTCATGGATGCTCTTTCACGGCGACAGGACGTTGTGGCGGTAGAGTCGGTGTGGCACCCCCGGATACTCCCCACTCTCGACGTGAGCGGACCGGAGATACGGGCAAGCGACGTGTGGGAGCAGGCAGACGAGTTGGGCAGATCTCTGACAGGCCAGGGCGTGATCATAGCCGACTTCGACACGGGCATTGACGTCTTCCATCCGCAGTTCTGGAGAGCCGACGGTGATACATTGCAGTGGCTGGACGTGAACCTGAACGGCGTGTTTGACCCCGGCGTGGACGGAGTCGACTTGAACCAAAACGGTCTTTGCGACAACGGTGAACGTCTCAATTTCTTGGACGGGGAGATTTACGACCCGGCGCACACGTTCGGCGGAAACGGAACCAGCAACAAAGACCATATCTTCCAGGCGCACTGGGACTGGCTGTACAACGACGCCAACGACAATGGCGTCAGAGACCACGGAAGGAGTGCGGGCTTCAGCGAAAGCACTCCGACGTACGGCGAAGGGCTATTCATTCTGGCTGACGCCGACGGCGACTTGACGGTGGACCCCGGAGAAGACCTGATCGCGCTCGGCAGCTCCAAGGTCGTTGCCACGCTCAACGCCGGAAACATCGAGAGGGTTCGAGGAACAGACCTCATAGACACCGCACGGGACACGGATGGACACGGAACTTCGGTGTGCGGAATTCTTGCAGGAGGCATACGAGGCAGAAGCAGGTTCTGCGGAGTTGCACCAGATGCGGAACTGCTTGTGGGAAACTACTTCTCACAGGACTTCTCTGTGCCTGCCTTCCTCAACTGGGCGAGAACGAGGGGGGCCAAGATCGTGCTCTACGAATTCGCGGATTTCGTCTTCACTCCGCTTGACGGTTCGACAAACGATGAGCAGGCGCTCGATGCTGCCTCGGACAGTATGCTCCAGGTAACACCCGCAGGAAATCTCTGCCGTGGTTATAAGCACGCGCAGGTCACCCTGGAACCGCTGGGATCACAGAATCTCACATCGCATGCGCCCAACACGTACAGCGGTATCACGCTGACTGAGATATTCGAAACCTTGCTCTGGCGAACGCCGTCCAACAACATCTCCTTCTCGCTAACTACGCCTGAGGGTATCAGCGCCCTGTTGCTCGGCAATGGCTCCTACCAGTTCATCGGAGCCTACTGGGTCTATTCAGCGAAGGACACTTCCGCGAGAGGAACGGTTGAATTCGACGTGTACGTGTATCGTGGCGCCGGCGTCGGCGGAAGCTGGAAACTCGGCATCACAAGCGCAGCGGACTCAAGCGAGGAAGTGAATGCTTTCATTGCCGACAACGTGACGTCGTGGTCCGGAGGCATGGAGTTCACGAGCCACAGAAGCACTGACAAAACGATCTGCTGGCCCGCCACCGCTGACAGCGCGTTCACGTTGGCTTCGTACAGTACTCGTGGATATTCCAGCTACTCAGGCGTCGGAAGCGGCACGGTGCACCCGGGCCAGCTCAGCGAGTTCAGCAGCAGAGGCAAGAGAATAGACGGCTTGTCCATAATGGAGATTGCCGCTCCCGGCAACTACGACGTCTATTCCTCAAGATCACACGATGATTCCGGCGCGCCGTTCGGTGGCTTCCGTCAATTCAGCGGAACAAGCGCGGCCGGACCACACGTCGCTGCGGGAGCCGCCATCGTGCTCCAGGCTTATCCAGACCTCACGCCGGCCCAAGTCAGGGACAGAATCACTGCATCGGCGGCTCGTGACGCCTTTACCGGCCTTGATTACACGGATTCCTGGGGCTTCGGCAAGATCAAAATTCTAGACGCCGTGGCTCCTACCTTCCTGGTCGCACATGATAAGACGATAGTCATGCCCGGGCCGTCCGCTCTACGACAAAACTTCCCCAACCCGTTCAACCCCGTCACGACAGTCAGGTATGTGTTGCCTTCAAACGGAGCGAGAGAGAAGTTCGCCATACGGGTTTTCGATTCCAATGGCCGCTTCGTCAAGACAATCAAGCAAGGCGAATGGGGACCGGGGACGGTCGTCGGAGCTGCAAGCTGGCGTGGCACCGATGAGGGCGGCAGAACGGCTTCCTCTGGAATCTACTTCATCCGATTGGAGGCAAGAGGAATCTCTTCTTCCGTAAAAGCGGTTCTCCTCAGATAGGACTCAGGAATTCCACTCTACGGCTGCTGGCTACGGCCGATGACGCAGCAGAGCCCTGCTGTGCGGATTGATGGTCGTCAGTCCTTCACTCGATTATCTTGAACACCTCGTCGTGATCTCTAACTTTCTGGCTGATCTTCACTCCGATGTCCGCGCCCTTGTCAGCCTTCTGGACCGAGTCATGTTCTATCTGGATGGAATTGATGATTTCCTCCAGATCAGTCGTGTGCCCTTTGATGTGGACCTTGTCACCCACGGCCAGACTGCCACTAGTCAGCTTGATGGCAGCCACATTTATCTTGTCAAAATAGTGCTCGACGAAGCCAACCTTCTCTTCCTTCAAAACGTTCACCCCCTTCCTTGCGGCCACTATGCTGAAACTCTCTTCTTCTAAGAAGAATACGCAGTCACAACTCGTTCTTCAAGGAGAAATTGACCGAGCGAGAACAGACACCGCGTTCGTCACTACGACGGGCTCACTGGCCTCGACTCGTCACTGCGAGAACAAATCAATGATCTTAAAACCTTCAACGTCCACCAGTCCCCTGTCTGTCAGCTTGAGCTTCGGAATCACAGGCAGCGCGAGGAAAGATACGATCGTGAAGGGGTCACTGACGCCCAGGCCCAGCTCCCTGGCCGCCGCCGCGTTGAGCGTTTTGAGCTTGTCTCGCACCAGCCCCATGGGTTCCTCGCTCATGAGGCCGGCAATCGGAAGGGCCAAAGACTCCACGCATTTCCCACCGCTGCACACACAGAGCCCTCCCTGCATCTCTACTATGCGCTGCACGGCGCAGAGCATGTCGCCCTCGTCGACACCGACGACAATTATGTTGTGGGAATCGTGCGCGACACTCGACGCAAATGCGCCTCTCTTGAGGCCAAAACCCTTGACAAGACCGAGGCCGACGTTGCCGGACGCGTGATGTCTCTCAACCACTGCAAGCTTCACGATGTCCGAGGAGACGTCGGCAAACACTCGGCCGTTCCTCACGGTAGGTTTCTCGCGAAACCACTCCGTAGTGATCTGCCCCGGCACCAGACCTATGACGTTTGCCTTCCCCTCTCGCGCGGGAATCACAAAGTCTTCCACGCTCACCGCCTTGATATTCATAGAACTCCTGAGGGGATGTCTATCTCTCGATGGAAGCTCGTACACCGGGTTGCCGTCTCTCGCGACGACCTCCCCGTTCTTGAGCACAAGGCTCGCCCGGCATTCTTCGAAACTGTCGATCACCGCAATGTCGGCGTAGTAGCCAGGCGCCAGGGCCCCTATCTTCTCCAGACCGTAATACTCCGCCGCATTGAGCGAAGACATCTTCACTGCAAGCGCGGGATCGATTCCGTGTGCGACGGCGAGCTTCAACATGTGGTTCACGTGTCCCTCGCCCAACAAATCCCCGGGATGCTTGTCGTCAGTCACAAAAATAAACCTGTCTGCGTTTCGCTCGCTCACCAAGGGAAGAAGGTCGAGGAGGTTCTTACTTGCAGAACCTTCGCGCAGCATGATGTGAAAGCCTACCCTCAGCTTCTCCCTTGCCTCCTCCACGCTGACGGACTCGTGGTCAGACTGTATGCCGCCGGCGGCGTATGCGTTCAATCTGCAACCCGTCACACCTGGTGCATGGCCATCGATCCGCTTCCCGCTCGCGATCTTTATCATGTCCATCACGTCTTCGTCCCTAGTGATTACACCGTGGTAGTTCATCATTTCGCCAAGACCGAGAACCCACTTATGAGAGAGAAACGGGAACAAATCAACCGCCTTCAGCTCCGCACCGGCGGTCTCCAGATCGGTTGAAGGAACACATGAAGGAAGCATCACAAACACATTTAATGGGTTATACTTACTGGCCTTGAGGGTGAAGAGAATTCCTTCGGATCCCATTACGTTGGCAATCTCATGCGGATCGACAACCACCGTGGTCGTGCCCAGAGGCACCACGACTCTGGCAAACTCAGGGACCGAAACCATCGAGCTTTCGATGTGAACGTGCCCGTCAATCAAACCGGGACAGACGTACTTTCCCTCCACGTTTATGGAGTTCCTGCCCGAATACGATCCCACGCCAGCTATTTTCTTGCCCTGAATGCTTACGTCGGCTTTGTAGATCTCCCCGCTGAACACATTCACCACCATGCCGTTCTTCAGTACGAGATCCGCGTCCCTCTCCCCCGCCGCTACCGCTATGAGTTCTTCAATTCCCACTTGCTAGCTCCTTGGTTGAAGTGAGCCCGGCGAGACAAACCGCACCGAACCCAACACGTCCGGCGTCCAGTCTCCACAGAGCCTTCGATGCCCGAACCTCGAAATGCACAAAGCTCCGAATGCACTAACCTCGGCACGTGCGACACCTCTTGATCAGGAGTGCCGTCCCGTTCCGGATGCTAGAAATATAGCGAGGAACACGAAGAAATGTCAAACCAAAAGGTCGGCGGCAAGGCGCCAGGACGGCGACAGTGAGGAAATTCTAGAAAAGGCCGGCACGATGGGACATCGCCAGACGCGAGCGAAGCCAGAGAGTGAGTTCAATGTACGGCCTGGGCGGGAAAAGTCGCACCAAAAGCAAATGGGTCTTCAGGGGAGGCGTCGCTTCCGCGCCAGCACTGCTGCCGTGCTGACAGGCAAGATGCGGATTGTTTGGTAGGTCTGTTATTTTTGGCAGCTTATCTCCCGGACCCGAGGGCTGCTGACGGGAGAGGCTGACACTTCCGCGACGCCCGCCCGGAAAACCCAGGCAAGACGGACCCTATATTTTCTGTTCATGTTCATTATTCCGCATCCGCTCCTATTTGTCAAGAGAAAACGGTCGATACTTCCGTGACTCCTCACTCCACCACCATCCACGCCTCTTTCCGCCGAGAGTGCTTCGTCTGATTTTCTCGCCGGCGCAGGAAGCCCCTGCCGGCGCGTTGCATTTGACTTCGACGGCGCGCGATGATACATTGGCTGTGTCGCTTGCATGGCTCCTCGGGTTGCGTTCATCACGGCCGTTCCGGGCGTCTTGCCCGGTGCCGCGTGGAACGGCCTGAAGAGCATGGCAAGATAGGAGTGACAAAGCGTGAGAGAGAATACTATTGATGTCGAAAAAGTTGCACACGAGGATTGCTTGTTTGCGCTCCGGTTCACTGAGGAGCTGAACGGTGCAGGCACCTTTGACCAGCTCGTAGAGATTATCCTTCTTAACTTGGCCACCGCTCTCTCTGCGGAGAGGTCGGCTCTTTTTCTCTTCAACAGGCTGAACACCTCGCTCTCCGGGTTCGTCAATCGTCCTTCCCACGACACGGCATTCTCGAACATCAAATTGCCGGTCGAAGAGCCCTTTATCGCTTCTCTGATTCACTCCGGAGTCCCCACGATGGGACGCAAAGAGGTTGTCGAGGGAAGGCTCGATCAGCGGCTCAAGGACTTTCTCAAAACCAGTCTGAACTCGAGCCTCTGCGTGCCGCTCTTGGGCGAAGAAGGTGGCTTCGGCGTGATATGTGCGTTCGATAAGCGAGCCGGCGAGGAATTTTCCAACAGAGACCTCTCGCTTGCCGCGGCAATGGCCGCACCGATTTCCCTGGCCCTGAGGCTTTCCAGCAACAAGAACGAGCTCAGAAAGAGCGTGCTAGAGTGGGAGATGCTATATGAAGTCGGCAGGGCCGTGGGGTCTTCATTTGACGTTCAGGCCGTCCTCAACTCCGTGCTGGAGGCGCTGCACATGGTGCTTCGATATGAGGCCGCCGGAATCTACTTGATTCGTTCCGACACGATGGAAATACGAGCCATAACTACGAAAGGCTACGACCCGGGGGTCGAGGAAAAGATCAAGTTGAAGGTCGGCGAGGGTCTCGTCGGATGGGCCGTGAAGACCGGTCGTGGTCTGATCGTTCCCGAGACGCAGAACGATCCGAGGTACTATCAGGTGAGGTCCGCGACCAATTCAGAAATGGTCGTTCCGCTGACCGCCGGAGACGCCGTGATTGGCGCCTTCAACGTGGAGAGCGACAAGCACAACGCGTACACGGAGGACCACCTGGAGTTGCTGACGGCCTTCGCAAACCAGGTGGGAATCTTGATAGAACGCACCAGACTCCACGACGAACTGGAGAAAAGGCGCTGGATCGAGGACGAACTCAAGATTGCCCGCCAAATCCAGACGAGCTTTCTCCCCTCCTCGTGCCCCGCGCTCACGGACTTCGAAGTGTGCGGAACAAACATTTCGTACGAGGAAGTCGGGGGTGATTATTACGATTTCATAAACATAGTGAAACATCAAATCGGCATCGCAATCGCCGACGTGTCGGGAAAGGGCATCCCCGCCTCACTGATAATGGCGAGTTACAGAGCGAGCCTCAGGGCGGAGATAAGAAACAACTACGCCATAAGGACAATCCTGGCCAAGGTCAACGCCCTTCTCTGCGAAAGCGTCGAGAGCGGGGCTTTCGTCACTGCTTTCTACGGTGTCCTTGACACGAAGAACAAGGTACTCACATTTTCAAACGCCGGCCACTACCCGCCCATTCTCATAAGAAAAGACGGCCGGATGGAGCTCCTCACCGAAGGAGGACCGGTCTTGGGTGTCATCCCCGGCACAAGTTACGAGGAGAGACCCGTGGGCCTCTCGAGCGGCGACCTACTGGTCCTCTACACCGACGGCGTGATCGACGCAATGAATGTCTCGCGCGAACAATTCGGGCAGGAGCGGCTCGAAAGGCTACTGCTTTCTTCAATCGACGCGCCCGCGGAAGCAGTGATGCAGCGCATAATCGATGAGGTCGCCTCGTTCAGAGGAGCCGCAAAACAGAACGACGACCTCACACTGGTCGTGTTGAAGGCACGTTGACAGACTTTTCCCCGTGAGGGCATGCCGAGTGCTAACGCAGCGCTTCAGCTTTCGCCGCTGAGAAATCCCGATGAACGCTCATCCGTTCGAAAATCTCTTCCTCCATCAGAGGCCGACCGGTGGAGATAAGCTCGGCGATGTTCCTCCCGACACCCGGCCCCATCATCAATCCCTGTCCGCACGCGCCGACGGCCAAGAACAGACCTTCGGGCTCTGCAACCTTGCCGATTATGGGATTGCCGTCGGGAGTCATCGGGTAAAGACCTCTCCAGCACCTTCGAACGAGTAGGTTTCTGAGCCTCGGCATCAACTCCACAAGCCTCCTACCCACGCTGGGCATGAACTCGGAAAGGCTTCTTCTTTCCCCGCCGACGAACGGATCAGCGGGGGTGTAGCAAAAAATGATCTGCCCCTCGGAGGTCTGGCCGAAATAGAAGTTCGAGCTCTTCCCGTCGGACCCGGGCCTCATGTCCACAACAAGGGGTTCGAGGAACATCTGAACGGGAGCCGAGATTCCACCTTCGTGACTGTCGGGGACAACCGGAATGTCCTGGCCGCACAATTTGCCCAACTCCCTCGCACGGGCGCCCGCTGCGTTTAGGAGAATTCCCGAAGAATAGTCGTTCATGTTTGTGCGAATCGCCTTTATCTTTCCTCGACTCTGCGTGACCTCTACGATTTCCTCCTGAAACGCGAACTTCACGCCTTTCGATACGCAGAGCCTGTAATAGGAGCTCGCCACAAGCAGAGGAGAGACCTGGCCGTCGTCGGGCGAATAGGTTCCTCCCCTGAGTTCATTCGGATTCACGCCGGGAATGAGCCTCTTTATCGTCGCGGGGTCGACCCAGTCGATGTTGAGATCGAATTTCTTCTGGACGGGCAGAATCCCCTTGAGTGTCTTCTCTTCGGACTCTCGGTAAACGGGAAAGCAATAACCCCCCTTCTTCCACCCTACGTCCTCCCCGCGATCATCTTTCCACGAAGAGAAAACCTTGAGACTCTCCTGGCAGAGCCTTATCTTGGCAGGGTCAGAATGCGTCGCCCTCGCGCCTCCTATGGCGGCCTTGTTCTGACCCTGGCCGACCGAAGGCTCCTTCTCTATCACGCAGACGCTGAGTCCCTTGTCTGCCAGATAGCAGGCGCTAGGAAGTCCGACGCTACCTGCGCCGGCCACTATGACATCGTAATTCTCCACTAAGCTAGTTCCCCTGGCTCTCTCGCTTCTCTCGGCAGTCTCAGCCTCCGCTCTTCTCGTTCTTGCATCCGCAGAAGGCAGCCAGCGGCACCTCTGCTTCAAAGGGCCGATACGTCGACGGCGTCACTTCAGAAAGCCTTATCCCTTCTTCCCTGCAAATCCCGAGGATAAGTTCCCTGCAAGTTTTCCCTCCACACGATCCCATCCCGGGCCTCAGTACGGCCTTGAGGTGGTTCATGTCCCTCACGCCGGCCCTGAGCTGCTCTACGATCGCCTTCCTCCCGACCCTTTCGCAGCGGCAGATAATGATGTCTTCATCTTCAATGGAGGCCGTTTTCGCAGACGCGCCGACCTTGCCCGTGTCCGCGCAGATTTCGCCCGGGATCGGAGATTCCTCTTCTTGAATTCTTATCCCGGCGACCGATAGAGCATCCGCGTACGGAACCTCGAGCAGGACGAGCCTGCACCTATTCTGCGTGGGATTGTTCTTCACGGCCACCACGGTTCCGTGGCCCAACCGCTTCCCCTCGAAATCCGCGGTTTCGACTTGCTTTCCTTCAGGAATCACTTCCTCCGAGAATTCGAAGGGCACGGTGAGGAGGGCGACTTTCCCTTCGGGGTCGTAATCAAGCTCCACCATCACGATGGCAAGACCCGGGCAGCCTGCAACGCACCTCGCGCAGCCGAGGCACGCCCGCCTGAACTGAGGTCTCCCCATGAGCGAATCACCGGGAATGAATATCGCCTTCTTGGGGCAGACTTTGGTGCAGGGGTTGCACGGGATCTCCTGAACGCATCTGATCACGGGGAATCTCAACAGGCCCGGCGGAGGCGCGTCCGGTTCGTGCACGGGGCCCGGCTTGCTGCGCAACACGCAGGCGAGTCCTTCCCATTCAGGAGGAATGTCGCATTCCACGTTGAGCCGACGCGCAATCTTGCGGCCAAGGAGCTTCCCGCTGAAAATGGCTGCGCTCGCTTCGGCAATCTCCTCCGAATCTCCGGCCGCGTAAACCTCCATGCCGCACTCTTTGGCCTGGAGAAACAGTTCGTTTACAGAGGAAAGACCGACGGCAATGAGGATTGTGTCAACTTTGAAGGATTTCTCAGTGCCTGCGATGGGCTTAAAGTCCTTGCCGCACCGGGCGATTGTGACGCCGGTCACTCGGCCCTTTCCTTCTGCTCTGACTACGGTGTGGGAAGTGAAAACGGACACGCCAAGCCTTCTGATCTTGTCGAGGTGCACCTTGTAACCGGTACACTCCGGCAGGGCTTCGCACAGTCCGGCAACCTTGATGCCGGCCTGAAGCGCATGATAGCTTCCTATCAGACCGACGTTCCCACCGCCCACGACAAAGAGCTTCTCTGCGGGTCTCACCAAGTCCCTGTTGGCGAGAGTCTGAAATGCACCCGCGCCGTACACGCCGGGCAAGTCACAACCGACAAAACCAAGGCTCTTCTCTCGTGCCCCGCACGCTACAAGAAGAATCTTGGGTGAGACGAGAACGTACCGCCCGGAACGAAGGACTCCGACCTTTCTGTCCAGGAACACTCCGACGGCAAGTGATTGAGTCCACACCTCCACGTTGGAGAGCTCGGCCAATTGTCTGGATAAGAGCTCTGCAATGTCAATCCCTCTCGTGCCAGCGAAACAATCAGTTCTGGAGCCGAAGAATTGATGCGTCTGAAGGGTCAGTTTTCCCCCGAGCGCCGGCTTGTCGTCGATGAGAATTACGTTCAGACCAAGCTTCCCAAGCTCGATACTTGCGCAGAGGCCTGCGGGGCCGGCGCCGATGACGAGCACTTCCGTGTCAAACTGGGGAACCTCCTCGAAAGAAACGGGCTCATCGAACTCGGGGAGCGAAGGCAGGCCCTCGCAGCTTCGCACATCGATGTCCTTCCGGACGAGAGTCATACATGCCTTGACAGGCACGCCGTCCGCGATGACCAGGCACTGAGAACACTGGCCGTTCACGCAGAATATTCCCTGGGGACTCCCGTCCCTGGGATGATGGCCGAATTCATGAACGCCGTTCGCGAAAAGCGCCGAGGATATGACTTCGCCTTCCTTGGCGGTGAGTTTCGTGCCGTTAAACGTGAACGGAATCTCCCGCCTCTCGACGACGTCTATTATGGGATGATTTGTGATTCTTGCTGCTGAACTCATCTTTGTTTTGCGGCATGGCGCGCAAACGCCGGCGACTTCCCGGAACCCGAGGTTGGCGCAAACATCAGAGTGAGAACGGGTGTCCTCACGAGGTTGCCGTAGCAGCTTCTTCCCCCACTGGGGCGAGATGCTCCTTCAGTGTTCGGATAATCATTTCGTCACTGAAGTATTTCTGTTGCATCGCACCCGACGGACACATCGCGACACAGGTGCCGCAACCCTTGCATTCTTTCTCGTTGACGGACGAAATGAGCGCTCCGCGCTCCTTCTTGTAGCTCACGCGTGGAGCGGCATAGAGACAAACTTCTTCGCACTTTCCGCATCCACGGCATAGCTCTTCGTTCACGGCAGCAACGATATTCACGAGAGTGCCTTCGATCTGAGTCTCCGCGGTCCCGGTCTGCCGACCCGCCTCAGGCTTGGCGTCCGAAGTTGTCGCAGAAAGTGACAGGACGGCGCGCGCGCCGTCGAGAGAGTCGCGCGCGTCCTCGGGAACTCGTACCACAAAAGGAAAGATCTCGCTCCGAGAGCTCCCGAACACCATGACTTCTTTCTCACATTCCTGAATGCAGAGCTCGCACTCGAAGCACGGACCACAGCGCATGCACCTCAGCGCTTCTTCCATGGCCGCGGCCTCGGTGAAGCCGAGTTCGATTTCCTCGAAATTCCCTTTGAAACTCTTGACCTCGTGCTTCTCTATGGACTTTCTGGGAAGAACGGGCGGCTCGGGCGGCTTAAGCTCGTATTCGCGTCTCGTCTCACCCATCCCCGGCGGAAGAACCATCCGTTCTCCACTCAAGAAACTGTGTATGGCGGAGGCCGCCCTGTGACCTGAGGCTATTGCCCCGACAACGGTGGCCGGACCGGTCACGGCGTCACCGGCGGCATAAACTCCTTCCATAGAGCTTCTGAGCGTCTCGCTGTTTGTTTCCACGGTATTCCAGCGCGTGATCTTGAGGTCTTTCATCTCCTGCGCAAAGGACACGTCAGGTTGTTGGCCTATGGCACTTATGACGTGATCGATTTCCACGACGTATTCGGAACCCTCAATCGGAACCGGCCGTCGTCTACCGCTGGCGTCCGGCTCGCCGAGCTGCATCTTCTGGAGCTTCATGGCCGTAACCTTGCCGTCCTTCCCAATGACCTCGACGGGGGCCACCAGTAGGTGTACCTTAACGCCTTCGTGTTTTGCCTCCTCCACTTCCGTCTTCGCTGCAGGCATCTCTTTTTCAGTTCGGCGATAGAAGATCTCGACGGATTCCGCGCCCACTCTGACCGCCGCCCTCGCCGAGTCAACGGCCGAGCTTCCTCCGCCGATCACGGCGACTTTGCCGGAGAGACCGGGATGTTTACCTTCGTTCACTTTGAAGAGAAAACCCAGACAATCGTGGACGCCGTTCAGCTCTTCACCAGGCACGCCGAGCTTGAGACTCTTGTAGGCGCCTATGGCAAGTAGGAAGGCCTTATAGCCTTCGGCCTTGAGAGAGTCGAGCGTGACATCTTTTCCGAAGGTGGTGCCAGTCTTGATGGTCACGCCCAGGTCCTTGATCGCGGCTATTTCGATATCAATGATGCGGCGCGGAAGCCTGAAGGTGGGAATCCCCGAGTAGAGCATCCCGCCCGGTTTGGGCAGCGCCTCGAACACTGTGACAGGATAACCCTTGAGTACCAGGTCCTTGGCAGCAGTTAGGCCGGCAGGCCCGGCGCCGACGATGGCGATCTTTTCCTTCCGCCATACGTTGGCGGGCTTGACCTTGTCCCTTCCGCGGCGAAGCTCATAGTCCGCCGCGAAGCGCTTCAGCCACGCTATGGCAACAGGGTCATCGCGCTCGCTCCGATTGCACTTGTCTTCACACGGATGCGTGCAGACGCGTCCACAGATTCCGGGAAAAGGATTCGGTTCGCTCGCCACGGCAAGGGCTTCGTCGAATCTGCCCGTCGCAATCAGAGAAACATACGCTTTGACGTTCGTCCCGATCGGGCAGGCCTGACTACAGGGAGACGGCTGGACAAGTTCAGCACAATCCTCGCGCTCGTGAGAAGCTGACGTAACAAGAACCCTCGAATCAGAGGTGACGACATCTTCGTTCATTTCTCATCCGACTCCGTTGATTCGACTCCGTTGTCTTCGAGGTCGCCCCTCTATGTTATCACGAGGAGGCCACCCTGCATGGGAAGTAACTCACTCAGCATCAAGAGCGCAGTCTTCCAGTGCTGGAAGCACGCCCCGCTGGCCACCCCTTATCATCATACTGCTCAGGTGCTGGACGGGTCCTCCGCTCCTGGGGCACCCGACTTGGCGCATGCAATCAAACTAGACGAGTCTACCCTGTCGCCGGCCCCTGGTCAAGGCAAATGCTGCGCGGCACACCCTCTTGACACCACCTTGATCTTGTGACAGGCTTCGTAGGACGGGGTGTGTCTTCTTTACTGGCATCAAAAGCTGCACGCCTTCATGTACAAGGAGTCTATCCGCTTGACCTGAGTGTTGCGACAGCGAGGATCTGTGGACAAACAAGACCGACGCTGACAATGCTGCTAGGTATGTGCCGTTCCAACGAAAGCAATCCGTCTTTCCAGGAAGAATCATGGGGACAAAGAGTGAGTCTAAGCGCCGAACCAAGACGCTGCTGTCTCCTTGAGAATGGTGGACTATGTTCAAAGTATCATTGCCTCTATAGAACCAGATGAGTCCATCGAAGAAGAGGTGTCTGAGGAAGACTGGCAACAACTCAGAAAATCGGTCGGTGATCTTTTCTCGCAGCTTGACTCGGAGTACCACGTTTGTCGCACGGCGTATGCTCGCAGAACCGATCCGCATTACGACAGAGCTTTTGATGAGTATTATGTCAAAGCGCAATTGTACTGGTGCAGCGTCAGGGGAGATCGCTATCTTGTGCATGATATACCTTTTCTCCGGTTCTTGTTGTCACCCCACGATGACGTGCTCAGAGAGCTATTTGGTATCAGTTTCCAAGGACTGATCGATTCAATTCAGAAGATCCAGGATTCACTGACACTTGGTCTCGGCATACTTAGCAGAGATTTTCGTCAGTTCCATGCAGTCACCACCAGGGAGCTTGAGAAAAAGATCGAAGTGCTGCAATCGGTATCGCGGGAGAACCTGCGTGGTTTAACGTCTAAAGTGATTGAGGAAAACGCTTGGGAGGAACGGCGAGACAGTGTTCTGGGAAGGCTTCTCGGACTTGATCTCTTTGACCGCAACCACGATCAAATCGGCAAGATATCAAAGAACAACTTTGAGCATGTCACCGTATGCGCCATCACACTTGATACCTTTAGTGAATTGGCAGCACGGGTAGAGCATCTAAGAAGGATCGGCATGGATGTCGGAGAGCACCCAGCGTGGTCTGTATCCATAAGCGATCTAATGGTGTACGCCGACATTTTTGATAATCCGCTATCTTTCCTCCACTATGTTGAGCAGAGGCTGATGCGCTAAGGAGCAACAGGCTCAGTGCTGCCAAAAGCGCCCGCGGGAAGATCCGTCGAAACGATCCGTGTCCTTGTGGAACTGGAAAAAAGTACAAGAGGTGTTGCCTGTCGTCTAATCACTGAGCTTCCGCCGTGCGACTGATACACATAACAACCGCTTGGAGTCTGACGAGCAAACATGAGGTGCACATTAGGCGGTCTTTTCTCGAAGCTCTTTGGTCGCGTGGCGGCCGCCGCTGAACACGACCGCTCAGGTGACCCAGCCCGATGCCTTTGAACCGCAGTGACGTCTCTCTTGCAGCTCCGGCCAATGTGATATAGACTATGCCACATGGACGAGCAGCTCGCATTTCTGAAATCCATTGTCTCTCGACTGAATTCCATCCACATACCCTACATGCTGACAGGTTCTATGGCCATGGCTGTCTATGCTCCGCCAAGGATGACACGTGACATCGACTTTGTGATCGAGTGCCAGCCGCAGGACGCGGAACGGCTCGCGAAGTTGTTTGAGTCGGATTCCTACGTTGACGTAGGCAGTATTCGTGAAGCCGCAACGCAGAGATCTATGTTCAACATTATTCACAACAAGTGGATCATCAAGGCTGATTTCATTGTTCGAAAGGGCGATGAATATCGAGAGGAAGAGTTCGGACGGCGGCGTCCATTTGATGTCGAGGGAACCACGATATACGTGGTGACCCCGGAGGACCTGATCCTATCGAAGCTGGTTTGGTCGAGGGAATCTTCGTCAGAGCTTCATCTGCGCGACACCCGTGCCATCATTGACAATGTCACTAACCTTGACTGGGCCTATCTGGAACGCTGGGCCGTTGCTTTGTGTGTGGCGCAGCTTCTGCACGAGGTTCGACATGGATGAGCATGTTACGCGATATATCGAGACGAATTTTCAGAAGATGATCATGAGCCAGTCGCCCGGGACGCGAGTGGCAATGGCCTGTCGCATGTTTTCTACGGGCGTGGCACTGGTACAGGCGGGGCTGCGGGGCCAAACTCACGGGCGGATCGAGGACCTTCGCCCACTGGTTTTCCTCAGGCTTTACGGGCACGAGTTGAGCTCATCCCAGCGGGTTGAGATCCTTATGCACTTCGAGGCGAGCTGATCTGGCCACACAACTGGCGGTGCGCTTCGAGACTCACAGGTGATGTCCACCGCGCCGGCCCGATGAAGTTACACTGCCACTGACGGGCTCGCCGCCGGGGATGCAGAGAACAAGGTTCCCGTGCCGAAGTTGATCGTGCTGGATTCGACAGCAAAGGAATACATGAGGGTGCTCGCCGGCCCACCTGAGACGGTGACGATGCGCTCCGGCCTTGTCGTGCTAACCTCTGGCAAATCGGTCGGGACCCACAACACGGATAACTATGAGGAAGTCCTCGTCGTGCTGGAGGGTAAGGGCAAGATGGTGATCACCGGTGGCGCCACGTTGCAGCTCAAGTCCGGTGCCGTGGCCTACTGCCCTCCCAAGACCGAGCACAACGTCTCTTGCACGGGGCCCGGGCGATTGAAATATCTGTACATCGTGGCACGCGCCGAATGACAGACGAGTTGCAGCCCCGCACATCTGTGCGTGTCACTCCGTTTTCGAATGGCACTCGTGTCTCCGACAGGCAGTCTCGGCATCCAGACTTCTTGTGCTCTTCGCCTTGAATTGTTCGATTGCTTCCGACACGGTCTTCGCGTCGACAAGAAGGGCTTTGATTCCTGCCTCTCCGAGCAGACCGACAGCTCTTGCTCCCATTCCTTTGCAGAGCACTGCGTCGGCTTGAAGCGTCTTCAGCACGGCAACCGGCATGCATCCACCGTGTGTGTGCTCGCCGTGCGGATTCTCCGTCGCCGCAATCTCGTTGCTCTCCGTATCAAACAGAGTGAAATACGGTGCACTCCCAAAATGGTCAGAGACAATGGAATCAATCCCCTTGGCATCGATAGTAGGTATACACAGCTTCATTTCGACCCCCTGCAACATGATCCGTGGCCACGACCTTGGCCGGCTCTTCGTCCGACGCAACGTTGATCCTCCGAGCGCTGTACGTTCGCGTTCTTACACTGGGGACACTCGCACGGTCTTCCGGTTCCGAACGCCACCGGCCACACGTGCCCGCACTGGCCACACGTGAAACTACGCTCTCGCATCACGACAACACCCCCTTCTACGGTCAGATTCTTGGAATTGACCAGGAAATCCGCCACCTTCCGGTGAGCCGAGGAAACTATGTTTCCAAAGGTCTGCCGGGAGATGCGCATTCTCTGGGCGGCATCCTCCTGATACAATCCTTCAAGATCCGCAAGCCTGATCGCCTCCAGCTCGTCCAACGTCAAAGAGACGGCCTCAAGGTCCCTGAGCGGTATCCCGCATGGCTTGAAACTCACGGCATCAGGGTCGCACATCACTCTTCTCAACTTACAGGGTCTGGGCATCGAGGCTCCTCGTTATTAGCATATGCCAATAATAAGTCCATTCGCGCTTCCTGTCAACAGATTCTTTCGCCCCAAGATCCAACAACAAGAACGCCGGAAGCTCATTGAGCTCCCGGCGTTCAGCATTGCGCCGCAATTTGGGGCCACTATTTCGGCCGCAGCTTAGCCGCCGCACAATCCCTGGCATAGCCCAGAGCAGGCGGCGTTCCAGCCCCTCCACTACCTCACTTGCTGGCGGTCTTCTTCATCCACTCGGTCGAAACCGACTTGGGACGCACGATGGCAGAGCCGATGGCTCTGTTCACGATCGCCTGCGCGCAAATCCCCATCGCACGCGATACGCTGAAAAGCACCGTGTAGTACGAGAATTCCGTGAGACCGAAATGATAAAGGAGCGAGCCGGAGCCGGCGTCCACGTTCGGCCACGGGTCCTTCGCCTTGCCCTGCTCTTTAAGCACGGCAGGGACGATGGCGAAGATGCGATCCACAATCTTGAATATCGGATCCTCGGGGCAGACACGATTTCCGAACTCGAGAAACGCCGTGAATCTCGGGTCTGTCACTCTCAAGACCGCGTGCCCGTAACCCGGAATCACTTTTCCCGAGTTGAGCGTCTCCCATGCAAATTTCTTCAACTCCTCGTCTGTCGGAACACCCTTGAAGTGCTCCTTGAGCTGAATCACGAAGGCGAGGCACTCCTGGTTGGCAAGACCGTGCAGCGGTCCAGCCAGACCGTTGAGGCCCGCCGAGAGCGCATAGTAGATGTCTGAGAGAGCGGAGGCAACGGTGTGCGCCGAGAAGGCGCTGACGTTTCCACCTTCGTGATCACTGTGAAGCACCAGGTACAACCTCATCAGGTTGGCAAACTCGCCTGTCGGATCAGGAAGTCCGAGCATGTGGACATAGTCTGCGCCCATGTCCAGACCGGGCTTGGAAGCAATTCGCTGACCCTTGCCGAAGCGCATGCGGTACACACCGGCGGCAAGCTCGGGCAGTCTTGCAATCAACGTGAGAGAGTCCTCGAGCATCGGTTGCCAGTATTCATCTTTCTTCATGCCCTCATCGTAGCGCTTCCTGAAAAGTGATTCCTTCTCCATCACCAGAATGCCGGTGTCGAACATGACCATGGGATGGGAATCGGCCGGCATGGCCTTGAGCACGTCCCACACGTAAGAAGGCACGCCCGAGCGCTTCTTGAAATCATCCTGCAGGGCCTTCAGAGCGGCCTTGTCTGGGAGCTCGCCGGTCAGAAGCAGATAGAAAATCTCCTCCGGAAGTTTGTCCGTCAGCTTGGCGATGGGAATGCCGCGTATGATCAAGCCCTGGTCAAGCTCGACAACAGAGGTATCACAAACGAGGCCTTTCACACCTCGCATTCCTCCGTAGGCTTGCTCAACCGTCACCTCTGAGATGACCTTGCTTCCGTGGTCTTTGACAAGCCCGCGGATGTCTTCCCTGATCTTGGGAATCTGCTGAGCCAGTCTTTCTTGCAGAGTTGCCATCAGGAACCTCCTTTGGTTCAGACAACGTGACACTCTGGACCCTGGTGACGGACCTCGATACAGGGTCCTGAGGTGCAAAAGCCCTCAAATTATCGCAGGGATGTTACAGAACCGCCAGACGGAGCGCAAGAGAAAAAAGAAGCGCCGACGGCCCACGCAGATGTGTGCAGACGCCTGGAAGACTGTGAGCCTGGCGGACGGCGATGCTACGCTGCAGATCTCCACACTGCTTCCGGGTAGAGCGTGGGAGAGGCGACGGTAGCCGCCGCTGCTACTTCTCTGACAGAGGGCAGCAGCGGTGCCCTGTAAACAGCCACACGCGCCTTTGCAGCGACTGCGTCACACGCTATGGAGGCCAAACGAGGGATTGTGTTGCAAGCTAGCGCGACGCAATCATGAAAGACAAAAGCATCCTTCCGCCCGCCAGTCTCATCGCCGGCAGTAGTCACTCAGTCACTTTCCTGTCGGTCCCGAGGCCAGTGTGACTTTCAGCCAGACCTCTTGCTTCTCTGTTGACTCCATTTTCGGCCCCCCCGGAGAACCACCGGAAGGAGGACCACCAGAACGAGGACCACCACCCATGGACCCTCCTCCACCCATTCCGCCTCCACCAAACCCACCAGGCCCGCCACCTGAAGGCGGCCCACCTCCCATCATTCCACCACCCATGTCTCCCGGAGACCCACTCGGTCCGCTCTTGTCCATGCCGCCCCATTCGAAACCGAGACACACCTTCTGCCCCGGCTTCGCATCGAGAGCACAGAAATCTACACAAGAATCCGCACCACTAGCCTTGAGCGGAATACTGAATTCGTAAACGTAGATGCTCTTATTGCTCCCGTAGCGCGCGGCCGGACCACACGAGCCGTCCGCAGATACAATCGTTGTCTTGTTGCTCTTCTTCTGAACGATGGCTATTTCTTTGGCCGCAGAGGCCTGGCGCTGCGCAAGGCGCTCCTTGAATTCTTTAGGCATGCTATTCGAGAAGCCGCCTTCCCCTTTCGTTTCAGCTTTCTGCATCTCCGGGACGGACGGCCCGGCGGAGTACCGGATGCTCAAGTCCCTTTTCTTCTTCGCAGAATTGTCGAGCCACACAGTCAGACCACTCATGCTGATGGCTCGTGCCCACTTCTCGTCTCTGAAACAAACGAGGACGTAGAGTCTCTCACCATCGTTGCTCACTCCCACTCCTGCACCGCTCGCTTCGAAATTGGTGAGCGCAAGCTCCACCCACTCGGCCATCTGACCGTCTATCGTCATTGGTTTGTCACACCACGGACTAGCCACGTCCCGACTTGCGGCGCAACCGACGGACCCCGTGAGTCCCACCAGCACAAGCGCAGTCAACGCTCTTGACAATAGCTTTGAGAACACTGCAACGAACTGCTTGGTAGTCACTTTCTCTCTCCCGCAACGCGTGAACAACCGGCGCGCTCACCCTCCGTGTCCCCGTTCCTCCCTGGATCCTTCTCGCGGTCCCTCCGGTGGCCTCCCTCCAGGCCCTCCTAGCTGCGGCCCACCCTCCGGTCCTCCCATCGAAGGTCCGAACATCGCGTCCCGACGATGCATGCGCTCTTGCAACAGCGAGAAGAGCTTCGCGCGCTGTTCCGACGTGAGTATCGCGTTTTGCTGTAGCATGTGCCGGATCACTTGTTTCTCAAGCGTCATCTGGAGCATGGCGATTTCCTCTACTAACTGATTGGCGCGCGTGCTGTCCGGCGCATCTGCGGCAAGCTCTTTCATCAGAGATTGTCTCTTTTGCTCCAGCTCCCGCTGTACTCCACTCATACTCGCTTCAGAACGGACTCTGAGCGACTCCGACTCTGCCACCTGAGTGTCGGTCAGAGAGAGCTCCTTGCGAAGGAAGTCGACCATGCGCTCAGGGTGGTGCGGAAGCCGGTGCTTCGGAGGTGTGAACCAACGATGATAGACCAGGGTACCCAGGGCTGATAGATTCAGGATAATCAGGATGACTACTGCCAGACTAAGCCAGTGTCTTTTCATGGTCGGACTCTCCTAGTTGTTCTCCGCAACGTTCAGGTACATGTCTGCCACGGAACCCGACGGGAAATCGTCGAGAGGACCCAAGTGATATTCAACCAACTGTTCAGTCGCGACATCACGTCTCTGCCCCAAAAGTTGCGCGACTTTCTCTGCTGGGAAATTGCCGAGATAATGTCCGGCGACGATACCTATTAGAACGCTGGCCAGAGCAATTGCAGGTCGCAGCAAGTGTTCTGGTTTCGCCAAGAAAGACGTAAACCACGGCCTCCTGACCTCTGAAGCTCTGAGCCTCTGTTGCAGCCGGGTCCAAAAGAAAGGCGAGGGCTCAGCGGGTGCGGTCTCTCCCCACACCGCCCAGAGCCGCCCAAACCGGTCAACCAGGCTCGCGCACTTGCCACAGGACTGCAGATGTATTTCAAGCTGTACGTTGGCCTCAGGCTTGAATCTTCCTTCAACGATATCGATGAGATTTTCTCGCACGAACTTGCAGTCCATATTGTTCTTTCTCACCTCATTCTTTTTGACACACGAGGTTGCCAAAACTTGCGGGCTGTTCAGGTTTCCTCGGCAAAGGGAAGCAGCCTTCTCTGTAGATTGCGTTTGGCACGGTGAATAAGTGATTCCACGGACGGCAACGACGTCTGCAGCACATCCGCAATTTGCTGATACGAAAGCCCTTCGAGCTTGTGCAGAATCATTGCCGCACGCTGCTTCTCCGGGAGGGCGTCCAGAGCCTGTCTCAGAATCTCGCTAACTTCTTTCTTCTCAAGTAGTTTGTCCGGTCGTTCGTCTTCGGCTGCCACGTGACTGTCGGGATCGTTTTCCTTATCCTCTGGAGAGCCGAACGCCCCCAGGTAGCGATTCCATTTTTGCTTGCGGCGTCGATTCAACGAAAGGTTGACGGCAACACGATAGAGCCACGTGGAGATCCTGCACTCGCCACGGAAGCCTGCAGCTTGCTCGTAAACCCTGAGGAAAACCTCTTGCGCCAAGTCTTCGGCATCTTGCTCGTTACCCAGTATCTGATAGCACGTACGATACACCCGGGATTGATAGTGTTGAACAAACGATTGAAAGGCAGCGTGGTCCTTCGCGACGATTCTCTGAACTAGCTCTTGATCTTCCACAGAACGCCCCAAGGTGACTCAAGAAGACCTAATGTGATTTGATATGACTTGAAATGAACAAGGCACTGCTTCGCTTTCTCATTAGACACCGGAAACGGCAAAAACCTCCGCTGAACGGCAAAAAATGTGCTCGACGTTACGCTTCCCGTGGAATTGTCCGCCGTTTCACCAGGCGCCACTGTATGCGAAAAACCGCCGCGAGCGCAATGAATTCATGGTCCTCCTTCGCCTTCTTGGCGGTCTCGTCATGAAATTGGCAACCGGCCGCGGCTTCAGCTTTCGCTTCAACCCGTCCAGCTTTGCGGTGGCAATGATTGGCTCGATCATTCTTCTGGCCATCTCCGGATTGGCCACCCGTGGCAGGGACTAGATCGTGATTCCCTTTGCAGGAGTCACCCTGGCCGGGGACTGAAAGTCACCCAGGGCGCACGCTGCAATCTGCTCCTTGGCACATTGCAGCGTGCAACTCGTTGCGAAATACCAGGCTCACCCCAACACCACCGCGCCACACTCCAAGCCGTTCGTGTCGGGGTTCGAAGGCGCTGCGGCCCCGTAGATCTCTCGATTTACCGGCAGAGACCGGCCCGTGATTGGCCAACGGCGGCACCATCGGAGCCCCCAACGACCGAAATCCATCCGTCGATCACCACGACGAAAACCCTGGTCCCCACCCCCACGACAGAAGGAGCGGCAGAGCGACCCCTTGGGGCCTCCATTCCCTCTCGATCATCTTGGCATGCCTATTGCATTAAGACCCGTTGGTGAGATGTCATGAAAACAAGATGTAACATAAAGGGACAAAGCGGGTTTTCACTCCTCGAGTTGACCTGGGTCATGATCATCTTCGGCCTGCTGGTTGCTCTCACTGTACCTTCTTTCTCGAGATACCTTGAGACCTCCCGCCTGAACGGGGCTTCCAGCGAGCTCATCGCAGACATCCATTATGCCAGTTCATTGGCCCAGGCCAGACATAAGACTTACCACATCGCATTTCAAGCGAATCAGTATCGCATTATTGAGACCGCCACGGGCGTGGTCATCAGAACCCGCGCAGTGCCTGTCGGCTTCGCCTTCAACGCATCCGCCAATCCCAGTTTTTACGCATGGGGGCTGACCGACGCAGCGAACATCACCATCTCAAACGGCAGCAAAGGCGAGACCCTGGTTTTGTCGTCCAACGGAACCGTCCTCTGCGACTGAGGTAATGTAGGCATAATGTCACTTTTATGGAACAACAAAGGCGTCACCCTTGTGGAACTGATGGTCGTGATGATCATACTGGCCATAGGACTGCTTCCTCTCGCCTTTGTGCAGACCTTGTCTCAGAGGGACGTCTTTCACTCCGGTCAGCGAACCCAAGCGCTAAACATTGCCCAAATGCAGATGGAGCGCGCGAGAAACCTGGGATTCAACTCTGCAGTACCCGATTCCGGAACCACCGGCCCCTTCATGTGGCGTACGCACGTCGAGTCGGCAGGAGTAGGTCTCAATTTGGTGACAGTGACGGTACAGTGGCAGGAAACAGGTGACGAAAGAGCCGTCACCTTCCGAAACTTGCTATCGTGGCGATAGCGCTGTTAGAGGAAATGACATGAGATTCCTTAGGAGATTAGCGCAGGGCAACAGAGGGTTTACCCTCGTTGAAATGATGTTAACGGCGGCGATGCTGGGCATCGTGCTCGCCGTCGTCAGTACTGTCTTCTACTCAAGCAACGACACTTACAGGAAGACGAGTCGGCGAGTCAACATGCAGAGAAATGCCAGGCTTGGCATGGACATTATCGTCAAGGAACTTCGCCATGCCGGGTGCGATCCTTCAGGCGTGGGTGTTTCGGCCATCATCGTTGCCTCGTCAGATAGCCTGCGCATACAGGCTGATCTGGACGGAGACGGCGTCATCGAGACGGCGGAGCCGTCGGAAGACGTAACCTACTACTACGACGTCGTCTCGCAAGTTCTCTTCCGCGACCCGGGCACCGGGCCGCAGGTGCTCGTTCCCAACGTAAGCGGCCTTGTGTTCAACTACCTGGACGCGAACAACGACCCGCTTAGCCCTCTGCCACTGACAACTTTGTTGGCCGCCCAGGTCCGGTCGGTTGCGATATCAATCACGACACACGCTCGAGAGGGCGAGCAGATCACGTTGACTACTACGGCGGCACTGAGGAATTCGTAGAGGCCGTTGTTGACATTCTAAGTCATTAATCCCAGGCGGGAAACACCATGAAGCACTCACTTTCGAATAACAAGGGAATCGCCATGGTAACGGCACTTGCGTTCATTACCTGCCTCGCGCTCTTGGCGGCGATCATCATAGCTGTGGCGATCTCGGAGAAGAAAATTACTTCCAACGAGTACGCACACGGAAGGTCCTTCTATTCCGCGGACGCGGCCGGCGAGGCGGCAATTAACTGGCTGAGGGCACAGAGCTCGCCCCCTGGCATTGTCGACGAGGACGACCACGTGTTTGTTCCGGTAGGCTACTCCAACCTGAGCCAAGATCACAGATATCAATTCAGAATCACGTATCTTCGGAAAACGACCCGACCGGGTTGGGGCGCCGAATACAAGGATTTCGAATACAACATCGAAGCTGTGGGCGCAAGCAGTCAGGAAAGCGAGAGCCAAATCGTCGTTCAAGCAAGCAGACTATTCAAGGAGGGATACTGATCATGCCTTTGAAACCCCGGCCGACCACCGCCGTATTGCTCCTGGCTCTGATCGGATTTGCGCTCGTCATCTGGAGCACTCCCTACCAACCGGTGCTGGCCTCGTGCGAGTATCCGCTGTTCATCCAGACCGGCGGACTGGATGCAAACGTGCTATTCATTTTCGACAACTCCGGCAGCATGAACGAGGCCATGTTCCATCCCGACTACGATCCCAACACGAACTACTCAGGCAGGTTTTCCGGACCGACCACCTACTACGTCAGTTCCAGTGGCTCGTACAGACCCAGGGATTTCCACTACGGGTGGCCCACTACGCCGGCCGCCTATCTTGTGACCAGTGACGAGGGAGAGTCGGGACGATACATGGGGAACTACTTGAACTGGATCTTCTACCATGCTTCGACTGCACAGCGTGGCGGGATTCCCCGCATGACTCGAATACAAGTCGCAAAAGCCGCCGTGGCCGATATTATCAATGAAACAGATGGTGTCCGATTCGGCATAATGAAATTCAACTACGACACCGGTGGCACGATGGTCGCCAACATCGGAACGGCCAAGGCCACTCTGCTGACGAGGCTCTATGACATAGGGGGAACGGCTTGGACCCCGACCGCTGAATCGATGGTCACCGCGCTCGACTACTTCAAACAGAGCGGTTCGAGCGCCCCCATTCAGGCCTGGTGCCAGCACAATTTCGTGATCGTCGTCACCGACGGGTTCCCGACAATGGACAGGAACTTGCCGAGCTACATCGGCGACTACGATCACGACGGACTGGATCCTGGAAACTGTGCCAGTATAGGCGCTCCTTATGATGAATCGAACAAGTGCTCACACTATATGGACGACGTCGCGCTTTACCTTCACAACAATGACATGCGGCCAGACCTGGACGGAAACCAAAATGTAGTAACGTATACGATTGGATTTAATGTTGACGCAGGACTCCTCCAGGAGACGGCCAACGACGGAGGCGGCCTCTATTTCAACGCGAACAACCCCGAGGAGCTCGCAAACAGCCTGACAGAAACAGTGGCGGACATCGTCACCAGAATGTCTTCCGGAACAGCCGCTGCGGTGGTCTCCACTGAAAGCGCATCCAACAGGCAGGTGTACAGGGCGAAGTTCAAACCCGGCGAATGGCAGGGACATCTCGAGGCCTTCGACTTGCCGTACGACGAGAGCGATTCCCCGGTCTGGGACGCAGGGGTACAACTTCAGAGCCAGAGTGCAGACGCACGGAATATCTACACTTCGATCGACGGAACCAGCAAAATGGAATTTAGTGTCGGGAACGTGGCTCAGTTGAAGCCCTATCTGAGCACAACCACCATAGACACTGCCACCTATATTGTTCGGTACATCCGTGGAACCGATCTTTCGGGATATCGAGTTCGGGGAGGTTGGAAACTTGGGGACGTCGTGGATTCTTCTCCGGTTATCGTGGGGGCGCCCTCGTATTTCTACAATTTTCTGAGCTACAGCACCTTCAAGATCAGCAACTCTGGCAGGGACGAGGTGATATACGTCGGCGCAAACGATGGGATGCTCCACTGCATACGGACTGCAGACGGGAACGAAAAATGGGCGTACATCCCCAAGAACCAGCTTCCGAACCTAAGGGAACTCATGAACCGGCGCTACTGCCACCAGTTCTACGTAAATGGGACTTCGAAGGTGGTCGATGCATACGTGAATGGAAGTTGGAGAACGATTCTCATCGGGAGTGAAAGAGAGGGAGGCGACGGTTACTTCGCCCTTGACGTAACCGTCCCGACCCCGGAGGGCTTCTCACTCCTCTGGGACGTCTCCGTGCCCATGGTGAACGAATCGTGGGGAGTGCCGGAAGTGGCACGCTCCAGCAGTCTCGGTCAATTCGTTGCGTTCGTGGGATCCGGTCCTGATGAGACTGCCAGAGAAGGCTACCTGCTCGCCCTGAGCCTGCAGAATGGATCCACCCTGTGGTCAAGTCTTCTCAGCACCTCGACAAGCACGAACTTGGTCACGTCCCCCGTCAAAGTTGACGTGGACTCCGACGGTTATGACGATCTAATCTATGCTGGAGATCTGGCGGGTAACTTGTGGCGCATCGACCTTCGCACGACTCCCTGGTCGAAGACTGTGCTCTTTAGCTCCAGCCAACCAATTCAGGCGAAACCAATCCCTACGGTCACGGCGACGGGCAACGTTCTTCTGTACTTCGGGACGGGCAGGTTTGTGGAGCCGGCTGATCTCTCGAATACCAGTCAGCAGACTTTCTACTGCATTATCGACAATCACAGCGGCACAACGGTAACCAGGGCCAATCTGGCGGACCAGACGTCTTCCATCCATACCTTGAGCAGCACCAGTCGCGGATGGTTCATCGACCTTGTGAAGGCGTCGGGAGAGAGAGTCAGCAAGGCGTGTGTGTTGGCCGCGGGCGTCGTCTACTTCACATCATTTCAGCCCGTGTCCACGCCGTGCCTTGCCGGCGGGACGTCGTGGCTGTACAGTCTCGACTTCGAGGACGGTTCGGCGCCCGATAACGAGAATGGTACGGAAAACAACACCACGGCGGGACGTGTGAAATCCATTGGTAGCGGCATCTTCTCCGAGCCAGTGTTTGACCTGCCGAGTGAAACCATCATTCTTCAGAACACGTATGCCGAACTGACCTCGGAAGACGCCGTGGGAGTTTTCCAGCATATCGTCGTCCATTCTTGGCGTGAGGACTTTCAATAAGGAAGGAATTCAGTATGAGAAACCAACGAGTGTTCGTCTTGGTTCTGCTCGCCGCGACCGCTGCGGTCTTGACCCTCGCGGCCGGAGCGTACGCGTCAAGCAATATGCTGATGTACGGGAAAGAGAAACTGGTCGGGAAGTCGGCAGGCGCGTTTTTCTTGACCTCGGGGACGTACACCGGCAGGATTGACGGTGACATATGGCTTGACGGGAAGGAGTTCTCGATTACTCGGAGTACGACAATCTACATCATCGGCGAGGGACTGCGACAAACAGGGACGCCCGTATCGAATGTCAGCATACTCCTGAGCGGTTTCGAGGAGAACGGGATTTCGAGGGTGAAGATGGTAGTAGTTCGCCCGGACGACTCTGTGCTCAGAGAAGACTACCGGAAGGCGGCAATCCCGGAAAAAGCCATTCCAAGCGGAGTGAATCCGAACACGGGCACGCTTGCTGCGGAAACCCCCAGATGAGGCTTGTCGCCCGGTCCGTTCAGCCAGGGGCGAATCGTTCTTCGCCAGTGATCGCGCCTCATCTATGACCGGCGGAGTGTAACGTGAATAAACTCAATGGTGCCATCGCTCCTGCCTTTCCTCTGTTCCTCTGTCTCCTGTTCCTGTGCTGCTCTGGACAGGGGCAGAAGACGAGAAACGAAGAAGGGGCCAGCCCCACAACTGTGCTCGAGACCGGCAGAATCTATCCCGGACAGGCTTACGCCAACAACCACCTCGAAGTCCGGTTCAGGACCAATCCCCGAACCAAGTTGCCCGACGTCATCTACACGTGGAAACGAAATGGTGTGATCGTCCCCGGCGTGACCGGAAACTCGCTCGAGCCGGAGAATGTGCATAAAGGTGATCAGATATCGGTCGAAGTAGCCCTTCTCGACTCGACCTTTCCACGGAAGGTTTTCCGCCTCCCCGCGGTCACAATTCTCAATACCCCCCCGCAAATTCTCGAGGCGTCGCTTGCCCTGGAAGGCAGACAACTACCAAGTATTTCTGTGATGCCAAGATGCCTGGACGTAGACAACGACCAGATTGCCTACTCCTACCGTTGGTTCAAGAACGGAAGAAAAATGAACGGACAAGCGAGCGCGACGCTGAACCCCTCGGTCGTTCAAAGAGAAGATGAGATCTACGCAGAAATCATCGCGAGCGACGGAGAAACCAGTTCTCCACCTTTTAGGACTGGGCCTCTCAAACTTGAGAACCACGCGCCCAGCATCACTTCGTCTCCACCGACGTCCACGTCCGGGGCTCTACTCATTTACCAGGTCGTGTGCGAGGACGCGGACGGCGACCACATTACCTACGAGCTACTCTCCGGGCCGCCGCACATGAGCATCAACGATAAAGGGAAGATCGAATGGACCGTGCCAAGTGGGGAGGAGCGCAAGCCGACGTATGACGTCAGAATAGGGGCGACCGACGGGCACGGTGGAGAGGCCATCCAGAGCTTTACCTTTTCGATTCCGATCCCGGAACCCAAACAGTAGAGCGTCCGTCCGCAGTCTGCCTACCTCGTCTCTCCCATCGCGATTTTCTGCGCGCCCGGGGCGAGAAGGCGGCGTTGGTTCATTCGCCAAACCTCCGGTAGAACCAAGTCTTCACCAACTGGGTCAGCACTACGTAGCACGGCAGCATGATCGCCAGCAGCAGCCAGTAGAGCTGCGGCAGCGGGACAAAGCCGAGCGTGCCGGCCAGGGGCGAAACCGTCAGCCAGGCGCCCACAGCAACGATGATCAGGGAGGTGGCGATCAGCGGCCAACTCGCCCGGCTTTGGATGAACGGAATCCTACGGGTGCGAATCACGTGGATGATCAGCGTTTGGCTGAAGAGCGACTCCACGAACCAGCCGGTGTGGAACAGGGCCGGGTTGTGCCGGGCCTTGAACACGGCCAGCATGATGAAAAACGTCAGGTAATCGAAGATCGAACTGATCGGACCGATAAACAAAATGAAGCGTTGGATTTCGCCGATCGTCCATTTGCGCGGCTTGGTCAGCCAGTCAGCGTCCACCTCGTCGGTGGGGATAGCAGTCTGTGAGAAGTCGTAGAGCAGGTTGTTGGTGAGCACCTGGATTGGCAGCATGGGCAGGAAGGGCAGGAATGCGCTGGCCCCCACGACGCTGAACATATTCCCGAAGTTGGAGCTGGCCGCCATCTTGATATACTTGATAATGTTGCCGAACACGCGCCGGCCTTCCAGCACACCCTGCTCCAGGATCAGCAGGCTGTTCTCCAGCAGGATGATGTCGGACGACTCCTTGGCGATGTCCACCGCACTGTCCACCGAAATGCCCACATCGGCGGCTTTGAGGGCCGGCGCATCGTTGATGCCGTCGCCCATGAAGCCCACCACGTGCCCTTTGCTCTGGAGCGCCTTGATGATGCGCTCCTTGTGGGCCGGGGCCAGCCTGGCAAAAACGCTGGTGACGCTGGCGGCTTCGGCCAGCGCCGCCTCGCTCAGCGTCTCGACCTGCGAGCCGAGCAAGATCTGTTCGACCGGCAGGCCCACTTCCCTACAAATATACGCGGTGACGATCTCGTTATCGCCGGTCAGGATCTTAACGTCGACCTTCAGGCCGTGCAGCCGCTGCAAGGCCTCCGCGGCGGTCTCCTTGGGCGGGTCGAGGAAGGCGAGAAAACCCAGGAGGATCAGATCGGACTCATCCTTGACCGCGTAAACAGGCTCATCGGAGGAGCCGGGCATTTCTTTGTAGGCCAGGGCGACCACCCGGAAGCCTTGACCGTTCAGCTGGTCCACCATCTGCCGGCGGTGGGCATCATGCTCGGGCAGAACATCGAGAACCTTCCCGTTGATTACCACCCGGGTGCACAGACCCATCACTTCATTCACGGCGCCTTTGCAGATCAGCGTGTTCAATCCGGTTTCATCTTCCACCACCACCGACATCCGCCGCCGCACGAAGTCGAAGGGGATTTCGTCGATCTTGCGGTATTTTTCTTTCGCCTTCAGGCGTTCTTCCAGTTCCTCATGGGCAAGGATCGCCTCGTCGAGTAGATTCTTTAGTCCGGTATGGTGATAGCTGTTCAGGTAGCCGTAGTACAGCACCTTATCGCTAGGCTCGCCGCGCACGTCCAGATGCTTTTCGAGCACGATTTTGCCCTGGGTGATGGTGCCGGTCTTGTCGGTGCAGAGTACGTCCATCGCTCCGAAGTTCTGGATGGCGTTCAGGCGTTTGACGATCACTTTCTTGCGCGCCATCGCCAGGGCGCCCTTCGACAGGTTGACGGTCACGATCATGGGCAGCATCTCGGGGGTCAGCCCGACTGCCACCGCCAGGGCAAACAGAAACGCTTCCAACCAGTTGTGCTTGCTCAGCCCGTTGATCAGGAAGACCGCCGGCACCATCACGGCGATGAAACGGAGCATCAGCCAGGTGAACTTGTTGACGCCCCTGTCGAAGCTGGTGAGCTGGCGCTGTCCGACGATGCTGGCCGCCAGCGAGCCAAAGTAGGTGCGGTCTCCGGTGTGGATGACCACGGCGGTCGCGGAGCCGCTTTCCACGTTGGAGCCGAGAAAGCAGAGGTTGGGCAGATCGAGCGGGTTCTGCACGTCCGCCGGCGCAGGGTCGGCCTTGCGTTCCACCGGCAAGGCCTCGCCGGTGAGCGCCGCCTGGTTCAGGAACAGGTCCTTGGCGGCGAGCAGCCGCGCGTCGGCCGGCACCATATCACCGGCGGCCAGGTGGATGATATCGCCCGGCACCACCAGCTTGAGCGGCATTTCCACTTCCGCCCCGCCGCGCACCACCGTCGCCGTGTTGCTGACCATCGCTTCGAGCTTCTCAGCCGCGTTGTCGGCGCGTAGCTCCTGGGAGAAACGCAACACCACGCCCAGCAATACCATTACGAAAATGACCGCCATCGCCCGCAGGTCACCGGTCAGATACGACAGCACACCCAGCGCGACCAGCAGGATGACCAACGGATTCTTGACGTTATTCAGCAGGCGCCGCACGGGGGACTGGCGCTTTTCGCGGGCGATCTCGTTCGGCCCGACCTGCTTCAATCGCGCATCGGCTTCCGCCTGGCTCAAGCCTTCCAAGCGCGATGCCAGCTCCTGCAGGAGGGTCGCGGTATCGACGCGCGCCTTTGCCAACAACTGAGCGGAGATGGTGGGCCCGTTCGCGCCGGCGGGATGACCTGGACGCTGAGACGGAGTCGGCGTTGGTTTCGGAGAATCCATGCCTACCTCATCAATGCCCTGATGAACCGACTTTCCCGAAATCAATATATCCCAGCTCAACGTCCACGGCGATCAGTTGCACGTGAATCCGGTCGCCGACATCCACGCCCTCGAACTCGCGCACCACTCTTTCTTCAACAGGGATGGTAAGCAACCTTGCCCAGGTGCCTTTATCAGAAGCACCCGTGACAATGGCGTCAAACTGTTCGCCGATCCTGGATTCAAGGAGGAGCGCGGCCGCGGATTTGCCGACCTGTCGTTCGACCTTGTTGGCGGCATCATCTTCTTCGGTGAAGTGTTTGGCCAGCACGTCCAGTTCGGCATAGCTATACGGCGCAGCTCGGCCGGCAATGGCGGCCTTCAATAAGCGTTGCGTGATCAGATCGGTGTGTGGCGTCTGAGGCATGGTAGTTTCTGCCGTCGCGGTTGAGCCGCAGGCCGAGTTGCCGGCCGCACAAAAACTGCAACAAGAAAGGCGCCCGAGGAAGGGGGAACCAAGGGCGCTCTTTCTTGTTGTTTGCGGCTACTTACTGAACTCTCCTCAATTCCACCCTGCGGTTCAGGGCCCGACCTTCGGCGGTCTTGTTGTCAGCCATGGGCTTGGTCTCGCCGTAGCCCTTGAAGGTCAGATTCTCAGCCTTAACACCTTTGTAGATCAGGTAATCGCGCACTGCCTCGGCTCTACGGATAGAGAGCGCTTGGTTGTAGGCGTCCGAACCAACCCAGTCACAGTGTCCGGCGACTTCCACCTTAACATCCGGCCTCCTTTTCATACTGGCTGCCACCAGGTCAAGGAGAGAATCGGCTCTGACGGACAGTATGGATTTGTCGAATTCAAATTTCACGCCGTGGAGCACTATCGGCTTGTCCGGAGTCGGGATGTACTCGACGAAAGTCTCATAGGAAACGCTTTCCTGGCAGCGGTTCCCCTTCGAATCGGTGACCGTCAGCCGGGCCGTATAGTTCCCCGCTTTCTCGATACGTTGGCTGGGATTCTGCTCGCTGCTGGAGCGCTCCTCCCCAATATTCCAGTTGTAGGTGTAGGGCGGGCACCCTCCGCTGACCGTAGCCCCAAACTGCACCGTCAAGGGGACCGGCCCGTTGGTGGGATTGGCCGAGGCCGTGCAGGTCAATGGTGGGCAGCCGACCATTATGGAAGAGACGCTTTCCTGGCAGCGGTTCCCTTTCGAATCGGTGACCGTCAACCAGGCCGTATAGTTCCCCGCCGTCTGGTAGGTATGCCGGGGGCTCTGGTCGCTGCTGGAGACGCCATCCCCAAAATCCCAGCTGTAGGTGCCGGGCGGGCAGCCTCCACTGGCCGAACCGTCAAACTGCACCGTTAGGGAAGGACTCCCGCTCATCGGATTTCCGGAGCCCTGGCAGGACAATGGCGGGCATTCTTTCTTCCCGCCAAAATACAAGGTTAAGCCGGCATACAATTCGCCTATGCCTTTGGGCAAGTCTAATTGGCCGGGATCTGACCCCACAATGTCTCTTCCGTCCTTAAAGTTGGTCAAGAGATGGGACAGGTAACGAAACTTTGCGCCGAAGTCAAAAGACAGCCATTCGGCAGGAAAAAATTCCAGTCCCGCCCCCCCCATAAGATAGAGTTCCTGGTCTTTCATATAGTAACACTCTGAGTCAGTATCAAGGGGAGGGATGCCGGTGCCGATCAGGGAAGGGTCCGCCGAAATCAAGGTATTCCAATCCTTATCGGTCCACCTCCAGATATAAATGCCCGGGCCACCGAAGATGTAGGGAGACCAATTTTTCTCCGGCATAAAATGATATTCGACCACCGCTCCAATCACATAAGCCCGCTGCCGGGGCCCGTCGGTCACGTTGTCGAAGGTGAACCCGGCTCCGTCCTCCAGCTTGGAGCCGTCGCTCAGGTCGGCCAGGTAGGTTTGCATAATCTGCCCTTCCAGGCCAATAGCAGCCTTGCTGGTCAGGCCATACTTTAGTCCCAGGTTAACCCCTTCACCCACGGTCCAGAAGTCGGAGTGGTCGGTCAAGCCGAGCTTATAGACTAGACCGTGAAGGCCTAGTCCCAGTTTCCCGGTCTGATCCATGCCTTGCGCCGGGGCGACGGCTAACACCAACCACATAGATAACACCACTATACTTAATAAACAGGTCGTTCTCTTCATTTTCCCACCTTCTTGGTCTTGGTTTTCAAGGATACGTTCTACCATCGTTTCAGACCGCACAACTTTGTTTCTCCCTTACGGCATGGTAACCACATTGGCGTCTAAGGTAACCGCTCCATTCCGTGCAAATACTCTGCCATCCACAGTTGCGCCGGTCGCCAGCGTGACTGCGTCAAGGGCCAGTATGTTCCCCCTGAAGACCGAAGTTGTTCCAAGAGTCGCCGCGCTGCCTACCTGCCAATAGACGTTTTTGGCCTGTGCGCTGCCGGCCAGGATAACCTGTCGACCGGACGTCACGGTAAGAGCGGATGCAATCTGGAAAATGAAGAGAGCATCCGCGTTGCCTCCGGCGTCGAGAGTGAGATTCCCTGACGATATCGCAAGCGTAGAGCTGGATGCATAGGTGCCAGGGTAGATGGTTTGCCCGCCTATGTTTCCGGCCACAGTTGCAACTGGTGGTCGTCCCTGGAGGTAGAGATACGCGGTGGTCAAGCACAATTTAGCATCGTTTGCGGCAGTATCATTGATGTGTAAGGTCCCGGTGTAAGTTCCCGGAGGAAATCCAGTCATTGCAGAACCCGGACTCAACCCAACATCTCCGGTAATCGCTGTGCCACCGGTGTTGGTAATCGTCGTGCCGGCCAGAATCGCAAAATCGGCCGCGCACCCAAGGATAGTGCTGTCGCTGGGAGGAGTCCCCGGAGTTGTGAAGGTATCGGCGGAGGCCGAGCGCGTGCTTGCGTTTTGCGAACAGTCTAAGGCCTCAACGGAGTAGATATAAGTCATGCCGGGAATAAGACCGGTGTCCCGGAAGGTGGTGTCTCTGGTGTTGCCGGCCAGAACCAGCCCTCTGTAGACGTTATACGAGCACACCACCAGGTTGTCGGTCGAAGCAGTCCAGGTAACTTCGACGGTGGTTGAGTCCACTTGCGTGACCGTCACGTTGGTAGGCTCACTGGGAGGAACGGTTTCCGACTTGACGCTGTTGTCCGAGCAGCCCGCCAGCCAGCCTACCGTTCCGAAAGCCAAAAAAGATAGTGCCAAAGCGCAAAGAGCGCTACGAATTAAAGACTTCTTCATTTCTCCTCCTTCTGCCCGAGCGGGGCGCCGCATCGAAGAAATCAACCGCAGAATGATTCCTACGCTCCAAAGCATTTCTCCTTGACCTCCTTCCGTGACATGGGGACGATCCGAATCAAATGCCCCGTATTCCCCTGCCGCCTGACGAATCCGTGTCTCTTGCGCAGGATCATTTCACCACAATTTTGATCAGCGTTCCCGCGCTCACATTGTCCGCCAGTTGCATTCCGTTCAAAACGGCCTGATTTTCCAATTCGTCGTCTGCCGTACCGAATTGTTTCAAAATCGCTTTCAAACTGCCCGCTTTGGTGACGGTTTTGACGATGAGCTTCTCCGGTGTTACGTTGATTTTGGATGAGTCGTCCAGATTCTTGAACCCGCCCAATGTTCTGGAAAATGTCGGCGAGTATTGTGAGTATTGATTCCATCTGGTCATTCCGTGAAAGGCATAGACGGCTTTCCCTTTGGCTATGAAGTACGACAAGACCTGAAGTGAGTCCTGCCCGGAGATCAGACGCGCAACTACTTTCTCAGTTTGAAACCCGTTGACGACGAGCCGTCCCCTGGACTGCACAGTCGCATTGGCTTCTTGCACGAAATGATCTGCGGCCTCGGAGATCGAAGCCGAACTGTCCTGCATCAGCAGGATGACGGCGTCCTGTTTATCCGAAACGATCTGGACCTGCAAAGGCGTATTGTTGACCTGCCATCCGCTTGGGACCGGGAAGGTGAATCTCATGGTCGGATGGTAAAACGCGCCGCCTTCCACGTATCCCTGAAGCGGATCTTCGCCGAAAATGATTCCGTTGACCGCCCTCAAGTAATTATCACGCCTGATCGCATACTGGGTCAGAGTGAGTTTCTGGCGCCATTCCACTGTCTTGTTGTTGACCGCCGTCACCCGGTTCCCCGGATCGGGATGGGTCGAAAACCAATCCGGCAGACCGCCGCCCGCCGAATTGAGTCTTTCCAAAGTCTGAAAGAATGCAGCCATCCGATAGGTGTCGTAGCCCGACTTGCTGCCGTATTCGACGCCGAGATCGTCCGCCTGACGCTCGTCATCCCGGCTGAACTTGAGAAACAGCATGCTCGAGCCGAGCTGGGCCAGTCCGGCGTATTTTCGGAAGTCTTCCGAAAGGATCACGCCGACATTTAATCCGAGCTGGGCAACCTGCTGGCGGCTCATCTGCTGGGCAATGTGCCTGGCGTTCTCGTGGCCGAGTTCATGCCCGATGACCCCGGCCAGCTCGGCCTCGTCGTTCATGTAAGTCAGAATGCCTCGCGTCACGTACACGTATCCACCCGGCACGGCAAACGCGTTGACGACAGGCGTGTCCAGCACCTTGAAATGGTACTCGTTATTCGGCCGCTGCGTGTTCTTGGATATGCTCTGACCGACCCGGTTGACGTAATCCGACAACGCCGGATTCTCATAGAAACCGTATGTCTGACCCACTTCCTGATCGGCCTGTCTTCCAAGGGAAATCTCGTCCTGTTCCGTAACCAGCATGAATTGTTTCTTGCCCGTGACGGGATTAATCGCGCAGGAGAGCGGGACCAAAAGAAACATGAGGATTTTTGCGACGATGGATATGGCATTGCGGCTGGCCATCTTGTGCCCCCCTATTCTCAATGAACGGAATTGCATGCGAGATGTGTCGAAGTATGCAAAATGGCGACTCGTGACCTCATCGATTGCATCAGTCTAAATGTTCCAGCCCCGTTGTGCAAGCATTTCGCACAACGCTGAATCACTTGAGAAGCTTGCTGCATTCCCATCCGGAATGGCTCTGTGTGTGCTTTGAGCGTCCGAAGCGCGGCGGGCGGTAGAACACGTCGACCCCCTCGCTCATCCCCGGCAGCACGTAAGCAGGGTCTTCGGCGCAATCGCAGTGCTCAATGGATACCGGTTTCTTCCCTTTCAATGTGGTCAAGGCACGATCGTAGACACCGTCGACGGAGTCCAGGAATCCACGCACGCGGTCCACATCATACACGACAACGGTGATCGCCGTCTGAATATCTTCTGCCAGCCGGTCGAATGCATGCCGAGCGAACTTCTTCGCGAACGCAGACACGTCTCCGTCTGGCAAACCCACATCCAACCGCTCCAATGGATATAGATCGAAGTAAGAGAGGTGAAGATTGTCGGGAGAAGCAACGACGTATCGTGCGTACGGTGCAAGCGCGGCGACGGTGTGAGGCGTGCCGCTGAAACACGTGGAAAGGACGACGAGATCGAACTTCGTGGAATCACGCGTTATGCGTTTCAATCCGCCGGCAAGGTCATCTATCGTGAAGGTCCAATCCGAGTACGATGCATCATAACCCCCGCCCCCGAATTCAGGGATTTCGTGACCAAAGTAGAGGAACAGTCTCACCAACTGAGGTTGCTCTTCCGCGCGGAAGCGGTCATAAAGCTCCACCTCGGGATCGAAGCGCGATTGTCCCTGATCGCGCCAGTACGATTCTTCGGCGAGAAGCCGTCCGTGCCGGTAGTAATAAAATGTTCCGTCACGGACAGGAAAAAAAAGCAAGAAGTGCCTCCTGTGTCTTTCATGAAAGATGAACACCTCTGCCTGCGTGTTCCGTTCCGCGACCCTCTTCGCTCTCGCCAGAGTTTCTTGATCTGCTCTGTACGCATTGCCGCGGGTATCATGATAGAGGTAGCCACTGTCGCCGTGGATGATACACACGATTGAGTAGCGGGGGGGGAGCCCACTCTCCTCCCCAAGCAGGGTCGCACGGCGAGCAGGACGGATGGAGCTGCACGAAGACAGAAACAACGCGAGCGCCACACAGCCGACGCCCCCTAGGAGCATCGGGTACGCATGCGTGACGCTCGCCAAGAATCGGTTGGGCGGACTTTGCATACCGGCAGCCCAAAGTGATCGCTCTATGCCGAGACTACGTGATGAGGATCACAATGATTATGATCAAGAGCAGTACGACCACACTGATGGTTATCGTCTGCTCGGCCTGCTCCATGTCTTGCACGACGAAATCAGAGAACGCATTGAGTTGCTCATCGGGCACACGATCGTAGCCATTACTACCCACGAGCTCATTTTGTCTCTCTTCAAGGGTGACCCTGAAGCGATCAATCCCGACGCGATCGTCTTTCGAAATCAGCCGCGAGCTTTCAACCCTGTTCAACGCCTCGGACATATTTTGAAGTCCCTCGTTGAGGATTGCACGCTTCTGCGATGGGTCGGCCGTTGCCTTCACTTTGCAGGCAGTGTCGTTGAAATACTTTTGAAGATTGTCTTGTCCCAGCGCATTTCCCACGTGAACCAGGGCGAACATCATGACGAACGCCATGACGATCAATCGTGACGTTGTTCGTGCTGACATGGCTCCTCCTTATCGTGAAGCTGAGAAGAAATGGAGTTGAAAAGAAACCTACTGATTGCCTGCACCGCAATGACGCTTCTACACTCCTTTCAAGATATTGTCCGGCGTTCTGGCATCAGTGACGGCATTCGAAAAGAAAACTAGCAGGGATGATTTCAATAGTCAATAGCTCGTAGGCGAAATTAATTAGGTTCGCCGTTCTTGGCGGCTTACTTCTTTTTGCCCCTGAAGAGGTGCCACAACCAGCCCCCAGCGCCTTTCGCTGCCTGGCCCGTCGCCTCCCCACCTTTCTGCCCAAGCGTAGCCAAGCCCTTGGCCATCCCGCCGAGGTCGAGCCCCAGGACCCGCGCCGTCGCGAACGCCAGCCGCGTGGTGAAAGTCTCGTTCAGGGAGAATTGCGGGTCCTTGATGTTCCCTTCCAGGACGAAGTTCACCGTGATTCTGTTTTCATTCTTCATAAGAAAGGCCATTACGGCCTGTCGGGGAAGACCCATGAAGGTGCCGAGCGGGCCCTTGGCTGGGGTGAGCTCCAAGTCCGAGATCGTGATCTTCCCGGGCGCCCTCAGCCGGTTATTGCTCACGTCCGACTGCAGGTCGAGGTCGACGCTGCCCTTCTGAACCCCCATCTCGCCAACCTTGATGAGGTAGGGCTGGAGCACCAGCAGGTCCACGGACCGGAGCTGCGTCTTCACAGAGGAGTCGTTGGTGCTGCCCTCGACCCATCCCGCGACGTCGGCCTGCCCGTCCCGCCGGACGCCTTTCACCACACCTGCGAGTTCAAACCAGCTCTTCCCCTTCCGCCCCGGGGCCACCACGTTCCGCACGGTGACCCGGACCTTCTCCAGCCGGATCTTCAGGGGAGGCTCGGCTACCGTGGCATCGAAGATCTCCACCACCGCGTCCTGCAGGGTGATGTGCCCGATGGTCACCCCCGGGAAGGCAGCGCCGGGGGCCGACAGGGTCCCCGCTTGGCCCTCCCCGACCGCCCTAGCCAGCAGGCCGGGGACCACCAGAAATCTCCCGTCCTTGGTCCGGAGTGCTGAAAGATAGGGCTTGACCATGGTGATGGCGCGGATCTGGTACTGTCTGGAAAGGATGCTTCGCAGGCTGGGAACGATGGACACACGCTCTGCCCGCAACGCGTCGACCGCCGGCCACCCGCTCGGACCCTTGATCCGCAGTTCCTCCACCTTAACGCTGGACCAGCCCACCCGAATGCTCTTGATCTCGCTGTCCGGCGGCAGGGCTTCCACCACCCTGCCCTTCAGGGCACTGACAGCCACGCGAAACCCTACGATGCCGCCCACGATAAGGACGACGAGCACCAGCAGGGCGATCAGCGCCCACCGCTTTCGTTTTCTAACGTCCATCAGGATCTCCGTTCAGCTATGCAGATCGGATCGCCGCCGCGTCGGACAGTTCGCCAGAATTCGGACCGAATATCCGGTCCGGCCAGGCAACATGTGGGAACAAAGCTGAGCGGACTCTCATGTCCACTCAGCTTTGTGATTGACTACAGACCGAACAGGAACCCGACTGTGACGACAGTGAAGTTACTATCCAGGTCCTCGCTGCCTGGGATTTCCTTAAAATCGTAATTCAGGAAGACGTAGCGAACGTCGGCCGTCAATTTGAAACTTGGACCGACGGGTACTTCCACGCCACCGCCAAAATGCCAGCCAAATGCCTGCGTTGTCTCGTCGTCAAACAACGGGAGCCTGTCCTGGTCATAATCGAAAGTGGTGTTGTACCAGCCGGCGCCAATAGCCCCATACACAATGGGGAGTGGGTAAATCAAACCGGTTACCATCACCGGCCAGCTACGGACCGTCAAGAGTTCATCCGCATATGTTTCCTGACGGTAGTTGATGGACGCCTCGACACCAATAACCGGCGTCAATTTCAACCGACAGGCTGCTCCACCCATAAATTTACCCTCGTCGGCATCCTGGACTTTATAGTAGCCCACCTGCGGGCCCAGACTTATGCTCTGCGCATTCACCTGGGTAACCACCAACGTGATTAACCCCAATATCAGCAAAGTTTTCTTTCCCATAGAATTTCCTCCGTCAAGTTGTCGCCGCGTCTCTATATGCGTCGACCTTGAAGTACACGAATCACTATCACCACGAGCGCGATGACCAAGAGAACGTGAACGGCTCCGCCAAATGTGTGTGCGGTGACGAGACCAAGTAGCCAGAGAATCAGCAGAATGACCCCTACAGTCCACAGCATCTTTGTTTCACCTCCTTCTATGGCATGACGACGATCCTAATCATGTGCCCAGTACCCTCGGTCTTGTAGACGACGCCCATGCCGCCTTCGCCGAGGTTCTCGAGGATTCTGTCCCTAATGGGAATTTCGATTTCGTTTCAGCTAGAACCGATACCCCATCATGAAGGAAAATCCGTAATGCTTGAATTGGTCGACCGTTATCGTCTGTGGTGACCCGTTGATTTCGAACTCGGCGCTCTCGATGATGTTCGCAAATCCGCGCTGGTAGCGGGCATCGAAGGTGAGTACCCCATAGCTCGTTTCATAGTCCAATCCCGCGCCCGCGACAATACCAAAATCAGTATCGTTCGTGAACCTGGAGATGTCAATGTTCGTCGCCAGCCATCCTGCAGAGATCTTCAGATTTGAATCCACCACGAAACCCAAGCTCGGACCCGCGAAAATGCAGGGGCGAAGTCTCGCGCCGGGAAACGTGTACTTCACCAGCACCGGCAGCTCCAGGAAATCGATCATCGGCGTCGCGTCCACGTCAATGAATCCGTCATAGAGGTTGCCCTTGAAGCCCTTCGGTGTGTAGAGCAACTCGGGCTGGAGGCTCAAGGCGTCGTCGAAGGCGTAGTTCAGAAAGACTCCTCCGGTGAAACTGATTCTATAATCCTGCGCATCGCCCCACTGTTCGGGGATGCCGGTGACATTGGAGGTGATGACGCCTCCTTTTACTCCGACGGACACTTCACCCGCGGCCGAAGCTGCAGCGGTCCCTGCCAGGAGTACGACCACGACAATCAGTTTTTCAAGCATCTTCATGATTCGCTCCCTCCTTCAAACCTTGTGATTGGTCTCTCGCTCAGCCGGCGGGTCTCTTCAGATGATGCTGCCCGAAAGCGCGCTTCATCTTCTGAGGGCATGCTCTTGGGTCCAGACACACGGATGAGCTGCTGACTTGAGTGATCGGACGTGGCCTTGATACTACAACGGCGATCGATCTAATTCAAGTGGGGATGCTAGAGTGCGTTGAGGCGCCCCTCGCGGCGGCTACCAACGGCTTGTGGTGTCCATGCACGATAGATTATACTGCAACCGCCCTCGGACTTGAGAAGCGCACGATGCGCTTCCCGAGATCCGACTTGACGATGTTGATGGAACGGACGGCGCGTCGCCGAACGACATCGCCATGATAATCCTGACGACCATGCTGGGAACCTGAAAGGAGAGACGTTGATGAACCTCGTGACGCGTATCAATCTGTTGCTATGTCTGGTGTTGTTGGTTGCGGTTTCTGGCTGCGTGACGCTACAGGGGAGCGTGACCGATATTCTGAAGGGGGATTCAAGCGGTAGCGGAACGCTTGATGAATCCACTGTCATCGCGGGCATCAAGGAGGCGCTGCGGATCGGAACGCAGAACACCGTGCTGTCTACGTCTAAGGTGGATGGATACCTTGGGAATGCACTGATACGGATTGCCATTCCGACGCAGATGCAGTCCGTGACCTTGGCCCTGCGCACAGCGGGACTGGGTAGCCTGGTCGATGAGTTGGAGGTCGGAATGAACCGGGCTGCCGAGCTCGCGGCCGGAGAGGCCCGAGACATTTTTTGGAATGCTATCACAGGCATGACTGTCTCGGACGCGTTTGGAATCCTCAATGGAGGCGACAACGCGGCCACCGAGTATTTCCACGATCGGACCTATGCCGCTCTGCGCACGCGCTTCCACCCCATCATCCAGCAGAAGATCGAAGAGGTTGGACTCTCGCGTGTCTACAGCCGAATTGCGGACGCCTACAACAGCCTTCCCCTGGCAGGAACGCCGCGTCTGGTCGATCTCGACGAATACGTGACCGACGAGGCTCTGACTGGGCTGTTCACAGTTCTGGCAACGGAAGAGCAGAAGATCAGACAAGATCCCTTGGCCCGGACAACCGATCTGTTGCGTAAGGTCTTCGGAAGCTAAGATCTTCCGAGGCACACATCGCCCTCAGGGGAGTGCGTCGAGACCAAGCCTGCGCAGGATCTCTACAACTTTCTGCGAGCTGCGTATGCGAAATAGAAAAAGTACTTCTTCCATGACGCTTCGGTAGATCCGAACTCATTCGCTCCATGGAAGTAATCAACTAGAGTTTCCCTCATGCGAGAGATTTCTCTCAGATGCGAGGGAGTGTCGGAACATTCTAGAGAGAGATCGATCAATTCGAGGGCGCGCTCGAATGCGAGGGAGCTGTATTCGGCGTTGTTCTTCGCTCGCCATGAGAGGGCGCGTTCCACCTCCCCACCGATGTTCGCCATTCGCTCCAGGGACGATAGCTCCTTCCAGCGCCCGGCCGCGAGATCCTTGTGCTGACAGCTCATAGCCGAATCCTCTTCGCGATGACACGCATTATTCTCTCGCGCGTCTGCGCGCTCTCAACGCATCGACTTCTATTTCCTTGAGAGGGGCGCACATTAATGAGGGAATCAAATTCGACGAAATCATCGCCTTCCATCTCCGGATACAGATTGATTCCCCACAGACTCCGTTGCCTCGACCCATGCTCGATGAGCAAGGACTCCAGATCGGCATGAAGCTCTGCATCAACTGCGAGAAGCTCTCTATCCACGTCAACGACGGCCTTCACCATGTTGCCAAACATGCCCGAGGCCATGCGCCCTAGCTCGTCCCTTTCTAATTGCTCGCTGACTATCTTCACGATAAGCACTCCCTGTGCGCAATTGAAACCCCGCCCAGAGTTAAGGCCTCCTGTTCAGAGTGGAAACACCTCCGCAGATTATAAGCGAATCCTCAGCCCTCCAACCCCATCTTCTTGAGCAGTTCAGAAAATCTCGCGTCCGAACGAAGGCCGTCCCAAGCGGGGTCCATTTTCAAATAGAGGAATCCGCCCTCCCGTTTCTGATAAGCTTTTTCAAGCCATTCAAATGCTTTGTCCTTATCCCCAAGTCCACAATAGACAAGGGCAATACCCGAAGACACTGAATACGCTTGCTTCGAGAGCCCAAGCAATTCATTGAGTATTCTTGCAGCCTCACCCTTATTTCCGCTTCGTGCATAAGCGTATCCAAGCTCAGATAGTCCAAAAGGACTACTTCCAAGAAGTGCTCTTGCCTTCTGAGACTCTGCAATAGCTTCGTCGAATCTACCTTGCGCTGCATATACGGAACCCAGACAGGAATGAGCAACGGCAAAGTTTGGGTCGAGCTCGAGTGTCTTCTTGTATTGAGCGATCGCTTCGTCATATTGCCGCAGGTAGTACAGAACTTCTCCCACATTCGAGCTGATGACAAGCGAGAGTGGATCAAGCTCCTGCGCTCGTTTGATCTCCGCGAGGGCTTCATCTAACCTGCCGCGGTGGCGTAACAGATGGGAGTGCCAATGACCGGCTGTTGGGTTGCTGGGATCGAGTTCAATTGCTCGCTTAAACTCACGCTCTGCACCTGCCCAATCCCACTCAACCTCGCTCTTAATCATCCCTAAAACAGCGTGAGCTTCCCCGAGTGTGGGATCAAGCTCTAAGGCTTTTCTTGCCGCACCTTCTGCCTCCGATATCATCTCCTTCGGCGGGATTACGGCATGCTCTGGAAGGACGACATATGTCGAAGCCAACCCAGCATATGCCAGAGCATAGTTTGGGTCTTTCTCAATCGCCTGCCTGAAGTACCCAATCGCCTTCTTGAGTCCCTCCTCCGTCCTTCTGTTCCACATCCAGCGGCCTTGTAAGTACAAATTGTATGCATCAAGGTTCTTTGTGTAACGCTTCAGTAGCCTGTCCTTCTCTTCTCCAAGGAGTCTCACCTTCAGTTTCTCCACAATCGCCAGGGATATTTCGTCCTGTATGGAAAAGACGTCTTCCATCTCACGATCGTATTTCTCGGACCAAAGATGGTACCCATCAGTGACACTTACAAGCTGTGCGGTGACTCGCACACGATTCCCTGCTTTTCGAACGCTTCCTTCAAGGACGGTGCCCACGTCCAGTTGTTCACCGATCTTGCGGACGTCCAAGTTCTTGCCTTTGAACTGAAACGCGGACGTCCGAGCTACTACCCGCAGTCCCTCAACTTGTGCGAGTCCATTGATGAGCTCTTCAGCCATTCCCTCACAAAAATAGTCTTGATCGCCTTGTGGACTCATGTCCCTGAAGGGCAGGACAGCGATCGAAGGGCCAAGGTGTCTGGCCTCACCACCCTCTCCAGATTCCGCAAGTCTTAGCTTCTCCGCTATCCCTCTCAGCTCGTTGAGAATCTCACTCGCGCCCTTGTAACGCTGGTCCCGATTCTTGGCCATGGCTTTCTTGACAAGCTGTTCCAACTGGAAAGGGACGTTGCCTCGAGGACTCGACGCAGGAAGCGGCTCCTCATTCAAGATCGCGTACACCATCGCCTGCTCGTATTGACTTCTGAAAGGTAGCTGCCCGGTAAGCATTTCATAGATGAGAACACCGAGTGACCAGATGTCTGTCCGAGAATCAACGGAGTCTCCGCGGGCCTGTTCAGGCGACATGTACGCCGCAGTCCCCGCTGTGGAGCCTGTCTTTGTGAGCTTTGCCGGCCCTGCCAGCTTGGCCAGCCCGAAGTCGAGAATCTTTGCGACTCCATCTTTCGTGAGGATGACGTTCGCAGGCTTAATGTCGCGGTGCACAATGCCATGCTCGTGCGCCTTCGCCAACCCCTGCGCAACCTGAACAGCAATACCAACTGTTTCATCGACCTTGAGCGGTCCGCGCTCAATCTTCTTCTTGAGCGTCTCTCCCTCGTAGCATGCCATAGCGATAAAGAGTTGCCCCTCGTCCGTCTCGCCTATTTCATGAACGTTGCAAATGTTCGAATGGTCCAGCGCAGATGCAGCTTGTGCCTCTTGAATGAAGCGCTCCTTAGCCTCGGCATCAGGAGTCAATTCGGACGGCAGGAACTTGAGGGCAACCCTGCGCTTGAGCTTCGTGTCCTCTGCCTTGTAGACGACACCCATACCGCCTTCACCGAGCTTCTCGAGGATGCGGTAATGGGAGATGGTCTTGCCGATCATTTGGCGGTCCCTCGGTAGAACATATCGATTCGCACAGTAGTCTGAACACCAGCCTGAATGTAGAACGAGACATCATGAGGGTCAAGGAGTTTTGCGGCGGGGGAAGCTCAGTGAAAAAAAGGTAACGTGCCCTAAGGGACGATTATCGAACCTGGGCCATGACGGCGTCAGGGGCGCAGGCCGATGGAGACGTTTGTGGACGGGCTAGCCCTGTACCAGAAGTTCGTCTTTGAAAATCCTTCGGAAGAAACGGAGGTGATGGTAAGCTAGACGGCGGGCCTAACCGGAAGGCCAACTGTAAACACAATTACAGACCAGAGCAGCTTTCATCATAGAAACCCTGATGCGAAGACTCCTTGACGCCGCTGAGCCTCCGTCCTACGTTTGTCTGTGGTGAGAATGCAAGTTCTCCCATGGGTGTATCCCTCCTTTCCTACGTTTGCGAAGGATACACCCAGTTCTTTTCCCTCCAGCCACCCAATTTCCCCACAATACCGTACACAATCGCATTCAGTATTGTCTTGACAATTCCATATTTCCATGCAAAATGGAGTTATGTATTCCAGATTGATCAAACCGCCGGCTCGAAAAAGCTTCTTTCTGTTCGGTCCGCGGGGGACCGGAAAAACCACCTGGGTGAGATCCGCTTTCCCCGATTCGATCTATATTGATCTATTGGAAGCGGAGCTCTTCAATGATCTGACGGCAAATCCGCAGCGCCTCGACAACTTCATTCCTCGTGGCTTCCGGGGTTGGATCGTCATCGACGAGGTCCAGCGGGTGCCCGATCTTCTGCATGAGGTTCATCGGCTTATCGAATCCAAGAAATATCATTTTGTCCTGACAGGCTCGAGTGCGCGCAAGCTGAGAGGAAAGGGTCCAAACCTCCTCGCCGGCAGAGCATTGACGTTCTCCATGCATCCCCTGACCGTGGCGGAGCTGGGCGGCGATTTCAGTCTCGAGCATTCTCTCAGATACGGTCAATTGCCCGCGGCATACGGGGAAGCAGACCCCAAGAAATATCTCGAGGCGTATGTGAAGACATACCTCGAAGAGGAGATCCGGCAGGAAGGTCTGACGAGGAATCTCTCGGCATTTGCCCGGTTTCTTGAAGCGGCGAGTTTTTCTCAAGGATCCGTGTTGAATATCTCCTCAGTTGCGCGTGAATGTCACGTCGAGAGAAAGACCGTTGAAAGCTATTTCTCGGTCATTGAAGATCTCATGATTGCATATCGAATACCCGTTTTCTCGAGGAGAGCGAAGAGGCGCCTCGCCATCCATCCCAAGTTCTATTTCTTCGATGCCGGCATCTTCAGGACCTTGAGACCCGTGGGGCCGCTGGATTCTCCCGAAGAGGTTGAGGGAATCGCGCTTGAAACGCTTTTTCTACAGGAGATCATGGCGCTCAATAGCGCCCTCGATCTCGGCTACCGGGTTCATTATTGGCGTACCTCAAACGGTCGCGAGGTGGACTTTGTTCTGTATGGGCCGAGGGGATTACTTGCATTCGAGATCAAGAGAACGACGAGAGCGACTCCGGCCATGCTCGGCGGGCTGAAGTCCTTCCTGAGTGATTATCCGATGGCAAGCGCTCATTTTGCGTATATGGGAAGCCGACGAATGCACGAAGATAAGATTGAAATTGTGCCGGCTCAGCAAATGCTCAAGAATCTGCCGCAATTGCTGTCAGGCGAAAAATGAGCAGGCAGGCCGACCCGATCATTTTTGCAGGCCCATCTTCCTCAATAGCGCAATGAGTCGCGCGTCCGATCGCACCCTGTCGAGCATCGGATCCGTCCCATAGACAAAGGCCGCCAAATCGCGCTCCTCGCAGCTTTTTTCCAGCCAGCGAAACATGTCGTCATCCATCTGCGCGTACGCATACAGGGGAATCATGAGGGGAGGCCAAAGGTACCTCGTCTTCGATTGCTCTATGACCAGCTGCGCGGCCGCTCCCATCGCTTCCCGGTAACCCGGTTCTTGAAGGGATCGTTCCACGGCTTGCGGGACTACATCGTACCCAAGAAAGGCGAACGCCTTCCGGCACTCATCCAGGGCTTCTTCATACATTTTCTTCTCTGTGAAGGTGCGCCACAGGTGGAAATGCGGGTACAAGGAATCCGGCTCTATCTGCAGAGCCTTCTTGCAATGTTCGATCGCTTCGTCATACCGCCGTGCGGCGTACAGTACATACGCCATGTTTGCATTGGTGATGCCGGAAAGGGGATCGAGATTGAGAGCGCGCTTCGCCTCCACCACGGCTTCCTCCGGACGGCCCAAAGCAGAGAGGTAGTTGGCATAGGGATAGTGCGCTTCGGCACAATTCTGGTTGAGCTCGATGGCTCGCTTGAATCGCCTTTCAGCGGCGGGCCAGTCCCAATCGTAGCTCAAAGAGATAAATCCCAAGATTGCGTGCGCTTCGGCAAGCTCGCCATCCAGGTCAAGCGCCTTCAAAGCTTCTGTTTTAGCCCTGGGGATGCTTTCTCTCGAAGGAGCAAACCCTAAATTTGCAAGTGCAACATAGGCTTCGGCCATTCCGAAATAGGCCAGAGCATATCTTTGATCTTCTTGGATTGCCTCGCAAAAGCAATCGAGACTCTTCTTGATGCTCTCTTCGGTGAGCTTGTGGTGCATGTGGAATCGGCCTTGTAGGTAGAGGTCATACGCTTCCAGGCTATCCGTGTAACGCTTCACGAGTTTTTGCTTTTCTTCTCCCAAAAGCTTGACCTTCAGCTTGTCCACAATCGCCAGGGAAATCTCGTCCTGGACAGTAAATACATTGTCCAATTCACGGTCATATTTCTCGGACCAGATGTGATAGCCGTCGGCGACGTTGATCAGCTGCGCGGTGATCCGTATTCGATTGCCCGCCTTGCGAACGCTTCCTTCGAGAACGGTTGCAACATTCAGAAGGCGGCCGATTTCGCGAATATCAAGATCCTTCCCCCGAAATCGGAAGGCGGATGTGCGGGCGGTCACATGCAGGCTCTCGAGCTTGCTCAATGCATTGATGAGCTCTTCCGATAGCCCGTCGCTGAAATACTCATTCTCCGGATCGGGGCTCATGTTGACGAATGGCAGCACGGCAATCGACGGCGAAGCCCGTTTGGTTCCGAGGTGAAATACCTCGCGTTCGGCCTCATAAGGATGCGGTAGTGGGAGATCGTCTTACCAATCACGAGGTGTCCTCTGCAACGGAACCCAATAGTGAAAAGGGGGAAACTGTCACACAGATATGAAGATCGGCCTGAGTGTAGGACTAGTGGATGTACCGGTCAAGCAGTATTGCGCGGAGAGAAGGGAGGGTAACGTCCCCAAGGGGATTTGAACCCCTGTTGCCGCCTTGAAAGAGCGGTGTCCTAACCGATTAGACGATGGGGACGCAGAAGAAAGGCTTCGTCGCCGAAGCCTCCGTCAATCTAGCAGAATCGCACCGCGCCTGTCAACCTTCACCCGTCGGCGCTACGCACCCCAAGCCCGCTCGGTCACACCGCCGAGACCGGGGCCGCTACGCCCGGGCCTACGGCGCCGAGCGCCAGGCACCACCACCCCGCTTGGTCACGACAGCGACGTTCCCCTTTCCCACGACCGCTTCGACCTCGGCAACCGATTCCTCGCCGATGTGCACCTTGAGCTTCCTCAAGGAGTCGATCTCAATGCCCGCTTCCTCACGCGCCCCGTCGGCAGACGCCTCCTCGTCCCCGCCAAAGCTCAACTCAGTCTGTCTCCACCCCACTCTCACGTCCGAGCTACCGGGCCAGGAGAGAATCACATTCTTGAGTTTCGAATAGTTCTTGAAGCCATCGGGAAGTCTCAGCTCCAGCACGCCGCCTGAATAGAATCGCTCGCGAGCCGCTTCCAGGGGCTCGAGCGCCTGGCAGAATATCTTCGTGCTCTCCTTCTTCTCGATCGTTCCACTCACTACGAGCGCTTCGTCCCTTGCCCAGTTCATGGAGAGTGATGCCCCTTTCGCATTTTCAGTGGCCCTTCCTGCCCTGGCAAAGACCGACGGGAAGACCACGACTTCCATCGAGCCGGTTTCATCACGGAGAGTGAGAAAGGCCATGAGGCGTGACTGCTTCGTCCTGACTCTTCTGTACTCCACCATGAAGCCTGCCACGGAGACACGTTCCTTGTCGGCGGCCTCCAGAGCCTCGTTGACCGTCATTATGCCCATCTGCTTCAGCAAAGTTTCTCTCTCGTGCAAAGGATGCTGGATGATGAACAAATCTGTGGCGTCACGCTCCATGGCACGTAGCTCCGCCTTTGAAGACTCGGACATCTCCGGGATGGAAACGCACTCGCCCGCTCTTTTCGTTTCCTTGAGACCGAGTTCGACCTGTTCTTCACCCTCGACAATTGGCGACGAGGTCTCGCCTGCCTCCGTCGGAGCACCCCCCTCAACTTCAGCCCTCTGGGTCGTCGTCCCTTCACTCACGGCCCTGACGATCTGACCCAACACGGCAAGCATCTGCAACCGCTCGAGACCGGTGAAATCGAAGGCTCCAGCCCGCACCAGACTCTCGATGCCCTGCCTGTTGATCTTCCCGTGCATTCTTGAAGAGAAATCGGTCAACGAGTCGAAATTCCCGGAGCCTTTCCTCACGGAAACGATTGCTCTCGCGCCCGTCTCACCGACGTGCTTGACGATGGCGAGACCGGCCCTGATGGCGTCGCCTTCGACGGTAAATTCGACTTCACTTTCGTTCACGTCACAGAGAAGAAAACTCACATTTCTCTCTCTGGCCACGGCCATGTAGTTTCTCATACGATCCACGAAACCCAAGTTGCTGTTGAGTAGAGCCGTAACGTATTCCATCGGAAAGTGCGTCATCATGAAAGCGCAGCGGTAAGTGGTCAGGGCGTACGCCACGCTGTGCGACTTGTTGAAACCGTAGCCGCCGAAGTGGAGGAGAAGATTGAAAATTCGGTCCGCGTCTTCGCTTTCCACCCCCTTGTCCATGGCCCCAGTCACAAACCTCTGCCTCATCGAGACAAGCTCTGCCGGGCTGCGCCGCGAGACCGCGCCGCGCAGCCCGTCTGCCTCTTCCATCGAGAAGCCCGAGATGACCTTCGCCACTTCCATCACCTGTTCCTGGTAAAGAATCACGCCGAAGGTTTCGCTGAGGACGGCCTCCAGCATCGCATGAGGGTAACTCACGGGCTCACGGCCGTGCCTCCTCGCGATGTACTTGTCTACGAGGCCACCTCCGATCGGACCGGGCCTGTAGAGCGAGAGGGCGGCTACTATGTCCTCATACCTGTCCGGCTTGAGCCGCTTCAGAAGGTCTTGAATGCCCGTGCTTTCCAACTGGAACACGCCCAGAGTCTTTCCTTCGGCAAGGAGCGAGTACGTCGCTTTGTCGTCGAGAGGGATCGAAGAGACTTCGAGCTCTGTCCCTCTGTGCCTTCTCACGAGTGCCACCGCCTCGTACAGCGCGGTCAGGAATCTGAGGCCGAGGAGGTCGATCTTGAGAAGACCCAGCTCGTCGACGGGATCCTTTGTCACTTGAGCAATCACTTCTCCGCTGGGAAGCTTCTGCAGGGCAACGTAGTCGGTGAGGGGCGCATCCGTGATGAGAATGCCTGCCGCGTGGACCGACGGATGGCGCGGAAGTCCCTCGATTTGCCTGGCGCGATCAACAAGAACTTTGACTCTCTCGTCGCCCGTGTACATCTTCGCAAAGGAAACCGACTCCCTCAAAGCGAGGTCGATCGTCATGGACATCGCGCCCGGGATTGCGCTCGCAACGCGGTCGACCAGTTCCTCTTGGACTGCGAGGGCTCTTCCGGCGTCCCGTATTGCGCTCCTGGCCGCCATCGTATCTAGCGTGGCGATGTGAGCCACGTGGTCGTGACCGTATTTCCTCGTCACGTACTCCACCACCCTGTCCCGGTCTTTGTGACTTATGTCCACGTCGATGTCGGGTAGCCCCTGGCGCGCGTGCGTGAGAAACCGCTCGAAAACCAGGTTGAACTTGATCGGGTCCACGTCGGTTATGCCAAGACAATACGAGATGAGGCTCCCGACTGAAGAGCCTCTACCGGGTCCGACCGGAATACCCTGCGAGCGGGCGAAGCGCACCATGTCCCACACCACGAGGAAGTAGCCCGAGAGTCCCTTGTCCGAAACGACGGTGAGCTCTCTTTCCAGGCGCGCTCTCGCTGGAGAAAGCGTCTCGGCCGTGAAGCGACGCGCAAGCCCTTCTTCGCACTTGGCTCGCAAGTAGCTTCTGACTGTGTGACCAGGTGAGACTTTGATTCCGGGGAGATGAACGCCACCGAGGCCGATGTCCAGGTCGCACCTCTCTGCCAGTTCGCGCGTGAGGCTCAGCGCCTCGGGCACGTCCTTGAAAAGCTCCCGCATTTCCCCGGGACTTTTCAAGTAGAATTCGTGCGGGCCCAGACGAATTAGCGATGGGTTGTCCAAATGAGTTGCGGCCTGTATGGCGAGCAGAGTGTCGTGAGCCTCGGCATCCTCCGGCCCCAGATAGTGAACGTCGTTCGCGGCAACCAGCGGCATGCCTTGCGATGCAGACTGTGCCGCCAGAAAGTCGTTGAGACTGTCCTCCTCGGGAATGCCGTGCCTCGCGATTTCCAGAAACCAATTGCCCGCGCCGAAAAGCTCGCCGTATTGGGATATGAGACGAGAAGCGGCTCTTGGCCCCTGACGCAGGAACGCGCACGCGATCTCGCAACGCGGGCACCCGCTCAGGGCAATCAGCCCCTTCTTGCGATGTGAAATCTCCTGCGGTGTGACGCGCCCCTTGAGATCGTCGTCCCTCGTGAGCGCCTTCGTAAGTAACTTTAATAGATTCCTGTATCCCTCTTTATTTTCAGCAAGTAAGACCAGGTGGAACGAATCCTTCCTGGGCGACTTCCCGCTCGCCATGAGGCCTTCGACGTTCAACTCACAGCCTATGATGGGCTTGATTCCTCTGGCCCGCGCTTCCTTGACAAAAGGAACAACACCGAACAGAGACATGTGGTCCGTCATCGCGACGGCACGCATGCCCTTCTGCACTACAGACTCCATCAGGGGCTCGATGCGGCACATGCTGTCAAGAAGGCTGTATTCCGTGTGGAGGTGTAAGTGCACGAAGTCCTGGTGTGCGAGTTTCTGTTCCGCGCTCAATTGTGTCCCTTGGATACGGTTTCTGCAGCGGGCCGGACCCGCGTTGGACTAACCTGCCTCCCGCTGGTATAATGCTTTGCTTGAGGAGGTGGCTCTTTTGCCGCTTGTTTACCCATCTTACCTTAACCTGCTTGAGGGTGGAAGCCTAAAAGCTCGCGCCCGGGATGCGATGGAGATCCTGCGGAAGTGCGCCCTTTGCCCCAGGAGGTGCGGTGTCGACAGAACACGGGACGTGATCGGGAAGTGCCGTGCGACCCGGACCGTGATGGTCTCGAGCCACAACGATCACCACGGCGAGGAACCCCCCATCTCGGGCCAGAGAGGCTCCGGCGCGATCTTCCTCACCAACTGCGATCTCGAGTGCATCTACTGCCAGAACTATCCCATAAGCCAGCTGGGTCACGGAAACGAAGCCTCCGAACGCGAGCTTGCGAGGATGATGCTCTCTCTCCAGGAACGGGGATGTCATAACATCAACTTCGTGACCCCCACCCACTACATGCCGCAGATACTGTCCGCGTTGGCGGTGGCTGCCGAACAAGGACTCCGGCTCCCCGTCGTATACAACACGAGCGGGTATGAGCTGGTCGAGGTCTTGAGGCTACTCGACGGGATCGTCGACGTCTACATGCCGGACATGAGATACGCCAGCGACGAGATGGCTCTCAAGTACTCGAATGCTCCCGGCTATGCGACCCACAACCGAGAGGCCGTCAAGGAAATGCACAGACAGGTTGGGGACCTGCAGATTGACGACAACGGGGTTGCCGTCAGGGGGATAGTCATCAGGCTTCTCGTTCTTCCCGGCTCGATAAGCGGCACCGAAGAGACGCTGGAGTTCATTGCGGAGGAGATTTCCCGCGGCAGTTTCATTAGCCTGATGGCTCAGTATTTTCCGGCGCACAAGGCCGGCCTTCACCCCCCGCTTGACAGGAAGATCACGCGAGACGAATATGCAAAGGCGTTGAAGAAGATGCACGAACTGGGATTGACTGAAGGCTGGGCTCAGCGGCTGGTCTAGCGCCGCAATGCGGACCCTACCCGCGCCCTCACTCAGGCTTCCCGGGACTGCGACGCAAGGCCTGCCTCTTCTCCCTCCACTCTTCCATCCTCTCCTTTATCACAGACTCGAAGCCCGTGTCGCCTGGACGATAGTATTGCCTGCCCGTCAGAGCCTCCGGGAAGTACTCTTGGTCCACCACCTTGTCGGGAGAATCGTGAGGGTACTTGTAATCCTTGCCGTATCCGAGCTCTTTCATGAGTCCGGTCGGAGCATTCCGTATTTGCAGAGGAACGGGGGGATTCTCGCCTTCCGCTACGTCTTTCTGGACTTTCTGATACGCTTCGTAGACGGCGTTACTCTTCGGGGCCGTTGCCAGGTAGATGACCGTCTGGGCCAGAGCAGTATTGCCCTCCGGCATTCCGATGAAATGAACGGCCTCTTTGGCCGCGACGGCCACGAGCAGGGCTTGGGGATCGGCGTTCCCCACGTCCTCGGAGGCGAAACGCACCAGACGACGCGCGACGTACAGAGGGTCTTCTCCCGCTTCGAGCATCCGGGCGAGCCAATAGAGGGACGCGTCGGGGTCGCCGCCTCTCATGCTCTTGTGAAGCGCCGAGATGATGTTGTAGTGCTCCTCCCCTTCCTTGTCATAAAGAAGGGACCGTTTCTGCATGGCGTCCTGGGCCGCGGCCAGCGTGATCGTGCGCCGTCCCCCCGCATCCGGTGCGGTGGTCAGAACGGCCAGCTCAAGGGCGTTCAAGGCAACTCTTGCGTCTCCGTTTGCGGTGCCTGCAAGAAAACTGATTGCGTCTCGTTCCACGACCGGGAAGAAGGAGGCAAGCCCTCGCTCTTGGTCAATCGTCGCCCTCTCGAGCACAAGTTCGAGCTCCGGAGTACTGAGCGGACGGAGGACAAACACTTTCGAGCGAGAAAGAAGCGCCGAGATGACCTCGAAAGACGGATTCTCAGTCGTTGCGCCTATCAACACGATGGTCCCGTTTTCCACGTGAGGAAGAAAAGCGTCCTGTTGAGCCTTGTTGAACCTGTGGATCTCGTCAACGAAAAGAATCGTCCTTCGTCCCGAGCGCTTTCTCTCCACAGTGGACCTTGCAATGACCTCCCGAATCTCCTTCACACCGGAAGTCACCGCGCTGAATGCCGCGAAGTGAGAATCGGTCATGTTGGCTATGATGCGGGCGAGCGTCGTCTTGCCGGTCCCCGGAGGCCCCCAGAATATGACCGACTGGATTTCGTCATTCTCGATGGCCTTCCTGAGCACCTTGCCGGGCCCGACTATGTGCTCCTGACCGACGAATTCCTCCAGGGAGCGAGGCCTCATCCTGTCGGCGAGAGGCGCGCCGGCCTGCTTCGGCGGGGTCGTTTCGGAAGAAAAAAGCTCCATGAATCACGCCTTCCCCAACGTCGTCACGTAGATTTCTCTTCTGCGTGGGCCGTCGAATTCGCAGAAGAAGATGCTCTGCCAAGTGCCGAGCGCAGGGGCCCCGTCTTTGATGGGAACGGTGCGGGAGACTCCCACGATCGTGGATTTGATGTGAGCGGCGGAGTTCCCTTCGGCGTGCGAGTAGCCGCCCTCAAAAGGCACGAGGCGGTTCAGCATGTTGATGACGTCGGCCTTCACGGAAGGGTCTGCTCCCTCGTTTACTGTGACGGCCGCCGTGGTGTGCGGCACGTAGATCGTGCATGTTCCTTCTTCCACGCCGGATTTGCGCACGCATTCGGCGACCTGCCTCGTGACGTCTATCATTTCCGTCCTTGAATGAGTGCTCACGTCTATGACGTCCATTGTCGTTCTTCCTTCTCCCCGGTTCAGGCGAACCCTCGACCGGCATTCCACTCTGCGGCCTTCATTTATCATAACCGGAGGGAAATGCTGCCAGCCAGTTCCAGGCGCTCTCAACGATTTCGCGGAGAGACGTATGCTGGGGGACCCATCCCAGCTCGCTCTTGGCCCTCTCCGGGCTCGCAACCAGCTTGGCGGGATCTCCCATTCTGCGCCCGACGCTTCTCTTAGAAATCGCGACTCCGGTCACCTTGCTGGCGACCGAAATGACCTCCTCGACGGAATATCCTTCGCCGTTACCGAGGTTAAAAATCCCGTGTTTGCCTCGCACGAGTGCGTCCATCCCGAGGACGTGCGCCTCGGCCAGATCAAGCACGTGGACGTAGTCCCTCACGCATGTGCCATCTGGAGTCGGATAGTCGGTACCGAAGATCTCTACCGCCTCCCGCTGTCCCTTCGCCGTCTTGAGCACGAGCGGAACAAGATGTGTCTCCGGGTCGTGGAGCTCGCCGTGGCTCTCAGTTGCGCCTGCGGCGTTGAAGTAACGGAAGGAAATGTAGTTGAGCCCATGCGCGACCCTAAACCAGTGCAGCATTCTCTCAAAGCCCAGCTTGCACTCTCCGTAGGGGTTCACTGGTCTTGTCGGCGCGTCTTCTGTGATCGGCACGGCATCGGGCTCTCCATACACGGACGCGGAAGACGAGAACACGATCCGTTTGGTGCCAAAGCGCATCATTGCAGTAAGAAGATTGAGCCCGCATACCAGCTCACTCCAGTAGTACTTTTCGGGAGCGCGCAACGACTCTTCCACAAGGCTAGGGCTCGCCAGATGCATGACGCAATTGAACGCGTTCTCGCTGAAGAGCCCTTCAACCTCGCTCGCGTCTGCGAGATCTCCCGCAACGAATCGGGCCGAAGAATGGACCGCGTCCTTGTGCCCGGTTGAAAGGTTGTCAAAAACAACGACTGAATGCCCTTTCTTCACGAGGATCTCTACCAGCACGCTACCTATGTAGCCTGCTCCGCCGGTGACCAAAACGTTCATGAGCACCTCCGTACCTGTCTCAAGGCTCTCCGCACAAAGCCACCAGGCTGTAGTGTGCCACAGGGCCTCCGATACTTCAAGGGCAACTAGGAAAAGAGCATTTTTGCAGTTGACAACATTTTTGCCGCTCTGCTAACCTTAGTCCAGTAGAGCGAAGCGGAGTTCCCTGCCTGGGGCGTGACCTTTCAGCGCTTAAGCCTAACTTGTAAAGCGGGCTATCTTCGCAAGAAGAGGTTTTGGGGCTGCCGAAAGAACGCTTGGGCGGGGAACTTCCGTGTTTTGGGCTCAGTTACGAGGAGAAGACGTTGACAGAACGCACCGAGAAGCTAGTCGTTCTTTTTCTGGCAATGGGTTTCCTGCTGTTTCTCATTTTCTGCTCCTGCAAGAATGAGAACCTGATCGACCCGCTTGATATTCTTGACTCTCACAATCCCGAAACGTGGCGCCAAGTTAGGGACTGCGAGGGGTTGACGGCGAGCAGTCAGGCACGGTTGGTCCCTCCACCGGTCGAAGGAACGGTTGACATTTGTACCGGTCCGAACCCCACCTCGGGTTCCATCTGCTTCCAGTACGTCCTGCCTTCCGAGATGAACGTGTCGCTTGCAATCTACTCGGAGAAGGGCGAGAAGGTGACCACGATAGTCAGGGAGCGGCAGACCGCGAACACGTACGTGTATGTGTGGGATCTTGCGGACGATAATGGAATCCAAGTCGCCAACGGCACCTATCGAGCCTACTTCATGGCAGGAGACTATGTGACTCATGGTGACATCGTTGTCCAGCGCTAGAAGGCGACCGCCCGCTTTGTTGGCCGGTCTCTTCCTCTTGATGTTTGGTCTGGGCGCGGCCACGGCGGCTCACGCCCTTGACGTTGCCGCGGGGGTTGCATTTCCGCGTGGTTTCTACGAACACGCCCTCGGGGTTCGAGGGGAATTCGTTTCTCGTGTGGACTTTCTCCCCGCCTATCTTAGTCCCGTCGTGAGGCTGTCCGGATACGGCGCCACGAGGGACGGCGTTAGTCTTGTAGTGGGTTCCGCGTCGCCTCTGCTGAAGGCCGTGGCACCGGGAACAGCTTCAACCGCGCTCGGCTTTACCCCTTACATCGCCTTGGGGCCCAGCTTCAGTTATCTCTACTCTTGGGCCGACCTCGAGGATTTCGGAACTGAATCCAATTCCGATTTTTCCGCCACGCTGAGTATCTTTGTGGGTGTCGAATTCTTTTCTAACTCCAAAATCAGCATCTTCGGCGAGGCCCGCCAGACAATCCCCAGCGAATTCACTTTCGACTACGTGATGGTCGGCCTGAAGTTCCGCGGCTCGAGACTCCCAGGTATCGGCTGAGATATTTCCCGGTGTACGAGCCTTCCGCCTCGGCAATTTCCTCGGGCGTCCCGCAAGCCACGACATACCCGCCTTCGTCTCCTCCCTCCGGTCCCAAGTCAATGCAGTGATCCGCGGAGGCAATGAGTTCGACGTTGTGCTCGACCACGACCACCGTGTTTCCCCTGTCGACCAGTTTGTGCAGGACTTCGACGAGGTTCTTGACGTCCGCCGGATGCAATCCGACCGTAGGTTCGTCGAGAACGTAAAGCACATCTCTCGCGCCGGACTCAAGTAGTTCCGCCGCTATCTTGAGTCTCTGAGCCTCGCCTCCGGAAAGAGCGTTGGCAGGCTGGCCGAGTGTCAAGTAGCCCAGGCCCACCGTCTTGAGAATCCAGAGCTTCTCGCAGGCAGCGGGGTGGCCGGAGAAAAACGATATCGCCTCGTCAACGGTGAGATCGAGCACCTGACTTATGTTCTTCCCCCGATACTCTATGTCCAGGATCGCCTGCTTGTATCTCGCGCCTCCACAACTGTCACAAGTCACGAACACGTCCGCAAGGAAATACATCTCCACCTTCGTGCTTCCGACGCCCTGACAAGTCTCGCATCTGCCGCCCGGAACGTTGAAGGAGAAAGTGCCTGGTGTGTATTTCCTTCTTCTTGATTCTATGGACGAGGCAAAGATCTCTCTGATGGGGCCGAACGCGTTCGCGTAGGTGACCGGATTCGAGCGGGGCGTCTTCCCGATCGGAGTCTGATCCACGAGTCGTACGTCGCTTATCAGGCGTCCGCCTTCAAGCTTGGCATGAGCGCCTGCCTTGAGAACGCTTCTTCCCTTCTCAAATGCAAGTTGCCTGTAAAGTATGTCCGATACCAGCGTGCTCTTACCCGAGCCGGACACTCCCGTCACACAAACAAAGAGCCCGACCGGAATCTCTATCGTCAGATCTTTGAGATTGTGCTCTCTGGCGCCTCTGATAACTATTGCGTGCGCGCCCGGCTTTCTGCGTCGTCCGGTGACGTGGACTTTTTCTTTTCCGCTGAGGTATCGACCGGTGAGGGACTCGTCGTTGTCCAGAAGCCCCGGCAGGTCTCCCTGGTACACCAACTCCCCTCCTCTCTTGCCCGCGAGCGGACCGAGGTCGACAATCCAGTCTGACGCGCGAACAACGTCTCTGTCATGCTCGACGACTACGACCGTGTTGCCGGTGCGGCTCAGATGCTTGAGGACGGAAACAAGTCTCTCGCCGTCTCTTGCATGAAGCCCCGTCGTGGGCTCATCCAGAACGTAGAGAGAATCCACGAGTCCGGAACCCAGCGCATTGCCTATCTCAATTCTTCTCAGCTCTCCTCCCGAGAGAGTCCTGGAAAGCCTGTCCAGCGTGATGTAGCTCAGGCCGACCTCCTTGAGAAAATGCAGCCGGGACCTGATCTCGGATAGTATCCGACCTGCCACCTGTTCCTCGTAGGGAGTCAAGGGGAGGGACGAGAAGAATTCCACTGCTCTGCCCACGTCCATTGACGCGACTGCTGCGATGTCCCGGCCACCCACCCTGACATTCAGGGCCTCTCGCCTCAGTCGCACTCCGTTACACTCTTCACACACGACGGGTCGCTGGAACCTCTTCACAAGAAAACGTGCGTTGCTCTTGTAGCTCTTCTTCTTGAGCCTCTCGAGAAAAGGCATCACGCCGGCGAAACCTTTCGTGCCGTGAAGCAGGACGTTCCTCTGTTCTTCACTCAGCTTCTTGAAAGGAACGTCGAGGGGCACTTCGATCTTCCGGCGGAGCTTCTTGAATTCCCACAGGAAATGGGGCTTCCATTGCCCCGCCCACGGAGCGATTGCGCCCTCGGAAAGGCTCTTGTTTCCGTCAGGCACCACGAGCTCTGGGTCGAACTCGAGAACGTTGCCGAATCCGCGACAGCGCTTGCATGCACCGTACGGGCTGTTGAAAGAGAAAAGCAACGGCGTCGACTCCGGGTATTCCCGCCCGCAGACGTTGCATCTGAAACTCCTGTCGAATCTGAGGATTCCGTTCTCTTCCGTGACGACGGCGGCCTTGCCGCCGCCTTTCTCAAAGGCGGTGGTCATCGAATCGGCGAGCCTCTCGGCGTTTTGATCGTCTACTCGGATGCGGTCGACGAGCACCAGAACGTCGCGCAGTCTTCGAACGTCCGCCGGCCTGAGATCTTCCAGCTCGAAGACCTTCCCGCCGGAATGGACGCGCAGGAAACCGGAGGCCTTGAGATGCCGGGCAATCTTGGAGAATTCTCTGGATTCAAAACGACCAAGAGGAAATGCAATGAGGACGACTTGCGCCTTGTGGTTCAAGATCGTGTCGACGGCGGTCTGAACCGTGTGGGACACCACTTCGATTCCGCACTCGCCGCAGTAGGTCTTGCCGATTCTCGCGAAGAGGAGCCTCAAGTAGTCGTAGGTCTCCGTTGCAGTGCCCACGGTGGAACGCGCGCTTCTTGGGGCTTCCGACCCGCCTATCGCGACGGCGGGTCTCAATCCCTCGATCGAGTCTACTTCGGGTCGGGACATCCTTTCCAGAAACTGTCTCGTGTAGCTCGACACGGATTCGACGTACCGGCGCTGCCCCTCCGCGTAAAGAGTGTCAAATGCCAGCGTCGATTTCCCGGAACCGCTGACGCCGGTAATCGCGGTTATCTTGCCGATCGGAATCGCGACGTCGATGCACTTGAGATTGTGCTGACGTGCACCCTTTATTCTTATCCACTCTTCCATTTGGCCAGCGATATTCAGACTGCGCGGTATCGATTGCCTCCACGAGCACGAGCTGAGACAAGAGTAGCAGAAACCGCGAGGCGACTAAATGAAAATGCCAGCGCGGGAGAATCCCACGCTGACATCTTCAGAGAATTCACCAAGTCAAAGACTCGCTATTTCTTCTTGCCCTTCTTCGCGACCTTCTTCTTGGCTTTCTTCTTTGCTGCCATACTTCTCACCCCCTCGTTGCGTTGTATAAGAACTCGTGTTCTTCTACGCCGTCGTTTTTTGTGGCTCTTAAGCCACTGATGCCACAACTACAAAATCCTGTCAACATAAAAGATGAAAATTTCGAAAAAACTTTCTTCTCCGACGTCTCTCACGTCGTCCGGGAATTTCGGTAATCGGTCTTGGTCGGTCGTTCAAGGCAAATGTGTGAGGCGCGCGACGCCGGATTCAGTTCGCCGTCAGCGTCATCTTGATCTTTCTGATTCCGTAGCGGTGCACATCGGTCACTTCGAAGATGGCGGGGCCGCGAGTGACTTGTTCGCCTGTCTGCGGAAGCTTGCCGAGTACCTTGAGTATGAAGCCGCCCAGGGTCTCGTAGCCCTCTTTGGGCAGGCCGAGCTTGAAGTGTTCGTTGAGGTCGTCGATCGAGGTTCTCGCGTCGATCACGTACTCGTTGTCCCCCACCGCTCGAATCTGTTCCACGACGGCGTCGTGCTCGTCGACGAGTTCGCCCATTATTTCTCCTATGATGTCCTCGACGGTGACGATCCCGGCGCACGTGCCGAGTTCGTCCACGACCAGGGCGATGGGTACTCTCGCCCGGAGCATCTCTATCAACAGTCTGTCAAGCCTCTTTATCTCCGGCACGACAGGGATGGGTCTGACGAACCTCGACATGCCGTCTCCGCGATCCTCGTCGTAGAGAACATCGAAAACGTTGATGAAGCCTACGACCTCGTCCACCCTCTCCCTGTAGACGGGGATTCGAGTATGTCCCCTGCTCCTCACCAGCTCTCCGAGTTCTCCTACTCCGGCCTTCTCTTCTATCGAGGCCACCTCGCGCAAAGGAATCATCACGTCTCTGGCCACGGTCTTGCTGAAATTCAACACCCCCTGCAGCATGTCGCGCTCTCTCAGTCGCAGTGCGCCCCTTTCCGCACTCTCTCTCACTATGCTCTTCAATTCCTCCCTGGTTACAAAAGGGCTTCTCTTTGTCGCACCAGTGAAGGTGAAGAGTGATCTCACGAAGAAGGACGTGAGCCGCACAAAAGGCGTCAGCACGAAGGTGGCGGCGGAGAGGGGACGACACACGCTCAGCATCGCAGTGTCCGCCCTGAGTCTGAAATACGACTTCGGAATGACTTCCGCAAAGACGACCAGGATTGGAGTCACGATGAGTGTCGAGAAAATCGCCGACGCGGCTCCGAAGTTGCGGGCGAGAAGAACCGTCGCAACCGCCGCAGCGATGATGTTGAACAGGTTCGTGCCTATGAGCGTCGCGGCAAGGACTCCCTCCTGCTGCACCAGAAGCTTCGAGAGCCTCTCGGCCCTCTTGTCTCCTGAGCGGATCATGTGCCTGAGGCGAATCCGGTTCAGTGAGACCACGCCGGTCTCGCTCCCGGAGAAAAAGGCGCTCAGGCACACACAGGCGGCTATGACGATGAGTCCCGCGAGCGTCGAAGGTGACATGCCTTGAACTCTCCCCCCGCTACAATCTCTTGACCCTGCACCGGGTCACCCTGTTTCTCTTGACGTCCAGAACTTCAAACCTGTAACCCGAGTGCTCGAAGCCGGCCCCCTTGGAGGGCAGCTCGCCGAGCCTCTCGAAGATGAACCCGCTCAACGTGACTGCTCCGGTGTCCGCCAGTCTCAGGCCGAGCTCTTCACGGACCAGATCAAGACTGGCGCGGCCGTCTGCAAGAATTCCGCCATCCGCGAGGCGACGCACGGGAACCTGGTCGGCCTCGAATTCGTCGTAGATCTCCCCCACGATCTCTTCAAGGATGTCTTCCTTCGTGATCAGACCCAGCGTCTCTCCGTGTTCGTTCACCACTATTGTCATCAGCGTGCCCTTCCCCTGCATCTCGTGGAGAAGTCCCTCGAGCTTCCTGCACGAGGGAACGAACAGGACGGGCTTTATGAGCCGTTCGATGGGCCTGTCGGGCCAAAGGAAGAACTCCTTCGTACTGACAAAGCCTACGACGTTGTCTATGTTTTTCCTGCAGACAGGAATCCTGCTGTGCTTGGCCTTGCGCATGAGACGCGCGACGTCCTCCCTGCTCGCATCGTGCGGAACAGCCACGATGTCCACCCTGGGAGTCATTATCTCTTCCGCGCGTGTTTCGGCGAATTCCAGAATGTTCATGGCGATTCGCCTCTCTTCCCTGGTGAAACCCTCGACCTCATCCACCTCGTGCATCAGCATTCTGAGTTCGCCGAGTCCCACGGCCGGTCTTTGCTCAAGCTCATTCCGGCCCACCAGGCCCAGCGAAGAGAGAACGAAATTGGAGAAGGAGGCGACTCCATGAGTAACGGGTCCGAAGAATCCCATGACAACGCTCAGGGGGCCGATGAGAACCCTGGCAATCGGCAGAGGGAAGCTGACGGCGATGGTCTTGGGCACGATTTCCCCAAAGATGAGGACCAGGACGGCATCAACGACTATCGCTACGCCGAGCCCTCTCGGACCCATCAGCATTCCAAATATCGCCGTCGCGATGGCGGCGCTCGCCACGTTCACGAGCGTGTTGCCGACGATTATGGTGGTGAGGACGTGGCTGGGTTTCTCCATCGCACGAACGATGCGCCGGCCGGTTCGTCCCCCGGCATCGGCGAGCGCACTCAGCTCCACGGTCCTTATCGAAAACAGCGAAGTCTCGGACGCAGAGAAAAAAGCGGAGAAAGCCAACAGGATTCCAAACAGAACGAGTAAGAAGAAGGACATACGAAAGTCTCTCCCACCTCCGAGGCCGAGTTTATCGGCAATGCCTTCGAACGTCAATGGACAACCGGAAGCCGGAACCGCAAGAAGCGTCGATGTCACGGACGATTTCGCGTCTCATGCTTCTTGCATTTATCCACCGGGAATGGTAATCTTCACATTAACATCTTTGGAACCCATTTGTGAGGAGGATTCTTCATGTTTCTTTTCGAACGACTCAGAAAGAGTATGAAAATAGTGCTCTGGATTACCATTTTCGCTTTCGTCGGATTCATATTTCTCATCTGGGGAATGGACGTTCAGCGTAGCTCGGGCCCCAACCCGGGGACGATCGGCAGCGTGAACCGCCAGCGAATACAGACCACTTCTTACCAGCAAGCCCTGCAGGATTCCTACGCGCAATACGAGAAGCAGACCGGCAAGAAGGTGTCGGAAAATGAGGAAGGAACAATCCGAAGCTCGACTTGGGACAGGCTGGTAAATGAGATCCTCATCAATCAGGAATTGAAACGCCGAAAGATCTCCGCCTCCGATGCGGAGGTCGAATACTACATCCGGCTCAGTCCCCCTCCCGAAGTGGCAGAAAGTCCTGCGTTCCAAACCGACGGAAAGTTCGACCCGATGAAGTACAAGCAGATTCTGCAGAATCCTCAATATGACCTCACGGGTCTCGAGACCCTGGTGAGGTCCACCATCCCGATCAGGAAACTCGAAGAGCTTGTGGCGTCCTCTGCCAAGGTGAGTAACAACGAGCTCAGATCGTACTTTGAGGCCGGCACCGGGAAGGCGAATTTCAGTTACGTCTTGGCGAGGCCCGGAGCCTTCCAGATCAACCCTGACAACATATCTGAACAGGAACTCAGAACCTTTTACGGCGCCAATACCGACCAATTTCGAGTCCCCGACGCGGCCAAGATGCAATATCTCGTCGTGCCAAAGACGCCTTCGGCCCGTGACGAAGGTGATGCCCTGGCAGAGGTAAACGATCTTTGGAGAGAAGCACGCGCAGGCACGGACTTCGCACAGCTTGCGACTGACTACTCGGAGGGTCCAGAGGCCAGCAATGGTGGAGACATAGGGAGACTCGTGCCGAGAGAATCGATGCCGAGCGAACAGGCCGACGTTGCATTCTCTCTGAAGCCGGGCGAGATCTCTTCCCCGTTCAGGGACAAGAGGGGATTCAACATAATAAAGCTGGAGGAGAAAAAGACTGAGGGAGGGGTCGTGAAAGTAAGGTTCAGGCGCATCCTCATGCCTGTAGACCCCAGTAATGAGACGCTGTCCGAGATTCGCACCAAGGTCACCGACGTATCGGCCGCGGCATCGAAGATGTCTCTCAAAGATGCGGCCAAGCAGGCGGGATGGGAAGTGAAGGAAACCGGCGTCTTCTACAAAGGAAACCTGTCTCCAATCCTTCCTACCGAGGAATCAACAAAGGATTTCGCCTTCAAGAACAAAGTGGGAACAGTAAGCAACCCGGTGGAGACTGACAGAGCTTGGTACATTCTGGAAGTGACCGAGAAGATCCCTTCGCACGTCCCTCAATTCGAAGAAGCGCTTCCCAGGGTCAAGAAGGTCGCGGCGATGAGGAAACAGGAGGAATTGGCCCGGCAGGCGCTTCAAGCGGTCGCTTCGAAGCTCTCCCAGGGGCTGACTCTCGAGCAGGCTGCTACTGCAGCTTCGCTTGCCGTGACCCGCGCAAACGACATCACCAGGAATGACCCGGTGCCAGAGATCGGCAGGGAGCCAGCGTTGATCGGAGCGGCATTTGCTCTCGAGCCCGGTCAGTCCAGTCCTGTGTTGCAGGGCAACGCCGGCTTCTTCATAGTGAGATTGGACCACCGCACTGCGCTTGACGAAGTCGCGTTTGAAAGCCAGAGACTCGCCATGAAGGCGCAGATTCTTGAGCAGAAGAGAATGATCGCTGTTTCACTGTGGCTGGATCAGATGCGCAAATCCGCGCGCATACAAGACTTTCGATCACAAGTGCTCGGGTTCTAGCAGACCCGGCCTCCTCCGCGGCTCTTGACGTCCCGGCGCCCTCTGGCGTCGCTGGGCTTGCCGCACTCGCCCACCTGCTCCGGCTCTCATCCCGCGGGAGAGGAAGGCTTGTTCTCGTCTTTGTCCGGCTCCTTATCCTCGTCCCCGGACTCGAGTTCCTTTGCGGCCTTCTTGAACTCCCTGATTCCTTTGCCGAAGGACTTCATCACCTCTGGAATTCTCTTCGCTCCGAAAAGAAGGAGCACTACGAGAAGGATGACCAGAATTTCCCTGAAGCCGACATTAGGCACTGCAGTTACCTCCGTCGCCCGAACAAAACGAGTCTCGGGCAGCCTACCTTCCCATGCTGAACCACTTGAGAAGGTGAGCCAACAAAAGGACAAAAAGAACGCTCACAACGTTTGCCTTCACAGAGAAACCCAACGTGATCGAAAACACAATCAGATTCAACGTGGCAGGCGGAAAAACGTAGGTGAAGCCAAGAACGAAAACTCGCTTCACAGGAGAGTCCGGGAGAAAATACCCCAGAACTTCACCCACGGCACTGCCCAGGACAAGCCCGACTATCAGGACCAGCGTCAGATAGCCAAGTTTTCTACCGTTCAACGACGAGAGCCTCCAGTGTTTACTTGTTGAGCGCTATCCCTTTCCCTCGTCTCCACTCTCGCACGGGTTCGAGATTCGCCCAATCCGAGCCGACCACGACCACCACGTCACTAGCAGAAGCGGCGATTCTCTGCACTATCACCCTCTCACATCGAAGCGCCTTCCCCACTTTGACGGCCTTGTCTATGAGACCACACCTGTCAATCACGAGCGTGTGTTCGTAGTCGAAAGCGTCGGCGTTCCCTGTTCCCACTATGTCAAACCCGGCGTCTCTCAAGCATGACCCCACCTCCTCGGCAACGCCCTCCGTCCCGCAGCCGTTCTGGACCTCTATCCTTATGTCAAATGAGGGATTCTCCGCCCACGTCACTTTCTTCTTCTCGGAAGGCCTCAGGAGAGGATAGCTAAGAGCAACGACCAGGATCACCACTCCTGCCGCACAAACGTGGCCCAATCTCAGGGGACCAAACATGCCTCTAAGAGGTGCGTTCTTTTTTCGACCCATGCCGTTGCCGTATCGAACCCTTTCGAGAAGGAGATACTATTTCATCGAGGGCGGCCTTCAACTTCGCGTAGGTGTCCACGAGGGATTCCGGGAGAACCTTCGTGCCCGAGACAGTGGACATGAAATTCGTGTCGCCCGACCACCTCGGCACCACGTGCACGTGCAGATGCCCCAGCACCCCTGCGCCGGCACATCTGCCGAGGTTCAGGCCGACGTTGAACCCCTGTGCGCGGTATGCCTTCCTCAAGATGCGCTCACACAACGATAGCTGCCTCATGAGGTCACACGATTCGCCCTCCGTCAGCCCCGACACCGTGCCGACGTGACGCTTGGGGGCAATCATCAGGTGACCGCAATTGTACGGAAAAGCATTCAGCATGACCAAGCATTTCTCGGACACGGTGAGCACCAGGTTGCTCTTTCCCGGTCTGGCGTCAACCTTCCCGCAGAAGAGGCATTCCTTGCACTTCGCAGATTCGATGTATTTCATACGCCAACCAGCCCAGAGCAGCTCGCTCATGAAAACCTCAACCGCCTGCGCCCAAATCCTTGAGTATTTTCTCGCCCTCTTTCAACTGCTCGACCGTGTTGATGCCCAGGATCTCTCTCCAATCGGGCGCCGGGAATGTGCCTAGCTTCATTCCCTTGGAGTGCATGATTGTCACCACGTCTGTGAGATAGAGTTCGTCTTGCAGATTGTTGTTCCTCAGAAGCTCGATGCAGGATACCAGACTCGGCAGCCGGAAGCAATACATACCCGAGTTCACTTCCGTGGTGCACCTCTGCTCCTCGGTGCAGTCCACGTCCTCGACTATGGCGAGCATGACCCCCGAGGCGTCTCTCACGATTCTGCCGTACCCTTTGGGGTCCTTCACCGCGGCCGTAAGCACCGTGCAATCGCGCCCGGAGGAAACGTGTTGAGTCACCAGAGACTTGAGGGTCGACGGGCGCAGAAACGGAGAATCTCCACTCAACACCGCCACCGCCCCGTCTGTCTCGCGGATCTGCCTCAGGGCAAGCTGAACGGCATGCCCGGTCCCACATTGTTCGTCCTGCTCGACGAATTCCACGGGATAACCCTTCAACACGTCCCTCACCACGTCCTTCTGGAATCCGATCACGACCACGTTACGGTCGAATCCGACTTCCAGAACTGAGTCCATCACGTAATGGATGAGGGGGCGGCCCACAATATTGTGAAGAACCTTGGCCAGGTTGGATTTCATCCTTGTGCCCTGGCCGGCGGCGAGAACTATCGCTATGGTGTTGGGACTCGACATCGGGAATCAAACCTTGAGTCTTATGTTGTCTATGAGCCTCGTGGTTCCGACTCTCGCAGCTATGGCTATCAGCACGTCGCCGCGGATGTTCTTGATCGGAGTCAACTCACTGGAGTCCACGACGGCCACGTAGTCGACGTCCGAAATCCCACCCAGCGAAAGCGCCGTCTTGACCCGCGCTAGAATCCGCGCCGCGTTTCTCTCGCCGTCGCGTACGAGCTTCCTGGCAAGAAGAAGCGCCCCGGGTATCGCCAGAGCCAGCACTCTTTCTTCGGGGCTGAGGTAGCTGTTCCTAGAGCTCATTGCAAGCCCGCCCCTCTCGCGTACCGTGGGGCACGCTACGACTCTCACGTCGGCGTTCAGATCTCTCAGCATCCTACCCAGAATGATCGCCTGCTGCGCGTCCTTCTGCCCCACGACGAGCGCGTGAGGTCGCACGATATTGACGAGCTTCAGCACCACGGTGCAGACCCCGGCAAAATGCCCGGGCCTGAAGGCGCCACACAGCACCCTGTCCATTTGTTCGACGTTCACTCGCGTAAGGAACCCTTCGGGGTACATCTGCCGTCTCGGCGGAACGAAGAGCACGTCGCAGCCTTCGGCTCTGGCCAGGGTCGTGTCCCGGTGAATGTTTCGCGGGTAGGCTCTGAAATCTTCACGAGGTCCGAACTGGAGAGGATTTACAAAAATACTCATCACGACGGCGTCGGCTTCTTTGCGCGCTCTCCTCACGAGGCTCAAATGCCCTTCGTGGAGAAAACCCATGGTCGGCACGAACGCGATTGTTTTTCCGCGAGCCCTCGCCTTGTCGGACCAGAGCCTCATGGAACGGACGCCTTGTATCAGCTTCATGGTTCTCTTCGGTTATTCCCCGTAGCTGTATTCGAGCGTGGGAAACTTGCCTTCCTTGACCTCCGTCACGTAGCGAGTGAAGGCATCTTGGATGAGCTCGCCGGCTTCTGCATACCTCTTGACGAACTTCGGGGCGTACCTGGAGAAGAGGCCGATGACGTCGTGCAGCACAAGCACCTGACCGTCGCAGTGTGGGCCTGCCCCGATTCCGATTGTGGGGACAGAAACCTCCGCCGTAATCTTCTGCGCAAGTCTCCACGGGATTCCTTCAAGAACGATTGCAAAGCAGCCGGCTTCCTCCAGCGCCTTGGCGTCCTCGAGCACCAGTTCTGCGTCCTCGGACTTCTTGCCCTGGACTCTGTATCCGCCGAACTTGAGGATTGATTGTGGCGTCAACCCCACGTGGCCCATGACGGGAATGGAGGCCCGCACCATCCACTCGATCGCCTCGGCCATCCGCTTTCCCCCTTCGAGCTTGACGGCGTCCACGCCCGCTTCCTTCACGAATCTCCCGGCGTTTCTGACGGCCTGATACTTGCTCTCCTGAAAAGACATGAACGGCATGTCCCCGACGACGAGAGCCTTGGGGCAAGCTCTCGTCACGGCCGAGGCATGATGGAGCATCTCGGCCATGGTCACGCGCAGAGTGTTCTCATAACCAAGCACTACCATTCCCAGGCTATCGCCTACCAGAATGACGTCCACACCGGCGTCGTCGGCCAACCTTGCCGTCGGGAAATCGTAGGCAGTGAGGGCGGCTATCTTCTCGCCGTCCTGCTTCATCCTGGCTATAGAGACGGCCGTCGCCTTTTTCCTCTCGCTTTTCTCGCCCCCGCCCGTCTCGCTTCTGCGGTCCTTTTTTCCGCTCTCGCTCGTCTCACTCTTCACCTTTACCTCCGATCGGCGTGTAGTAAAGGACCCCGGACTTGTGCTCTTCGATTCTCTTAGAGAACTCGTCTATGTATTCGGGATTACTGACGAAGTCTATCTCGGAAGTATTCACGATCAAGACCGGGGCGTCGGTATAATGAAAGAAAAAGTAGTTGTAGGCCTCGTTCAGAGTCCGGATGTAATCGGCCTCCATCTCCTTCTCGCACGGTCTGGCCCTCTTCTGTATCCGCTTCATGAGCACTTCCGTGGACGCCTGTAGATAAATCACAATGTCGGGCTTCGCGATGTCCTGCTCCAGGATTGAAGCAATACGGTCGTAGAGAGAAAATTCCCTGTCGTCGAGGTTTATGTTGGCGAATATCCTGTCCTTCTGAAAAATGTAATCGCTCACCGTCTTCTTGAAAAACATGTCTCTCTGAAGAAGCTCGCGCTGTTGCTGGTAGCGGCTCAGGAGAAAATAGACCTGCACCTGGAAAGCGAGCCGCTTTCGCTCCTTGTAGAAATCCTCAAGAAAGGGGTTCGTTTCCGCTTCCTCGAGGACGAGCCTTGCGGCAAGCCTCTCGGAAAGGATCGTGGCGAGACTGGTCTTCCCTACTCCGATCACGCCTTCGATGGCGATGTAGTTCTTCTCAAGGGCGGTCAAAGCCAGAATCTTCCTTTTCGTTTGACCGAACAGTGGGGCTTCAGTTTCTTCAAGAGCTTTCTGACTGGCTCCTTTGTGCGAGGATGCACAAGGTCTGGCTCTATTTCAAGAAGAGGGATGAGAACAAAGGCCCTCTTCTCCATTTCCGGGTGCGGAATGACAAGTTCGTCCTCTTCTATCACGCTCTTTCCGTAGAGTAAGACGTCGAGGTCTATGGCTCTCGGCCCCCACCTGACGGTCCTCACGCGACCCATTCTCTTCTCGATCAGCATCAGGTTCCAGAGAAGTCTCCGGGGCGAGAGTTCTGTTTCAAGAAGAGCGACGGCGTTGACGAAATTTGGCTGCTCCACGTCCCCGACGGGCTCGGAGTCGTAAAGCGAGGAAACCGTTATGAGCTTGGTGAAAGGAAGAACGGCAATCTCATCGACGGCTCGTCTGATGTTCTTTTCTCTCTCTCCGAGATTGCTGCCTATTCCGACGAACGCTTTCACGTTCCCCCGCTCCTCTCGAGTTCCACCTCGACGTTGCTCAGGCTTGCAGAAAAGGGCACGTTGGGCTTGCGAACTCTGACCACGACCTTCCGAACGCTGAATCTGGCGAGAAGCTCACCGGCCACGGTCTCCGCAAGGGCCTCCAGAAGCTTATACGAACGCTCCTCCACGACTTCCTTCACGAGATCGTAAACCTTGGTATAGTCCAGCGCATCACTGAGAGAGTCGCGCGAAGCACAAGCGGCAAAGTCGCCGTGAAGCTCCACGTCCAGTTCCAGCCTCTGGCCGAGTCGTCTCTCGGCCTGGAGGACACCATGATGCCCGAAGAATGATAAACCTGTAAGTCTCAGCTTGTCCACAGATTCAAACTGGCGATTTTCGCGAGTCCTTCGGCGATTTCTTCCTCGGGACGCGTCAACGCGATCCTGAACCAGCCTTCACCGTTGTTTCCAAAACCTGAGCCCGGCGCCACGGAGACGTTGGCCTCCTCCAGCAGCCGGACTGCAAACTCCATCGAAGTCATGCCCCGAGGCACCCTGGCCCACACGTAGAAGGTACCCTTGGAGCGGAAGAAACGACAGCCCAGTCCTGCCAGCCGCTCAAACGCGAGCCCACGCCTTCTTTCATACGCGCGCAGATTCTCATCATGACTGAGCGACAGAGCCGCGAGGGCGGCATCCTGGATGGCCCCAAAAACGCTCGAGTCCAAGTTCACCTTCACCTGGCCCAGAGCTTCCAGGATTTCCCTGTTACCGACGGCGAAGCCTATCCTCCAACCTGTCATGTTGAAGGTCTTGGAAAAGGAGTGAATCTCTACCGCGCAGTCCTTCGCTCCTTCGGACTCGAGAATGCTCGGAGAACGAAACCCGTCAAACGTGATTTCGTTGTAGGCCGCGTCGTTGCATATCATGCTCCCTCTCGAGCGGGCAAGGCTAACTATCTTGTCGAAGAAGTCCCTCCCTGCCACGGCGCCCGTAGGGTTGTTTGGATAGTTCAAGAAGATGAGTTTGGCTCTCCCCAGAGAATCAAGCTCTTCGACGCGCGGCAGGAAATCATCCTCTTCCCTCAGGCCGAAGCACCGTACCTCTCCGCCGGCCATCATTGACGTGTTTGAATAGACCGGATATCCAGGGTCGGGCACCAGAACCGTGTCGCCGGGGTCCAGAAGCGCAAGAGGAAGATGCCCGAGTCCTTCCTTGGAGCCGATGAGCAACAGGATCTCGACATCCGGGTCGAGCTCCACACCGTATCTGTGATGGAACCAGGAAGCAAGAGCCCGTCGCAATCTCGGGTGTCCCCTGTACCCGGGATAGCGATGGTTCGAGGCGTCGGTGACCGCCTCGCGCATCCTCTCAACGATTTCCGGAGGTGTAGGCAGATCCGGATCACCCACTGCCAGGTCGACGACTTTCGCCCCCCGCGCCGTCATCCTCTGCTTGGCCTTGTCCAGCTCGTCAAAGAGATAAGGGGGGAGCCTGTCCAGTCGCCTGGAGTGTCTCATCTGCGTCATCTCAGTGCATGCCGTGCCCGTGAGGGCCGGGAGGCATGTCTTCCTCCTCTTCCGGCTTGTCAGCCACAAGAGCGTTCGTCGTGAGAAGAAGACCGCTTATGCTGGCCGCATTCTGGAGAGCGACGCGCGCAACCTTGGCAGGGTCCACAATGCCGGCCTTGACCAAGTCTTCGTACTCGTTGGTCTGTGCGTTAAACCCAACGTTCGCCTCGAGCGTCTTGATCTTCGCTACGACTACAGAGCCCTCCTTACCGGCATTGAAGGCGATGAGCTTGGCCGGCTCCTCCATGGCCTTCGCGACGATGTCCTTCCCTATCTTCTCGTCACCTTCGAGCTTGAGCCTCTCTACGGCACCGAGAGCCCTCAGGAACGCGACCCCACCACCTGGCACGATGCCCTCTTCCAGCGCAGAACGCGTGGCAGACAGCGCGTCTTCCACCCTCGCCTTCTTCTCCTTCATCTCCACTTCCGTGGCCGCGCCGACGCCTATCACCGCAACCCCGCCGGAGAGCTTAGCGAGTCTTTCCTGGAGTTTCTCCTTATCGTAACTCGAGGTCGAGTCCTCGATCTGCTTTCTTAGTTGGGCGATTCTGGCCTGCACCTCGGCCTTTTTCCCCGCTCCGCCGACGATCGTCGTGTTTTCCTTGTCGACGGTAATGCTCTTGGCCTTGCCCAGGTCGCCCGTCGTCGCGTTCTCCAGCTTGAAGCCCGTCTCTTCCGATATGACTCTCCCTCCGGTCAATATCGCCACGTCCTCGAGCATGGCTTTTCTCCTGTCGCCGTAGCCGGGAGCCTTCACTGCCGCGCCGGAAAGCACTCCCCTGAGCTTGTTGACCACGAGAGTGGCCAGTGCTTCGCCTTCGACGTCTTCGGCAATGATGAGCACCGGCTTACCCAGTTGGGCAACCTTCTCCAGTACCGGCAGAAGTTCGTGTATGGAGCTGATTTTCTTGTCACAGATGAGGATGACAGGATCCTGAAGCACCACTCTCATTCTCTCTGGCTCCGTCACGAAGTAGGGCGAGATGTAGCCGCGGTCAAACTGAAGACCTTCCGTAAACTCGAGCGTTGTCTCCATGCTATTTGCTTCTTCGACCGTAATCACGCCGTCCTTGCCGACCTTCTCCATCGCGTCTGCAATGAGCTTGCCGATCTCCTTATCGTTATTCGCGGAGATGGTGGCAACTTGTTCAACTTCGTCACGGCCGGCCACGGTCTTGCTTGATTTCTTCAGACTCTGCACCGCGGCCTCTACGGCCTTGTCGATTCCACGCTTGATGCGCATGGGATTGCCACCCGCCGTAACGTTCTTGAGACCTTCCCTGAGTATGGATTGGGCCAGCACGGTGGCCGTGGTGGTGCCGTCACCGGCGTCATCGTGCGTCTTTGTGGCGACCTCGCGAAGAAGCTGCGCGCCCATGTTCTCGAAGGGCTCTTCGAGCTCGACTTCTTTGGCGATTGTCACGCCGTCGTTTGTTATTATGGGCATCCCGAACTTCTTCTCAAGGACAACGTTTCTCCCCTTCGGCCCCAGGGTGACCTTCACTGTGTTTGCCAGCTTGTCGACGCCGCGCCTGAGTCCCTCGCGGGCGGCAGAATCGAATACCAAAATCTTCGGCATTGAAACAACCCCTCCTCTTACTGAGTCAGTCTTGCTGGACCAGTCCCACCGACCCAACTCTCCCAACTCAATCCTATCAACTCGATATGGCTAGAACCTCGGTAGATCGCATCCGCTGCGGTGATGGAACGAAGTCCGAAATCAAGCAACAGGCTAAGCGTGTAGCCCAATTGCCATTAACGACTCGAAAGAGTGTACCAAAACAAGTGGCGGAACGTCCAGCTATTTCCTGCGCCTCTTATCCTTTCCGGAGGCGCGATGCCGTTCAAAGATCACCCGCAGCCCCTCGAGCACGAGCGCGTCGTCAACGTGGGTTATGTACTTGCACTGAGGAGCGATGAGCGATGAATAGCCACCCGTGGCCACAACCGGCGGTCTCGCGCCGAGCTCCTCGAAAATACGCGCAAGTATGCCGTCGACCACTGCCGCCGCTCCAAAGACAATCCCGGCCTGTAAACTCTCTTCCGTAGATTGTCCGATCACGGACTGCGGTCTCCTCAGCTCGACTCTCGGAAGTCTGGCCGCCCGCCTGAAAAGCTCCTCGGCCGCCGTCCCGACACCCGGGGCTATTGCGCCGCCCACGTAATCTCCCGATTCCGAGACGACGTCAAACGTGGTGGCAGTTCCCATGTCCACGACTATCACGGGCCGTCCGAAGCGCTCGACGGCTCCGGCGGCGGTGGCAAGCCTGTCGCTTCCGACCGACAAGTGATCCCTGTAGAGGATTCTCAGGCCCGTGTCCAGCGAGCTATCCACAATGAGAGGCGCCTTGCGGAAGAGTGTCGCGGCCATGTCGGCGAAACCCTGCGTCAGGGGAGGGACGACGGAACAGATGACGCAATCGCAGTCACCGGACAGGGTCACGCCGTGCGACCCGCAGTGACCGGCGACGATCAAGCAGAGTTCGTCGCCGGTGCGATTCTGCGTCACTATGCGCCACCGAAACAGGATTTTGCCGGCCTCAAAAACTCCAAATTCTGTGGTCGAATTCCCGACATCAATCGCGAGTAACATCGTCTTCGCTCTCCCTTTCGCGTTCCTTGCGCCTCTTCACGAGCACGGAGATAAGTATGCTGAGGAAATAGAGCCCGCAGAGCGGAAATGCCACCACGAGCTGACTGGGTCCGTCCCCGGGAGTCACGACGGCTCCGACTATGAAGATTATCACCACCGCGTATCGCCACTTCCGTTTCAGAAAGCCGGGCGTGATGACACCCAACCACGTCAGGACGCCCACTACGAGAGGAAATTGGAAAACCACGCCGAGGGCGATAGAAATCTGCATCACCATCAAAAAATAGCTGTTTATGGAGATCATCGGCTGGATCCGGGACGTGCCGAACGCCAGGAGAAGCTTCACAATGGCGGGAACAAGCATGAAGTACGAAAAGGCCACCCCACCGTAGAAGAAAAGGGTGGAACAGACCGCAAAAGGAAGCATCAGCGATCTCTCTCGCCTGAGAAGTCCCGGGACCACGAACCGCCACACTCTATAGAAGACAAAGGGAAGAGAGATCAGGAGGCCCAGAACGACGGTCAGCTCGAACCTCGCGGCGAACGCCTCGGCAGTGTTGATGAAGACCGCCTTACCTATTGGCGTGACCATGAGATCGATGGCCCTGCCGGAAAAAAACCAGCAGGCGGTGGACGCAATCGCAATTGCGATGAGGGAGTCTATTATCACCCTTCTGAGTTCGTCCAGGTGCTCCAAGAAGGGCATCTGCTTTTCTTTTGAATCCGCCTTCCTTCCGTCATTCATCGAATTCGCTTTTCTTCAAAAGATTCTTCAGCTCCTCCATGAACTGATTTATGTCCTTGAAGTGCCTGTACACCGAGGCGAATCTCACGTACGCCACCTCGTCAAGATTGGAGAGAGCCTGCATGACGCTTTCACCTATGTCGATGCTCGTGACCTCGCTACGCATCTGCTTCTGCAGCGAGGACTCGACACTGTCCACCACCTCGTCGATCGTCACGGGCGAAATGGGCCTTTTTTCGCACGCCTTCAGGATTCCGGCCTTGATCTTCTCGCGCCTGAAGGGCTCCCTTCTCCCGTCTTTCTTGATGACCATGAGCGGCGTGTTCTCGATATATTCGTAAGTCGTGAACCTCTTGCCGCATTTGAGACACTCTCTCCTTCTTCTCACGGCCGTGTCATCTTTTGTTGCTCTCGAGTCAACGACCTTGTCTTCACCGTGTCCGCACGCAGGGCATTTCATGGCTCCTCGCTTTCCTATGAAACAAGCTCAACGTCACCGGCCATAAAACCGCGGTGTATACCCGAATCCAGTCTGAGCACCAGGGCGCCGTTGTCGTCGATGTTGAAGAAGATGCCCTCGACGGCCTCCCGGCGACCCTTTATTCTCACTCTCTTCCCGAAGAGCGGGCACATCGAACGCCACTCGTCGATGCACGATGTTATGCCCTCGAGGCAGAACTCGCGGTATTGCTTCTCAAGATGCTCAATCGTCGCCGCAACGAGCTTCTTCCTGTCCGCACTCTTCCCCGTGGCAATCAGTATGGAAGTCGCGCTCTCCCTAATGTCGGCAGGAAAGTCCTCCGGTGTCTGATTCACGTTCATGCCGATTCCGCAGACGATAAAATCCACACTCCCACGCGAGGCCTTCATCTCGGTAAGTATGCCACAGAGTTTTCGCCCCTTCACCATTATGTCGTTCGGCCATTTGAGCGAGGCACGCACGCGATAGAGAGACCGTACGGCCTTCGCCACGGCCACCGAGGCACAAAGCGTGAGCCCTGGCGCCGCCTCGGGTTTGACCTCCGGCCTCAGGACCACGGACATCCAGACCCCCAGCCCCGGCGGAGAATGCCACTTCCGGCTCAGCCTTCCCCTCCCGGCGGTTTGCTGCTCGGCCACGATAACCGTTCCTTCGGGTGCGCCCCTCTCCGCCTCGTCCCACGCCACATCGTTCGTGGACGAGACTGACTCGAGAAAGATCACTCGCTTTGTCATTTTCTCATTTCCACGTTCTCAACGAGAAGGTTCATGTCTATTGACTTGAATGAGTGCGTCAGCGCACCGACAGAGATGTAATCGACGCCGGTCATGGCGATGTCTTTGACATTGTCGAGGTTGACCCCGCCCGAGACTTCAATCTCGGGTCGCTTCATCTTCTCTCCTCCCCCGGCCTTGAGCCTCAGCTCTTGCCAGTGGTTCTCCACGATTTCGATGCACTTACCAATCTGGACGAGACTCATGTTGTCCAGAAGAATCCTGTCCACCCTGCACTCGCAGGCTTCCTTCACCTCCTCGAAGGTTCCGGCCTCCACTTCCACGGGTATGTCTATCTTCGCCGCGCGTATGCCCTCAACGGCGGCGCGGATGCTGCCCGCGGCCTTTATGTGGTTGTCCTTGACGAGGAACATGTCGTAAAGGCCGAATCGATGGTTCACCCCGCCACCGACCCACACGGCGTACTTCTCCAGCATGCGCATGAGCGGCGTCGTCTTCCTGGTGTCAGTAATCTTGGCCTTCGTTCCTCTCGCTCTTCTGACAAACCTGTCCGTGAGAGTGGCCACGCCGGAGAGTCTCTGAAGGTAATTTAGGGCGACCCTCTCTCCGGCGAGGATGGCTCTTGCGCTCCCCTTGATCGTACAGATGCGCTTTCCCGTAGAGAGAGTTTCCCTGTCCTTCACGTGGGTCACTAACTCCATCTTCGGATCAAGCTCTCGGAACACGATCATGGCCACCTGCAAACCCGCGAGAACGCCGCCTTCCTTGGCGAAGATGGCGGCCGTGGCCAGCAACTCCTCCGGGACTACGGCGGACGTAGTGATGTCACCGCCACCTATGTCCTCCGCAAGAGCATACTTCACCCAATGGCCGGCGATCGGTTCGAGATCGATGGAGGCGAGCTTGTTCTCAGACTTCATCTCGCGCTCTTTGTCTTTACCCTCGCGTTTTTGCCCCACGTGCTTCTCCCCGTGTGTCTGGCCTCGCGGTCCTGCCCCGCGCCGTACCCGGTATCTCCACTCCAGCGCCCTTGCGCCGCGCCGTACCACGTGTCTCCGTCATGATCTCCTCGAGCTTGTCCCTCAGGCTCGCCGCCTTCTCGAATTCAAGCCTTCTTGCCGCCACCAGCATCTCCCTCTCCAAGAGCTCAACCAGGACCTCCCTGTCCATCTTCCCAAACACGGATGAATCGAAACTCGGCGGCTCCGCCGTCTTGACCGAGGCGTCGGCAACGGACGTGGCTCTCATCACCTCTTCCAGGGACTTCACGATGGTCTTGGGAGTGATGCCGTGAACTCTGTTGTACTCCATCTGTTTCTTGCGCCTTCTGTTTGTTTCTTCGATGGCTCTTATCATGGAACCGGTCATTTTGTCCGCATAGAGTATCACGTCTCCAAACACGTTTCTCGCGGCTCTGCCGGCGGTCTGTATGAGGGAGCGCTCGGAGCGCAGGAAACCCTCCTTGTCGGCGTCGAGCACGGCCACGAGAGACACTTCCGGCAGATCCAGTCCTTCTCGGAGGAGGTTTATTCCGACGAGCACGTCGAACTCTGCAAGCCTCAGCCCTCTCAAGATCTCCACGCGCTCGATAGTGTCGATGTCCGAGTGAATGTAGCGCACTTTCACGCCCATTTCCCGGAGGTACTCGGTCAGATCCTCTGACATACGCTTGGTGAGCGTGGTGACGAGCACCCTCTCCTTTCTCGCAACGCGCTTTCTTATCTCTTCGAGCAGATCGTCCACCTGGTTGTCTACAGGTTTCACGGTGATGCCGGGATCGACGAGACCGGTGGGTCTGATGACCTGCTCCGCGACCACACCGCCACATTTCTCAAGCTCGTAGTCGGCAGGCGTCGCGGAGACAAAGATCGCCTGCCCGACGATGCTCTCGAATTCGTCGAACCTCAAGGGCCTGTTGTCGAGGGCCGAGGGAAGCCTGAAGCCGTACTCGACCAGGGTTTCCTTCCTGGAACGGTCGCCTTGGTACATCCCGCCTATCTGAGGAACCGTTACGTGCGATTCGTCGATCACGAGGAGGAACCTTCCCCTGAAATAATCCAGCAACGTGTAGGGCCTTTGACCCGGGGCCCTCCCACTCAGGTGTCTTGAATAATTCTCTATACCGGGACAATAACCGACTTCTCTCAGCATCTCAATATCGTACTCGGTCCTCGTCCTGAGCCTCTGGGCCTCGAGAAGCTTCCCGCCTCTCTCGAATTCCGCGAGACGTTCGGCGAGTTCCTCCTTTATCGAGCCAATCGCTTTTTCCACGTTCGAGTACGCAGTGGCAAAATGTGAGGCGGGATAAATGGCCGCCCTCTCCTGCCTGCGGATCACGTTTCCGGTGAGCGGGTCTATCTCGGAGATTCTGGCGATTTCGTCGCCGAAAAACTCGACCCGGACGGCCGTCTCCTCGTACGCAGGCCATACATCCACGACCTCTCCCCTCACCCTGAACGTGCTGCGTTTGAAGTCGACGTCGTTGCGACTGTACTGTATTTCGACGAGCTTCCGGAGGACGGCCTGCCTTCCTATCTCCTCTCCGACTCGCACGAGAACCACGAGGCTCATGAATTCCTCGGGGCTTCCCAGACCGTATATGCAGGACACGCTGCTTACAACAATGCAATCCTCTCTCTCCAGGAGAGCGCTCGTCGCGTTGAGACGCAACCTGTCGATGTCTTCGTTGATGGAGGCGTCCTTCTCGATGTACGTGTTTGTGGCAGGAACGTACGCCTCCGGCTGATAGTAGTCGTAGTAGCTTACGAAGTAGCCGACGGCGTTTTCTGGAAAGAAAGAGCGGAATTCCCCGTAGAGTTGCGCCGCGAGGGTCTTGTTGTGGGAAATGACCAGGGTGGGCAGGCCCACGTTGGCCACAACATTTGCGATCGTGAAAGTCTTACCGGAGCCGGTCACGCCCAACAGCGTCTGATACTTGCGATCCGACAGGATCCCTTCCGTGAGTTCCTTTATGGCCTGAGGCTGGTCTCCCCGCGGCTCGTAGGGCGCGACAAGCTTGAAGGGCGAACCGGTATTTTTTAGAAGCCTCCGTCTTGCCATACAAACCACACCCGGGGCAAGCGTCGTCGGACCAACGGCCTGCTAATAACCTATCCTGGCCGTGTAGGTGAGAACGACCTCCTGCCCGGCGAGAACCTTTGCCGTGAACTCTATCGTGTTGGCGTCTTTCTTCACAAACGGGAGGGAGTTTGCGATCATGCTCCACTGACCCCAGATGTGCTCCACCACTATTATATCTACGGCCTCTTCCTTGTGATTGCGAAGCTTTATGCGCGTGGTCTCCTCTCGAAGAGTCCGTGTGATCTGCCGGACAGACTCCGTCGCCCTCTCCCCCACCACGTCGAAGGCGTTGCCGACGTAGACTCTCACCTTCTCGCCCTTGGGCGTGTGCTCTATCGCGTCTTCCCCGACAAACTCGAGAGCCTTATCGACGTCCTCCTTGTAAACGCGCACCTTTCCCTTGGGAAGCGGTATGCCGAGCCCCGCGGCCTCGCTGTTCACGAATTCCAGAGTAATCCTCACTTGGTCGGGATAGTTCGCTCCGTCATACGTGAAGACCTTCTTTACGGCCGTCTTCGTTTCGGGAAAGAGGGATATTTGCTTGATTTCGTTGTCCTTCACGGTCGTCGGCTTTTCGACGCTGTAGAGGTGATATTCGAAGAAAGCTCTCTCGGTGACGGGAGCAGCCATCTGCGACCCCAACTCGTCCGTCTTGTAGAGAGTCCTGGGGAGCTGCGTGACCACTCTGTGAATATTGCCTGCCACCAGCTTGAGCTTGGCGTTCTCGTAGGTCGCGCCCGAGTTGTTCTCGACCGAGACCCATCCGGCAACTCCCAGGTTCTCGTCCTTAAGGTCGGAGACGGCAACGTACTCGGCGTGCCAGTTCAGGCCGTCGGTGAGATAGCTCACCTCCACCTCGTTAGCGCCCGCCGATTCGGAGAGAATCTTCCAGACCAGCGTGGGTTTGGTTATGAGGCCGCCTGGCAAGGCAGGGAAGCTCACGTCCCGGACGTTTTCTCTCGACACGACCGTCACGGGTCCCTGCTTCTCTTCCGGGCCCAGGACCAGATTCTGCGCGTCGAAGCTCAACAGCGTGCCCTCAAACACCTTCTCGTCTTTCGTGAAGACGGTGATGCGATTGTCCACGTACTTTTGCAGAATTTTCGCGGCGCTGACCAGGTCGTACTCGTAGTTCTGCTCCAGGATGCTCACGGACTTGGGGTTTGTCTTCGAGACGAAATGAACGGAGGTCGGGTCGATTCTGGCCGCGACGTCCCTGAACTCCACCTGGCTCTCGCCCCTGGGGAAGCTCATCTTGCGAAGCTCCTTCACGAGGGCGATGTTCTCATTGTAGACCGTGACCGCGACCTCTCCCATCACGAGAGAGCCGGCGCACAGAAAGAAACAACATGCCGCCAGCGCGGCAACACCCGTGCTCAGTCTCATGGCTTCACCTCCACGGAAAAGTTAGGCTCCCAGCGCTTCCAGATTCTTCTGTAGCTTGTCGGTCAACTCCTCGAACGTCGTGAGCTTTTGGCGCTCCCTCTCAACCACTTCAGGCTTTGCCTTGGCCACAAAGTCTCTGTTGTCGAGCTTCTTGAGCGTGAGCTCAAGGTCTCCACGCGCCTTCTGGAGTTCCCTGCCGAGTCTCCGTTTCTCCACCTCTACGTCGATGAGACCCTCCAGAGGCATGTAGATTTCCATGCCCTCCGTGATGGAACTCGCGGCGAGTTTGGGTTTCGTGACCGACGAAGAGATCTCGGCACGGTCAACCTTGCAGAGGAACTTGAGGCTGGCTTCGTTCTTCTTGAGAATCTCAAGGCAGCTACCTTCGGCCTTTATCAATACCGAGGCCTTTCTGCTCGGCGCGACGTTCATCTCGGAACGAATGTTCCTTATCCCGCAGACCGCCTGCTGGAGAACGGCCATCTCCTTCTCGGCCTCTTCATCCACCATGGCCTTCGAACTCTTGGGCCACCTGGCCCTGACCAGACTCTCACCGCTACCCGGCAGCTTCTGCCAGATTTCCTCGGTGATGAACGGCATGAAAGGATGAAGCAGTCTCAGGAACGTGTCCAGGACCTTGTGAGTCACGTATTGGACCGACGCGTACTCGGGAGCATTCTTGTCCCCGTAGAAACGAATCTTGGCCAGCTCGAGATACCAGTCACAGAACTCGCCCCACGCAAACTCGTACAGCGCACGGGCCGCGCTGTTGAACCTGTAAGTAGTAAGATACCTGCCGGTCTCTTTTGTCAGCTTTGAGAGCCTGCTCAAGATCCACCTGTCTTCGAGCGTGAGCTTGAGCGACTTCGCGTCGACGCCCGAAGGGTCAAACCCCTCCAGGTTGGTGATGGCGAGCCTCGCCGCGTTCCAGAGCTTGTTCGCGAAGTGCCTCCCAGTGTCGAGCTTCTTTGCGGAAAACAGAATGTCCTGGCCCGTCGGGGTGAGAAGCGCCATCGCAAAGCGCAGGGCGTCCGCTCCGTACTCCGAGATTATGTCTATCGGGTCGGGAGAATTCCCGAGCGATTTCTGCATCCTTCGGCCGAGCTCGTCGCGCACTATCCCGTGAAGATGCACGTGCGGAAACGGCACTTTCCCGGTGAACTCAATGCCGGCCATCACCATGCGCGCCACCCAGAAGAAAATGATGTCGGGCGCCGTGACGAGAAGAGACGTCGGATAGAAGTACTTCAAGTCCTCCGTCTCCTCCGGCCAGCCGAGAGTGGAAAACGGCCAGAGCCAGGAAGAAAACCACGTGTCCAGCACGTCGCTGTCCTGCCGCAGGCTGCTGCCCGAGCACTTCTTGCACTTCTCCGGCTTTCCACTCGAGGCGTGTATCTCGCCGCACTCGTCGCAGTACCAGATGGGTATTCTGTGACCCCACCACAACTGCCGAGAGATGCACCAGTCTCTTATGCCTTCCAGCCAGTGGAGGTACACCTTACTCCAGCGCTTCGGGAAGAACTTCACCTGGCCCTTCTTGGCGGCCGCGATTGCGGGCTCGGCAAGCGGTTTCATTCTCACAAACCACTGGTCGGAAAGGTAGGGTTCCACGATCGTGTCACAACGATAGCAGTGACCTATCGCGTATTCGTACGGTTCGGTCTTCGCGATAAGCCCCCTGTCTTCGAGAGCCTCTAAAAGTCTCTTGCGGCACTCGAAACGGTCCAGCCCCGCGAAATCACCCGCGTTTTCGCTCATGGTTCCGTCTTCGTTGATCACAACGATGGGCTTGAGTCCGTGACGCTTGCCGATCTCGAAGTCGTTCACGTCGTGTGCCGGAGTCACCTTGACCGCACCGGTTCCGAACTTGGGATCCACGTAGTCGTCGGCGATTATCGGCATCTCGCGCCTCAGGAACGGCAGGACTGCCGTCTTGCCGACAAGACTCTTGAAGCGCGGATCCTTGGGGCTGACTGCAACTGCCACGTCTCCCAGCATGGTCTCGGGCCTCGTCGTGGCGACCGTGATGTGCTTCTGAGTACCCTTTATCGGATACTTGATGTAATAGAGATAACCCTTGGCATTCTGGTGGCTTGCTTCCTCGTCGGAGAGCGCCGTCTTACACCTCGGGCACCAGTTGATGATATATTTGCCCTTGTAGATTAGGCCCTTCTCAAAGAGCCTGATGAAGACTTCTTCCACGGCTTTCGACAGGCCGGCGTCCATTGTGAAGCGTTCCCTCGACCAGTCGCAGGAGCAACCCAGGAGCTGAAGCTGCTTCAGAATGATGCCGCCATACCGCTCCTTCCACTTCCAGACCTCTTCCACGAACTTCTCGCGGCCCAGATCCTCTTTGCGAATCTTCCGCTTGAGGAGATCCCTCTCCACGACGTTCTGCGTGGCGATCCCTGCGTGGTCCATCCCTGGAAGCCACAGAGTCTCGTATCCCTCCATTCTGCGCCATCTTATGATGATGTCCTGAAGCGTATTGTTAAGCACGTGACCCATGGTGAGGCTGCCCGTCACGTTGGGCGGAGGAATCATGATGCAGAAGGGCTTCTTGTCTGCGCTGGGAGCCGCCGAAAAGCAGTTCTTCTCGATCCAATATGAGTACCACTTCTTCTCGACCTTTGAGGGGTCGTAGGGGGCAGAGGCTTCCTTCGCCTCTGCCGGACTTTTGTCGTTCATTTAATCACCTTGAAGAGGCCAACCCCATTTAAGCTTAAGAGCGGCCAACGTCACAGGTTGCCGCTCAACGCCAAGATGCATGAACTCACAAGCTATCACAAAGCCGAGGCCATAGTCAATGGAAATTGGGGCGTCTTCAGGTCCTCCGCGACGCAAAGAAAAGGCTGCGTGGCGACCCTCGAAGGCCGTTCACGCAGCCACGTAGCTCAGAGCGCTTCGTTCCGCGCAGTTCCGCTATGCGATTCCCCTGCGGCGCTTCGCCTCCTCAAACTCTCTCTTGTCCGGGAAGAGCACGATCTTGGCCGACGTTCTCGGTCTCGTCATCATCTCGGTGAAGCCCTTGTCAAAGTCGGCGAGAGTGAACATGTGGGTGATCACGGGGCTTATGTCAAGCCTACCCGAAGCCAGGAGGTTTCTGATACGGAACCAGGTGTCGAACATCAACCTGCCGTTTATTCCGTGAACCTGGGCGCCCTTGAAGACGATTCCATTGTTGTAGTCAACGAGGGTCGGCGATTCGGAGGCTATCCCGAACGCCGTGAACCTGCCGCCCTTGCGTAGCATCTTGAAACCTTCATCGAGCGCCTGCGGAGAGCCGGCCATGTCGAGCACTATGTCCGCTCCGAAACCGTAGGTGTTGTCTTTGACGAACTTGACCCGGTCGATGTCCTGCTTGTTGGCGTAGAGCGTGAAATCCGCGCCCATCCGCTTGCCGATCTCCATGTTGATGTCGTACTTTCCGACGAGGAATATCTTCGTGACGCCCGCCGCCCTAGCCACGCCGACAGCGAAGAGAGCTATCGGGCCGTCTCCGACTATGGCCATCGTCTTACCGGCGACGTCGTTGTCTTCTCCCAGGACCGCGTAGGTGGCGTTTCCGAGAGGTTCCTGAACGGTTGCGAACTCGGGAGGGATGGCGCGGTCATTAATCCAGCAAACTGAATCCGGCACCGCGATGAACTCCGCGAATGCGCCGTTACAATCCACGCCCAGTATCGAGAGGTTGGCGCAGATGTGCTCTTGCCCGGTGAGGCACTGGATGCAGGCCTTGCAGGGAATGTGAGTCTCGGCGGAAACGTAGTCTCCAACTTTGACCTTCTTCACGTTCGAGCCCACTTCTACGACCTCTCCCGCCACCTCGTGGCCAAGAATCTGAGGAAGCCTCTTCTCTCCGATTCTTCCCTGAGACCACGCGTCCCACTTGTAAATGTGGACGTCCGTGCCGCAGATGGACGTGGCTCTGACCTTGACGAGTGCCTGGTCAGGGGCAATCTTCGGGGTATCGACGTCCATGTACTCTGCCCCGGGCTGGGGTTTCGTCTTCACAACCGCCTTCATTTTCGCCATGCTTTCCTCCTTATCAATTCATGCACTCATGTGATTCCTGCTTACCTATCAAGTAAGACGTTCATGCGAAGGTTGACCAAGAAGGATAGCATTTGCACCTCGTTCCGTCAAATGCTTCCGCGCCCTTTCTTGCCCTTGACACTGCCGCGCTCAGGCCCCTATCATGTGCGGCATGAAAGCTCGCGCACGTGTCACAGCCGTCTTTCTCGCGACCGCGGTCCTTCTCACTGCGGCGTATGCCCTGTGTCCATCCGGCGCGTCTTGCGCGCAGCAGAGCCCTGCCACTTCGTGTTACGCGACCTCCCACCTTACCCCACCGGAGCTTCTCCCGACGGGCCACTGGGCCTACGAAGAACTGAGAAAACTCTGGGTTCAGGGCCTCGTGGACTCCTTCTTCGTCTCGACCGAACCCGTATCCAGATACGACGTCGCAGAGCTCTTGATATCGCTCCAGGAAAGCTCGAGGCCGGCGCCGAATTCACCGGCGCTGCAGAGATTGCTCAGGGAATTCAGCAGGGAGATGAGGGACCTCGAGGGAGGAGCGAGCGGCGGGACGAGCGGGGCCGGTGCGACTGGTTACGGCGCGAACCGCGAAACGAGCGGCGCCACCGCCCACGCGGAAACGCCGTTCCTTTTCCAGAAACAAGGCCAGAACCTCGATTTCCGCTTCTCATTGTATGCGGACGCCACGGCCGACAACTGGGACACGGAAGACATGGAGCTCAGGGACGGGGCGCGAGCAGGCTTCCAAGCGTGGGTTCTTCTCAGGCCAAACATTGTCCTGTTTGAAGACATCTACGTCGGGAAGCTCTCAGGCGGCTGGCGATACGGGGAAGAGCTCTTCAGCCTCAAGGACGTCTTGATTCTCTCGGATAGGTTCTACATATCGCTGAGAGCGCCTTTCATCGACGTGACCCTCGGGAGAGACAAGCTCAGATGGGGACCGGGAAGGACCGGGACTCTCCTTCTCTCCGATGCGGCATCAAGCTACACGCTCTTGTCCGCAAGCAAGGCTTTTGGCAGGAAGCTCAAGATCTCTACCGTGAGCGGCATCCTGGACTCAGAAGAGGGAAAATACCTTGCCGGTCACAGAATCGACATAGCCCCCTCAAACTCAATTCAGATCGGCTTCGCCGAAACGGCAATCTACCACAGCCGCTTCGTAGAGCCTCTCTACGCCATCTCGCTCGTGCCTTTCACTCTGGTGGAGAGAACTCTCCACCGCGATTCCCAGGATTCGGGGGCGGACGATCCCGCAAGAAACAACGTGGGAGTGAGCACCGATCTTGTGGTGAGGGCGTGCAGAGGCGTGAGCCTCTACGGCGAGTTCATGCTGGACGACTGGGCTGAAGAAACTTCCAAGAGACCGACCAAGCTTGCGTATCAACTGGGAACGGCAATGTCCAAGTCCACCGGCGGCCGCACCTTCAATGCCATTGCAGAACTCTCACGGGTGTGGAACTACACCTACAGCGTCTCCTACAGCGATGTCTACGACAGAGACGCCTCTCACCAGGGCCTGCCCCTCGGTTACTGTCTCGGCCCCGATTCCAAACGCGTCTTTCTTCTTCTCTCCTGCGATGTCTCGCGTGACTTTGAACTGGGCCTCAGTTGGGACGAGATACTCAAGGGCGAGGGAGAGTTGGGACAACCGTGGCGGGAAGAAATGGGCATGGTCAATGCGGATAAGCTCTCCGGAATCGTGGAGACGAAACGCTCAATCGCGCCCTTTGTGAGGTGGCTCCCTCGTGACAACGTCCTAATCGAAGCGTCGGCGGGGCTCAAGCAGATCGAGAACAAGAATCACGTCGAGAAGGAAGACGAGTCCGGCGCCCTCTTCTCGCTGAGACTGGCCGCCAGGTGGTAGGCCTGGCCTAATTCCCTATCACCCACTCCGGCCTGAAACTCACGCTCAAGCCGATCTCATAGCTCGTCAACTTCGCGCCGTCGAGATTCCGATAGTCCGACACTCTCTCCAGCGAGGCAAACCCGTCCACGTCCAGATGAAGGGTCGGATGAAATCCTGCGAGGATACCCACCCTGTGCGACTTTTCCGCCGTCCCCAGCGGGAACGAACCCTCCGGGAAGGAAGCGTCACCCCAGGGCCCAACCACGGGGACCGGCCAATCGTTCTCAATCGAAGTCTCGCCGTGCCGGGCAAACCTGTAGTCAATCTCGCACGTGAACTTCTCGTTCAACCATCTTGTCACGGAAACATAGAACGCGTCTGCATCCGGTCCGAGCGGATGCCCCAGAAGCGCGCCGCCATAAACGTACTTGTTCCACGGAAGGGGCTGGCTGTACGTCCACGGGTTCACGCGCACGTATTCCAGATTGACCGAGGTGTTTAGAAGACCGAACGGATCACCGCTGTGTAGCCCCAGGAGAAAAGCAATCTCAGGCGGTTCCTTGTCCGTGGAGCTCTTCCGTTCGAATTGGTAGTCGTCAACAAGGAACTGCCCGTAGAGTTGTAGCCTTTCCTTAGGCCACCACGTGGCGTCGAAGGACCACATCGGATTATCGTTCTCGTTGAGATTCCACTGCTCCGCGTAGTAGAAGCACAGGGGATTGATGTAGCCGGGTTCGAGTCCCCTGTCCGGCCCGCCGTACACGACCGTCTCCGAGAGCCCCACCTCGAGATCGCGGGTGATGCGTACGTCGAGGCGATGCCCCGAAAGGTGGCGTGAAATGACCTCGCCCGGGTAGAGGCTGTCGGCCTCGTACGGAACAGACCCCTCGAGTTTCAGATCGCCGAGCGTCGTGAAGAAACCTGTCGCGGTCACTCTTCCCAGGTGGAGGCTCATACAGATCATGTCCATGGGAGGAGCAAGGTCCGAAAGAATGAGCGAACCGCTCTTGCCCGGCCCCCAGGAGACCTTGTCCCTGCCGAGCAGGAACTCGAACGGCCCCAGAGCAAGCTTCCCGTATCCGTTCGCAACGTACCCACCCAACTCGTCTCGCCACGGCCGGCCAAGAAAACCGGGATCCTCGGACACATTTGTATCTACCCTGAACCTGTGAGAAAGGCTCAGGCCGTGCGGCAGCGTGACCTCCGTCCAGCCTGAGAGAATCGCGCGCCCGGTCCCCTCGCTCTCAGTTTTCGTCTCCTCGGACTCCTCACCTCCCACTTCCTCGATCCAGGTCACTTCTCGTTCGCTTGACGTAGCGACTCCCTGAAGCTCGGCTCCCAGCTCGACGGTGGAGTTTCCAGCCGGTTGAGCGCTCGTCCCGGCTTGTCCCGCCGTCTGCGACTTCGTGACCTGTGTCGCGAATTCGTCCTTCAGTCTTTCGACGAGCCACGCTTCGTAGGGGCTCAACTTGACTTGACCTGAGCCGACTGCCTTATCCAGCAGGGCAAGCCCTTCGACCACTTTTTCTCTGCTGTACGGACGGTCGGAGAAGGAGAAGTTTCGAAGAAGACCTCTCCTCCCAAGCTCCTCTATGTAACTGTGGATTCTCGTGTCGGAGGGCACATTGCTGATGGTTGAGGAGAACAAAGGAGAACTGAAGAGACAAGACATTGCCAGAAGGCCTGCAAGAAAGACGTGCGTGACGACGAGGATTCGTGTGAAACGTGCTCTCATTGTGTTACTCCCGCGTATCGCGTGCTTCAGCTTCGTCCAGCGGACGCCTGGGACTGCCCGCCCGGAGTCAGCAGGTCCTCTACTTCTTTTCGTACGGCTCCCAAACGTAGGGCCGCTCGAAGAAGCCCTTTCTGCACTTGAGCTCACTCACCTTGCAGAGAACCTTCGCAGGCGAGCCGGCGACCACAGTTCCTTCTTCAACGTCCTTGACCACTACGGAACCTGCGCCGACCAGGGAATTCTTGCCGATCACGACGCCGGGGAGAATCGTACTGTTGGCACCGATTCTGGCATACTTCTTCACGGTCGCGCCACCGGCGCATTCCTTGTACCTGGGACATCCCATGGGATGCGGGTCGTCGGTGAAAACGACGTTGGGGCCGATGAACACGTGATCTTCCACGGTCGCCATTTCAAGAAAGGCTCCGCTGTGGATACGGACGAAGTTCCCGATTCTATTGTCAAACTCGAGCACTGCATTGGTACCTATGGAACAGCCGTTCCCGATTACGTTGCCCTCGCGGATAAGGGCGCCGTGTCCCGTCTGTAACCCATCCCCTATTCTTGTGCCTGCGTAGATTGTCGTAAAGGACCTGACGACGCAGTTGTCGCCAAGAACGGTTTCAAGCTCTCCGTCCGTCTTGCCGCGAGGCGGCTTACCGACGACGACGGGCGACTCCAGCACGCAGTTCTTGCCCAACTTCACGTTCTTGAAGATCGAGCTCCCGGCGTGTTCGCCCGGTCGCGACAGCGGTTTCTCCCTGACAGGTAGTCGCCGCGTCTTCATCTTGTGTGGTCGTTTCTTTGGTTTCATAAGGCAGGATTGGTGCAAGCAAGAAGTCTCAGGCGACGGTGTCGTGGAGCATGCATTCCACGGCGCGGCCCTCTTTCATGGAACGTTCCATCGCCTCGAGCACCCTCACGACCCTCACGCCGCTTCGGCCGTCGCTGCGCGGCGTCTCCTGAGTCAGTATGCAATTCAGAAAATGCTCCACCTCGGCTTTGAGTGGTTCACAAGTGTCGAGCTTCGGAGACACGATGTCTCCGGAACGGTAGCTCAGGTGATACTCTCCGAACGTCTCGGGATCCTTGAAGTCCACGCCCTTGTCGTAGAGCTTGACCTTTTCTATGTTTTGAGTATCGTCGTATATCAGCATCTTGCTGCTCCCGACGATTGTAGTCCTGCGCAGCTTGCTCGGCGAAAGCCAGCTCACCTGCACGTGCGCGATTACACCGCTCGCGAATTCCATACTCACGAAAGCTACGTCGGGAATCCCCTTCTGAACAAAGGCCTTGCCCATCGCAAACACTCGCGCCGGAGCCTCCTCGAGCCAGTAGAGAATCATCGACAGATCGTGTGGAGCAAGATCCCACACCACGCTTATGTCACTTTGATGCAGTCCCAGGTTCACGCGCGTGGAGCTTATGTAATAGATGTTCCCGAGCTCGCCTTGCGAAATGAGCTCCTTTATCTTGAGAACAGGAGGGCTGTATTCGAAAGTGTGACCGACCATGAGCGTGACGCCGTGCGCATCGGCCAGTTCTATCAGCTCTGTTCCCTGTTCGACGTTGAACGAAAGAGGTTTCTCGACAAACGTGTGTTTGCGCGCCTGAATGGCCTTCTTCGCAAGCTCGTGGTGGGTCGAGACAGGAGTCGCGATCATGACGGCGTCAACGCCGCCGTCTCTGAGGACCTCGTCGAAGTCTGTCGTATAGTAGAGGTCGGGATAGCGTCTGGACAGCCGTTCCAACTGGTCGTCGTCAACGTCGCAACAAACGACCCTTCCACAGGAGCCGTTCTCGACCAGATTCCTGATAAGATTGGGACCCCAGTAACCGCATCCAACAACGGCAACGTCAAGCATGCCGTTGCCGCGCGAACAAATCGAAGAACCTTTTTCCAATTGTCAACTCTCTGTGACCGGAGCCCGGGCCTCAAGAGTAAGATCGTGAGCAGTCAACACGGCGCCTCAATGGGCGCCCTTACCGAGCAAGATAACAGGTATTGTTTGGAGAATCAACTTCAAATCCCACCAGAAAGACCAATTCGAGATGTAATACAGGTCCAGTATGACCATGTCTCGAAAACTGACGTTGCTCCTGCCTGTGACCTGCCACAATCCGGTGAGTCCAGGGGTTACGGAGAGTCTTTCCTTCTGCCAGTCTTCGTAGAACTCCCATTCGTAAGGCAAGCAGGGCCTCGGCCCCACCAGACTCATGTCACCTTTCAGCACATTTGCGATCTGCGGAAACTCATCGAGACTCGTTTTTCTCAAGAAGCGCCCGAAGGGAGTGATCCTCGGATCGTCTGTAATCTTGTAAACCTTGCGCCCGTTACCGTCGACGGCCGCCTCGCGATTATCTTCGACGAACGCTTTGAGGTATTCCTTGTGCTTGGAGTCGTCGCCGCTCACCATGCTCCTAAACTTGTAGAACGTGAACTCCTTCCCATTCTTGCCGATTCTGGTTTGTTTGAAGAAGATAGGGCCTGAAGAGGTGAGCTTGATGAGAACGGCAGTCACGAGGAAAACCGGAAGAAGGACAATTGCACCAACGAGCGCCCCTAGAACGTCAGCGACTCTCTTCAGTTGGGTACGCCAGCCCCTGAGCTCTGTGGGGCGGAATCTGACGAGCGGAAGGCCATTGAGAGCGAGGGCGCCGTGACTTTTCTTGATGATCTGGAATACCGGCGAGGCGGCCAGAACAGTATGGCCATTCCGGATAAGTGAGAGGCAAATCCTGAAGATCTTTCCCAACGGCAGATCTTGTCGCGCGAGCAAGAGTCGGTCAACGGGTGCTCCGCCGTTCTTGTCTTTCAAGAAGATTGTCCCTGAGGCCACGCCAGCTGGAATGGCGGAAGCTGGGTGAACCTCGCTCCCATCTGAGCTGGGGCGAAACGCATCGGATGCGCTCCGGTCTTCAGTCACGTATGCAAGGCGAGTTTTCCGGACGGATTCCGAGAGCCCGGCCGTTCTGTCTAAGGAATGCGAGCGCGAGATGCGTGATTCTCCTGAAAGGAGCAGTCCCAACTTCGAAGGCCCTCCGGGAGCCCACGCAGAACCCTCGGACCTGGTCAGTATGGAAACGATCTCAGCCGATTCCCTTGCCGTACCCACCAAGAGCACGTGATCGTGCCTATGGCTCTCTTCTTGTTCTTTCATTTGGCCGAAGTCTTGTCCCCGGAAACAGTCAGAAGCCCGCGTTGAAGGACGTCCGTATCGCGTCTGCGACATACTCCATCTCATCCTGTCTCAGCCCCACGAACATTGGAAGCGAGAGTATGTCTTTCGCCCGCTTCTCGGCAAGGGGAAAAGCCCCTCGCTATAGCCAAGACAGCTCTTCCTCAAGGGATTCGACTTTAGCACTAAGGATGCCTGCATGGATAGAGTGAATTCGCTCCTTTGACCCCATGTTTCGTGAACGTGCTTCTCCTTCAGATCGTGATCACGAAGCTTCCTTGTCGTTGACGAGGGCAAGCGCGATGCCGTTCTTACGCCTTTCCGTCATGGCGTCATACCTGCAACTCCCGTTGCTCCCCTTGCTGCTTCTTCACCTTCGAAGCCTTCTTGAACGTCGTGCCGACCTGTCGGATCGGTGGCATATCGATGCCCTTTCCCTTCAGAAGCTCTTCCACAGTTAGGATCTGTAGCTTGGGATAGTTCTGCTTCCAAAAAGGCCTCGCGCCGTACTTAGTCTTCGCTAGTAATGATCACAACAATAGCAGTAGGACTTCGAAGCCTCCTCTCGTTTTTCGGGCAACGCCAAGGCTTCCATTCTGAACTGTCGGAATTCCTTTGAATTCCATAGTCTCTCAAAACCCGTCTCTATGGCATTGCCGCAAATGTAATAACTGGGACAGCAGGGAGTGACTCTTCCGTCTGCGTGTATCACGGCAAAACCAAAAGGTATCCTACACGGTTGTGTTTCGAAGAGTTCCGTGAGGAAATAGCGATGGTCAACAGCAGACTGACGCACCTTTCTCAGGAAGTGTTTGACGCCAATTAGCCTATCCTGGTTTCTAAACTCGTCAAAGATTTTCACCATGTTGTCATAGTCCTTCATGTCAAGGGCTATCTGGTCAATCTGGTCATAGATTGCTGCATTCATGAAGACGACATTGTCACCCAAAAGCAAACCCAGCCTGATCATTTCGCAAATAGTGTCAATGTTCATCTTCGAGATTACAAATCTTACTTGAATTTTCGTGTTAGAACCTAGCTGGTTCCTTATCTCTCGAAGATGACTAATGTTTTTTACTACTCGATTGAGTGATGTGGCGTCTTTGGGCTTGTTGATAAGCACAAAAGTTCTCTCATCAGCCGCGTTGAGGCTGATGCTGATAGAGAAGACATGTCTCTTTATGAGGGAACTCGACATTTCTGGTCCCAGCAAGGAACCGTTGGTCGTCAAACGAAACGGTATGTCCCGATAATCGAGATACTGACACATCTCGATGAAATGAGGATTCAAACACGGTTCACCCTTGCCACAAAGATCAACTTGTTTCACGTTAGCTCTGTGTAGACCATCCACAATTCTAACGAAATCATCATACTTGAGAATCTGAGGTTTCGACTGTAAAAACAGAGTACGTTCGGGATTCGTCGATCTCTCGGCAAGGTCACTGTGAATCCAGCACATGGCACATCGGTAGTTGCAAGCATCACTTAAGGAAAGCTGCGGAGAACAACGCAGAAACGATCTGCCTCTAACAAGACGACTGACGAGAAGTTGATCTTTAACAATACTGCGGATCTTCCGAATCGCCATTCTGCCAACGTCGGTATGGGTCATTGAATATCAACCATAGGACAAGAATGCCCGCATGGCACTCGCCACGTACTCCATCTCATCCTGTCTCAGCCCCACGAACATTGGAAGCGAGAGTATGTCTTTCGCCCGCTTCTCGGCAAGGACAAAATCACCCTGCCCGTGCCTGAGATAGAGCTATACGCTGACTGCACGTGGACAGACGTAGGATAGTGTATAGCTGTGTCAACACCTACTGACATGTGCCGATCGATTATCGCTTGCACAACGAACTGTAAACCTCGTTGTACTGGTTTGCAATAGTAGTCCAATTGTGTCTCTTCTCTATTCCTATCTTGGCCTTTTGAGCAATGTCAGTCGCTTCACTTGGATGCACTAAGACATAGTCCAGCTGATTCGCCAGTGAATCGGCATTCGAGACTTCGAAAGGGAATCCCATGCCATCAGCAACTGCTTTGTTCTCAGGGGTATCACTATAAACAGTCGCGATCCCAAACGATAGACCTTCAAGAAGCGCCATCGACATGGCTTCGTATTCTGAGGGAAAGACGAAAACGCGTGCATGTGCATACAAGCAAGAGTAGTCATCGCCAGTCTGAAATCCTACAAACTTGACTCCTGGCGTCTTGCTCTGCTTCAGCTCATGGAAGTAGTTGACGTCAGTACCGCTTCCACCACCGGCAATCACAAGAGGAATGCCAGGCTGGAGCTTTCTGTAGGCTTCTAGTAACGTATGTAGACCCTTCGTGCGTTCAATTCGACCTGCTGAGCAAAACAAGTAATTCTGGGGATCAATATCCCATTTCCTCAGCAGTGATTTGTCCGGCTTGTTTCTTAATTCCATGCCGTTCGGAATATAGATGACATCTCTTCCATATCTGGACTTGTAGTAGTCAGCGAGTGGCTTTGATACACATGTAATCACATCTGGTATGTGCAAGAAAAACCGCTCTGCGATTCTGGACATGACTCTCGCGAATGTTCCCCATTTCTTCCTCAGATAGGCTTGACCGTGGGAGGTAGCTACGATCCCGTACCGAGCTCTTGGCAGCCAGGCCAGCAAGCATGGATCCACACTGTGTATGTGTACCAAATCGTACGATTCGCGCCTTGTATCACGTGAAGCATTCCACATATGTGCGATCATCTCGATGTTCTTCGATGAGCTTCCCGGAACAACCTTCACCCTAACGCCACGATAGTTGTCCACGGTTCGTGCATAAGAATCATATCCGTATACAGTTATGTCGTGGCCCTTGGATACCAGGTGGGGCACTAATGAATCGACGACTGCTTCTACACCGTGATGGCCAGGTATTCCCTTTGTACCGAGTATGGCGATCTTCATTGTGCTCCCAGAGGATTGTCAAAGTAACAACGGTTTGCCTTGAGCCATTCTCAGCTTGTTTCTCGCTACCCATCGTAAGGGCACCCAGAGATGCCCGCGCATAGCCGGCACAGCAGTTCCCGTCATCCAGCAAATCTGTCTGCAGTTCTCCACCCGTTCCCTTATAGCACTTGCCTGCTCGCTTCGCCATATATCTTCGAAAGACTGTGTTCTTAGATCTCCCATAATCATAGGGTCTACAGAACCATTGCACGCCAAGACACGACCCCAAGGATCCAAGAAGAATGTATCTGTGCCTGCTCCGCAGGGTATCGGGCGATCTTTTCCCTGGACATGTCTCAATAACCCTAGGCTCAGATAAGCCCTGAACCAGTCTTTCATCCTCTTCTTGAGATTCTTGCGCGGGGAATTGAGCAGTTGTTCGATAAAACTGACCATGACTGCTTGCACTTCCTCGCTGTTCTTGATTTCATTGTCGTATTTATGGAAATAGAACGAGTTATGAACAACCGCGTTTGCGAATTCCAGATCCATTGACGCGACCAGATCATATACGTCTAGCAAGTCTCGGCAGTTGTCTCCACTTATTGTCATGGCGAAGCCAATGTCCCTTATTCCAAGGCGTTTCAATCGTAGTATCGTTCGCATGGCACGATCGAACCCACCTTCTAGCCCCCGGAGTCTATCGTTCGAAGCCGGAAGACCTTCGACGCTGACCCGGATCGTTATGTGGGGGAATTGCTCGGCAATCGCAATCGTCTGGTCAACAAAATAACCGTTGGTGCTGATTTCCAGTCGTCTGGTCTTCTTATCAAGAATCCTCACAATCTCGACGATGTCTCTTCTCAGTAAGGGCTCTCCACCCGTAATATTCAGACGCTGCATGCCTCCGGGTATCTTCTCCAGTATCTCAGGCTTGAATTCTTCCGAAACTTTGCTGGGGTTCTTCCAGCTATTGCACATGCCGCACTTGGCGTTGCATCTATAAGTGGTGATAATTGCACATTCCATAATGAGTTAAGATCCCCGCCTCTACTAGATTATGCGGTCAAATCAAAGAACGCGCTTGTAGACATCCATCATGGCTTCATAGTGCCTTGCCACATTGTACTCCCTTTCCACCTTGTCTCTGGCCGCCCTCCCCATCTGCGGAATAAGAGGTTTGTGCTCAAGCAAATAATTGATCTTCTCGCGAAGGTCATCGGCGTTCCCCGGCTCAAATAGAAGACCGTTCGCGCCGTGCTCGATCAATTCCGGCACACCTCCAATCCTCGATCCGATAACGGGTTTGCCCAAGGCAAAAGCTTCGTAAAGAGACATGGGCCCGTTCTCATACCATTCCGACGGTATCACCACAAACATGGCATTTCGGACCAGTTCCTTGAGCTTCTCATGGGGTACGTAACCCAGGAATGTTATGCTGTTCGTATCTTGAGCATAGTCTTCCAGCTCCCTCTTCCGAGGGCCTTCGCCCGCGACATACAGCTTCGCGCTTCCCAGTTTCTTCACAGCTTCGATAAGGACGCGGCCCCCTTTCTCGCCGGACAACCTCCCGAAGTAAACCAGATAATCCTCATGGTCGTACCGAGGCGTATAAGCCCCGACGTCGATCAATTGGGGAATGTGAACGATCTTTCGACCGTCGATGCCGAACTCGATCATCTTATCTCTCAGAAACCGGCTCGGAGCGATGAAAACGTCGACGTTATTCTCATAGATACGCATGAACCTGTGAACATACAGTTCAAGGGCAGCTAGAGCGCTCGCGGCCAGCGAATCTCGTTTGCACCGGTGAATGACGGCGTTATAGTATTTTCCGTCCTTGCATCTCTCACAGACTTGTCCTCCGCTAAAAAGGAGTGTGCTGGGACAGATCAGCTTGTAATCATGCAGAGTCTGGACGATGGGAAGGTCATACTGTTTGATGCCCGATAGAATTGATGGAGACAGGTGATGGGCGATGTTCTGGATGTGGGCTAGATCCGGCCTGGTTTTTTCGATGAGGCGTCGGATCTTTGTCTTTGCTTCGCGGGAGTACAGTACTCTCATCGCAGCTTTGAGGCTCCTCGTCAAACTGGGACCTCCCGACACCTCGGAAAAATCAACATTGCTTACGAAGTATTCCTCATATTCGGAGGGAACATTCCTTTCGTGTGACATACTAAAAGGAATTACCTCGTGGCCGTGCTCTGCCAGTTCCCTCGACAGCGCGAAGGTGTAGGTTTCGGAGCCGCCTCTGTTATAGTGGAAGGCGTTGCACATTAGTACTTTCAAGTTCTCTTCCTTTGACGCCAAAGAGCTCTTCATACGCACGGGTCATTTTCTGCACCGAGAATCTGCCTTCCACAGTCTCCAGGGCGGACTTGGTAATTACACCTCTCAAAACGGGATCCCCGAGCAAGGACAGTACGCGCCCCGATGCTGCTTCGATATCCCCGTGGCTAACTAGAAACCCGTTGACCCCATCAGTTATGATCTCGTTCAAGCTCCCAACATCAAACGCAACAACCGGTACCCCAAGGTACATCGCCTCAACGACAGCCAGGCCAAAGGTCTCTATTTGAGATGTGCAGAGAAAGACGTCGAACTCTGTCACCACGGACGGAGCATCGAGGCGGGCGGCCATGAAATGAACCCTATCCGCAAGTCCGAGTTCCGCCGCGAGGGCCTTGAGACGATCAAGAGCCGGACCGTTTCCGATCAGTACAAAGTGCACAAGACTATCCTGGCAAGCCACCTTCGAGGCAATTTCGAGAAATTGATCGTGTCCCTTTTCTTTCCCAAGCCTCCCCGCGTTGCCGACAATGCGGGTTCCCGGCGAGAGTCCCAGCTCACGCCTGAGCCCGCCTGGGTTATGTCCTGAGCCAAGCCTTGCAAAATCGACACCGTTATGTATGACCTTGATCCTTTCAGGACGGAACCCCCACTTCTGGACCATGAATCTCTTGAGAAACTCGGAGACTGCAACAGTGGCACTCAACGTCGGCGAGGAAAGCCCGAAGGCGAGCCTGTTGAGGAACTGGTTTGTGCCGGGACCCACGCTGTGTTCAGTCGCAATTCGGATTGGCACTCCTGCAATCAGTGCAGCGGGGGCTCCAAAGTGAAGCGCGTCTCTGCAGTGCATGCTAAGAACGTGAGGCTTGAACCGTCTCAACAAGCTGATGAGCCTGAAAAGCAAGACGAAATCAAATCTACGTTTCTTCTGTACGACATAGAGGCTGATACGCGAATGGTCTAGCTCGGCAGCCAAGCCCTCTACCTCGGCGAAAACGCAAATGGCCACCTTGTACCCTGCAACGTCGAGCTCCTTCGCCATATCCACAACGACCCTCTCGGCTCCCGCGAACACGAGAGAGTGTATCAAGAGAAGGACTCTAGGCTTGTGTAGACTCTCCATCAACGCGCAGCAAGACCTCCTGAAGACCCACTGCCAAGCCGATTGTACATATTCCAGCTTGATCGGTAAACGCAGTCCCAGTGAGCCCTGCGAACATGATTATGGCTTGTACATAGAACGAGACGATTCCGAGAGATACTCCCTTGAGGAGTGGGTTGCGAACTCGTTTGAAGATAGAAAGTCCCCTCTTGAGGAAAATCGCGATCAGCGCACAGATAGCGGCCAAGCCAACTAGTCCTGCTTGCGCAAGCACTGTTATGACTCCGCTGTCACCAGTTTGCACATCTCTCCTTGGCAACTCCGCTGCGAACTCGGAAGACTCATGTACATACCCCACGCCAAACAAGGGATTCTGCTTGAAAAGCTCGATGCGGAACGCCCCGTCTTCTAGTCTAATACCGAAGCTGCCTTTAACCCCCGCAACGTCGCTGAATGTTGAAGCAAACCTCTGGCCGATCAGGTCAGAGGATCTAAGAAGCAAACCCTCCTTACCAATGATGGCAAGGAAGATCATCGTCAACGCCGCAGCAGCGGCAGCCTTAAGCCAAAGCCCCCGAATCCTCTTCAAGAGGATTCCACGCTTGTTGCTGTGAACGCAGGCAAGAGCAAAGAGAAAAAGCACACTTCCTACGGTGCCTATCCAAAATGCCCTCCCAAAAGTCAGAATCACACCAGAAAACACTGCAACACCAGACGCCACAGATACATCCCTTGTTCTCTTGGAAGGAGAGTAGAGATAAATACCAAAGAGACAAAGCAAAACGACGCCCGTCAGATGGAAGGAAAGAACGTACGTTCTAGGAATGTTCACTCCTCCAACGTGCGTCCACGAAAGGCCCGTGAACGGAGAAAGGGAATGATGGGTTATGAACGGAAAAACCATCACCAACTGAGACACCAAAGATAACGCTAGCAGCGCCACAAGCAGCACGGAGAGCTTTCTGCGCGACGACACAAACACAATCACAGGAATCATTACAAGGTAATAGAAGTAAGGTTCTGCAACTCGAAGAGCAAGATTGAGCGTGCCGTGGCCAGCCGCAACAGTGTATGCTGCCACTAAGATGACGTAGGTCAAGTAGGTGAAGGTGGCACGTACAGGAAACACCTGAAGCGCGTTGAAGGAGCCGCGCACAAAGAAAGTGCGTATTGAGGCTACAAAAACTGTTGAGAGAAGAAGCAAGTCACGCAGCTTGAAAATGCCTGGTATCCTAGCAAATGTGTTCGGATCAACGAATCCAAGGAAATTGTACGCACCCAGCAAGACAAGCACGGGTGAAATCTCAGAGCCAAACAAGAGAATACAAGTAACAAGAATGGCGAGGGTGAGAACTGCACCCGCGGCGAACTTTTTCGCTATTACCCACCCCTGGACCACAGCCATTCCTAACAAACATGCGGCAAAAAGCCGCATAGGGACAATACTGAAGAGGTCAGACCCTTCAGCCAGCTTATTCGCGAATTTTCGTCTTGCGTGCATCATGGACCTTCGATCTCACGATTAGGTACAGTCGCCAGGTTAGCAACTCGAATGTGGCAGCTACCCAGGCAATCAGCGCAGCACCTCTACCGTGGTGCTTGCGAAAGTATCGCACGAGGTCATCCCGCTGGATTGTCAGTATCGACAACAGGGGTTTCTTGACAGTCGAACGGCTTACGAGGTGACAGATCGCAGTATCAGGATTGTGAAATATCCTAAATCCTGCACGCTTGAGACGCATGCAGAGGTCGTCTTCCGTAAAATAGAGCATCAAGCTCTCGTCGTAGAAACCCACTTGTACAAGCGCGGACCTTCTGGCCATCAGAAACGCATCGGATATCACGTCAATCTCCCTCTGAGTGCGTCTGTCCCAATCCATCATTCTTGCGTTTCGTAACATCCTGGAGTTCATAAAGAGTCGTACCAATGGTTCCCTGCTCATGATAACCCACAGAAGAGTTCGAAAAGGCCAGCAAGTCCGTATAGTCTCACCTTCACTGTCAAGGAACATGCAGCTTGCAGCACCCGCGGAAGGATGTGCTTCCATGAACTCAACCATTCCGGAAAGCGTGTCCTTCTGAACGAAAGCGTCCGGATTGATGATAAGCACGTACTTCCCGCGCGCCTGGGTAAGCCCCTGGTTGTTGGCCTTTGCAAAGAATACGTTCTCTTTGTTAGGAATAAGCTTAACGGGTGAGAAGTCCCTCGTTACCATCTCGGGTGTGCCGTCCGCGGACGCATTGTCTACCACGAAGACTTCTGTTGGGATGCCTTGACTGCTTTCCAGTAGTGCCTTGAGACACAGGGCAAGCTCATCTCGACAATTGTGGGTCACAACCACGCAGGAAACGAGAGGGAGGGTTCCAGCAGTTCCTAGATCTTCCATGTTACTCTACCAACGCTCGCATGTTGCGGGAGACAAATCTTGCAAGCTCAGAGAAATCATTCTTCCCGACCGCCAGAAGAGACAGGGGGGTGCGCCCTGACACCTTGGCAAAGATCGTGAGAGTGACCATCATTGAGAGCAGATATGCAACTGAAGAAGCAATTGATGCGCCCACGATTCCGAAGGTTGGAATCAAAACGAGGTCTAGTCCTATCCCGATTGCCAAACTCACGGCAGCCAGCGCAGTGTTTATCGCGGGTCTCCGGGCAAACGCGTTGAAGTAGACCGTGGTGATGTGCGCCAGACCATACAAGATAGTGCCCGGGAGAAGAACTATCATGGCGTTCACCGAAGGGGAAAACGCGTTGCCGTAAGCGGCCCTTATGAGCACTCCTCCGACGGCGGACAACACCACTGCGCATCCTAACCCCCACAACATCGCCATCCGACAGGTCCTCGCCGCAAGTTCGTAGGATTCCTCCGCCGTGGCAGAAGAGAATCTGGGCAACAATGCAACCGCCATAGCGCTAGGAAGGTACATTATGACGGAGCTGATAGCAACCGCGACAGAGTACAGACCGACCGCAGAAGCGCCAAGAAAATAGGCCACGAGGAAGACGTCTAGCCTGAGACTTGCCACTCCTATGAAATTGCCCATGCAGACCGCCCCACCAAACCTTAGCGATTCCTTGAAGAGTGAGGGCAAGAAAGAAATCCCGGGCGCTGCAAAAGGCCGGACCAATGCGAGAGTCACGGCCAGAGAAATGGCTTCACCTCCCAACCAACAGTATAGGGCCGTCCAGATACTGGGATGATTCAGGACGAAAATCAAGAGTAGCGACATGGTGATAAGCGGCCCTATCGCCCTCGTAAAAGCGAATCTCCCTATCTTGTTGAGACCCTGAAGAAAGGCCGCAAGATGCTCTCTCAGTAGCCCAAGCGGAATGATCACGGTCAGGAGACCTAGGAACGGAGCTAGTGGGGCATTCTGTCCCAGCCAAGCCCTGAAAACCAGAAACACACAGGTCACGAGGAAGGTCGAACACGCAAACAGAAAAAAAGAGTTGCGAAGTAAAACCTCCACGCTGTGTTTTTGTTTGCCAATAGTACTCGCCACAAAGACAGGCACTCCAAGATTTCCAATCAAGACAACAAAGCCAGAGGTAAGCACAACGAGAGAATACGTGCCCTTGCCCGATGGACCCAGGGTCCTAGCTATCACAACTCCGCTCAGGAAACTGCTGGCCAGAATCGCCAGCTGAGAAGCAAGACTGAACGCTGTGGCTGTGCGCAGACTCACGGCTGAGGCCCCTCAGTCCCTGAAAACCTCACGGTGCTACCTTCCGCAAGAAGAGTTCTCTTCACAGTGGCAGGGTTTCCCCCCACTACAGTGCCTCGAGCGACATTTCTGTTGACTACGCTGTTCGGCAATACCACCGCAAATGGGCCGATGATGCTTCCAGGATATACCGTGGAGTTGCCTCCGATCCATACGTTGTCGTCAATCTTCACCGGCGAAATCACCGTTTCTGATCGGTCGTTCAATTCCTTTCCTTTGAGTGCTTGAAAGACACTTGAGTGTGTCCATATCCCTACTGACGGCCCTGCAATCTGAACGTAATCGCCGATCTCCAGTCCACCCGACCAGTCCAGTACCGCGCCGAGCCCTATGTAAGTATGCTTGCCGATAGAGATCTTGCCCACCTTGAAACCTGTCATCACCACCCCCCGTTCGATGAAAGATCCTTTCCCGATGACGGCATTTCCTACGAGCGCGAACTCGGAAACCACAACGTCCTGACCCACCACCGTTCCATCCCCTATCCGCGCCCCCACACCAATCTTGGCATTGCCCCCGATGGAAACGTCCCTGCCAATACTGGCGCCAGAGCAAATCCGCACAGACTCTCCCAAAGCTGTCCTTTCACCGATGCGTACCCCGTAACCAAGATAAGCACCACGACCGACGCGCACACCCCCCAACGCGAAGAAGGCGGTCCTCAATCCAGAAAAAGGCATGAAGCCAGCCCCGATTCTAATTAGCTTACCCAAACCTGTTTTCATCTACCTACTCGCTAACAGCCTTTTCAGCGCCCTTTCAGGATTCCTCAAAGCGGACAGCACCCTGACCAGCTGGCCCAGATAGGTCCTCTTTAAAGCCGAGCAATAACTGACAACCGTACCGCCAAATCCCATCTTGAACATCGAGATACCGGGAAGTCTCTCCGCGTCAATTCCCAGAAAATCATACGTGGCTGAGCCACGCCCCTTCGCCCCAAGTATGCAGTTCCACTGAAGGAGGTCATTGGCCGCGTGTTTCCTGCCATCCTCTGACGAAGCTCCGCTGAAATACAGCGACGTAGAACCTGTGTGAAGCATGATTTCTCCTGCGACGATTTTGCCCCCCCACACTCCTACGTGAAACGACGCAATACCTACTGGGACGAGCTCTTCGATCAACCGCAGGAAGAAAGACAATTTTGCGGGAGTTTTTCCCCATCTTCCGAGGGTCCGCTGAAGCAACTCGTGATAACCAGGAACGTCCTGTGACAACCCTTGTCTTACTTCAACCCCTTCCTTCTGCGCTCGGCGAATCATATTCCTCCGCTTCGGCCCGAGCATTTGCCAGAGGTCTTCCTCACTGCGCTTCAGTGCCAGGATAACCGTCTGGGCATCGTGGATTGAGTATCCAGCGGTTCTCAGGACGTCCGAATCGTACCCCGGAGGAGTGATGACATAATTCGTGTGCCCACCACTCACTCTCTCTTGCTCCTTCAGGACCGCCAGGGCTGCCTCCTCGGAATGCGGAAGAAAGATAGGCCCCCCGTAAACCGCTTCGTACATTCGTGGAGGCGACCAGGATGTTCTGAGTCCCACCCGCCCTCGCCGCGTATAGAAAGTGTTGCAGGCTACTATCTGACCACTTGCGATGGCAAGAGAAGTCACTGGCCTCAAGTTGAACTCTGAAGACAGCACAAGGTTCCATTCAACAGAATGAAATGCGGTTGACAGAGGACACCTCGAGAGAAAGGCTGACATTCCGTTTGTCAGTTCAGGGGTCAGTTCCTGAAGCTCAAGAGAAACCAGCTCCAGCGATGACGCAGCTCCACTTGCCTGTGGATGTCTGCCATTCGCCATGGCTTTCTTTCTGTGAAGTGCCGAAGGCTCAGAAGTCTCTCTCACCGTAGACATCGTAATCTACCGAACTCCTGAACGCTGGCGATGATGTGTTCGATTTCAGTCGCAGTTAGGTCAGGGTATAACGGAAGCGTGACAAGGCGCTTCCAGACTCTCTCGGTGACCGGCAGTGACCGCTTGAAGGGCGCATATACTGGGTAGAGATGGTTCGGGATGTAGTGAACGCTGGTTGCTATCCCCTGTTCCGCAAGAAAGGAAATCAACTCCTCTCTGACCGAAGGCGGCACCTTAATGACGTAGTTGTGATGTGCGCTCCTTGCATATGGTTTCTCGACCGGAGGTTCTAACCACGACATCCGCGAGAAAGCAGCATTATACCTCGTCACAATCTGCCTGCGCCGCTCGTTCAGAGCGTCAAGCTTCTTGAGCTGAACCAGACCAATACAGGCCGCGATGTCGTTCATGTGCGCCTTGAAGCCCACCTCGCGCACTGTGTACTCCCACGAGTAAGCGTTGGAACCAGATCTCTCGAACGTGGACTTGGTTATTCCAAGCCAACGCAGGCTACGGAGTCTCTCGGCAAACTCTTCGCACGGGGTAACTACCATCCCTCCCTCACCAGTAGTGAGGTTCTTTACCGCGTGGAAGCTGAAGCATCCTAAGTCACCCAAGGTACCAAGCTTCTTCCCTTTGTATTCACCGCCGCAGCCATGTGCAGCGTCTTCGACAACACTTATGTGTTTGGCTCTCGCCAGATCCAGAATTGGATCCATATCGCATGCATGGCCGCCGTAGTGAACTACTACAATGGCCTTGGTTCTGGGCGACAATAGTCTCTCAATTTCTGCGGTACTTATGTTCAATGTATCTTCTTCTACGTCGGCAAAGACAGGAATTGCGTTGTTGTAGAGAATGACGTGGTTAGTGGAAACGAAAGTCAGAGCGGTAGTGATCACCTCGCTGCCTTCGAGGTCAAGCACCTTCAGAGCAAGATGAAGAGCGGCGGTGGCAGAGTTGGTGCCGACGGCGAACCGGGTTCCAAGATACTGGGCAAACTCGTTCTCAAACTGCTTGGTCTTGGGCCCTAGCCCGAGCCATCCTGTAGAAAAGGATTCTCTCAGGGCGTCCAGTTCCTCTTCACCTATGGCCGGTTTGAAAACGGGAATCATGTCTTCTCTGGAAGTTATGTCAAATTGCCATAACGGGAAGAGGGCCGATGCGGAGCAGAGCTGAGGTGTTTACCTTCATTTCCTCTTGGAATCGGCCTCGTCAGATTGCGAATAGGATCTATAATCATAGTCGTAGTACTTGCCGCCAATCCTGTGATGAGTATCAAGGTCATTAAGGACTATCCCAATTACCTTGGCGTGCACTCCGTTCATGACAGACAACGCACGCGACAAACCTGTCCCCGCCGTAACATCACACCTCACTACCAATAGCACCCCATCGACTCTGGCACCCAATGCCGCCGCGTCTGAGATCGGCAACACCGGCGGCGAATCAAATAGCACAAATTCAAAATCTTTTGCAAGCTCGCCAATAACCTGCTTCATCTTGCGCGAACCAAGCATTTCAGATGGATTGGGCGGCAGAGTACCGGTGCCGACAACGTATAGCCCGTCGACCCTTGTACGCGTTATCACGTCCTCGAGTGCCATCTTTCCGCTTAAGACGTCACTCAACCCGCCTCCCGTTCCTCCACCCAACAACGCACCGACTGTCGGCCGCCTGAGATCTGAGTCAACAACCACGGTCTTGTTGCCGGCCTGCGCCATGACCACAGCGAGGTTAGCCACTACAGTGGACTTGCCCTCTGATGGACCCGGACTCGTAACAACGATGGTATGAAGCGGCTCATCCACCTGCGAGAAAAGTATGTTGGTCCTCAAACTGCGGTAAGATTCCGAGGCCGGGGAGCGCGGATCCATCTCCGCCAAGAGTACTCTACTGTCTTCCCCGCCGCTGCAAACCTTGGTCACTCCTACACGACCAATTCTAGCGCGAAATAATCCCTGCCTTCTGTGCCCATCTATCATGCTGGGAATAGATGCCAGTAGAGGAATCCCGTCGCCCAATAGCTCAATGTCAGATGCATCTTCGATCCTGTCCCGGAAGCGCTCAACGGAGAAGGCGCCTATGACACCCAGTAGAAGCCCCGCTACGAAGCCAAGCACCAGATTGCGTTTCTTCCTAGGAAGAATGGGTTCTCGTGGCGCTTGCGCAACGTCAATGACGGAAGCACTCCCTAACTGACCCGCCTCTTTGATTCGAGCTTCCTCGTACTTGCCCATAAGCATGACGAGAATCTGCTCGTTCGCCTGCTTGTCTCGCTCCAGTCGTGCGAGCATCAGAGCCTTGCCAGGAAGCATTTCAAGCTCACCGTTGTAGTCGCGAATGATCCCATCAAATCCTTCCACACGTGCGCGAAGCGTCCTGACTTCAACCTCAAGACCAAGTATCTTCTCAACCAGTTGCTGAGAGTAAGAAAACGGATCCTGTAGGTTTATCTCCTTGGACAGAGCGTCCTTCGTTCGGTCTACGAGTTGACTCTTGGTTTCCTCTATCCTTCGATTGATTTCCTGCATCTTCTCATGATTGTCAGTGTATCCCTGCGCCAGATAGCGCGTCCTGATTCCCTCTAGGTTCGCCAGCGTATTGCGTAGCTCGGTCACAACTGGGGCGGAAACTCTCCCTATGTCCTCCACGAGTGACGTCTTCTGAGCAGACAGTTGAGTCTCAAGGAACGAGAGCCGACGTTCGGCCGCCTCAAGATCTACTTGCGCCTGCCCTCTCAGTGCCTCAAATTCCGCCAGTTTCTTAACAGCAGCTTCGGTCTCATCAGAAAGGCTTGCCACTTTCTCACGTTCCTGGAAACTCTTGAGAGCCTCCTCAGCCTTCGACAAACGCTCCCTCACAAGGGTCGACTGCTCCTCTAGGAAGCTCTTAACCTCAGCAACTTCTCCCCTGGCGCGGTAACGGTTGAGTTCGAGGTAGGCGTCAGCGATCGTGTTGGCAATCACACTGGCCTCATGCGGACTGCCTGCCTTAGCTCCTATCCGTATGATGTTGGTGTTCTCAATAGGAGAGATTTCTGTCGATGCGACCAATTCCTCCAAGAGATCCGCCGTTGGCGCCGGGTGGGCCTTCGAGCCGAGTATTCCTAATCTGTCTGCGTCAGGGCGAGCTCGTAGATTGGCAATGACTCTCTCCGCTACCATTCTGCTTCTCAAAATCTCAACCTGATTGCTCAAGAGCATCTCGTTCGTGATACCCAACTGCATGAAGCTCGGAACACCAAAGACAGACTCTACTCCTCCCGCACGGCCTTCCACCTCCACCATGATTGTGCTTTGGGCCTGATATACTTTCCTGGTAGTGAATGTAAACACGGCAGTCACGCCCACTGTGACAAGGAGGACTCCAACGATCAGAAGGCGGTTCCTCAGAAGAACACGCAGGTAATCACTGAAGGCAGGTTCTCTCTTTTCCGAATTATTGGACTGCATCACTATGGCCTCTACTACAGATGGATCTACCTCGTTGCATAGACTATTACATTGGCAAGCAACGCAGTAACAGACAATATCGAGCCAAATCTCATAACCTTGTGCCAGAACGTCGCTGGCACAACGACTGTATCTCCTGGCTCGAGGACGGGAATGCGCGACCAATCGCCGGAGCCGGTGTAACGCTTCAAATCGACGGCGATCGCCCCTTTTCCTCCGGCCCCTGTCCGGACGAGCTTGATCTCTGTCAGGTTTGCATCCTCTGTCGGTCCTCCCGCCAGCGAGAGGAGACCAACAAGGTCGGTCCCATCTGCGACCAGGTAAAGACCAGGCTTACCTACTTGCCCCCATACGTGCACGTAGAATTGCAGTGCGTCTTCTGTACCCAAGTTAAGGTAGTACTGGGACCTTCGTGATTCGTCGGTCTTAGGAGTCTCTTGTTGATTGTTTGCCGGTTGCTGGTTTTCTATTGGCTGTTGGTCTTCTGCCGGTCGTTGACCTTCTACCGGTTCGGCAGCCAGCGCGCAACTACACCCGAGCACAGTTATCAATAGAGTCAAAGCGAACAGTCTGAACGCTAGAACGCTAGAAAGGCGAATCAATCTGACTCCTTTGTTTCCAGACGACCACAAGATGACCCGTCAAGGCACCACGCTTGGCGTATGCTACAGGCCCAAGGCGGGCTGTGTCAAGCTACTTTTCTCGTCCGATGAGGTGGATGCGAAAAGAAAGAGTGCTCGCTCAGTGCGTCGTGCGGTACAATGTCCAGGCTGTGCCCCTGCAGGGACTATTTTCGTCTGGAAGTGGCCAAGCTGCAGGTTCTAGGAGGCTATGGAGAGCAACCATGAGAAAGAGACAGGATTTCTCTGTACTACACATGACCGACTTTGACACCGAATTTCCCGGGTCATTCATAGATTGCTTGAGACGCCTGGGCGCCAGGATGGCTAGCGACAACCTTAAACTCGTGCTTGTCTTCCCTTCCCACAGAGACTGGCAGGAGACACTGACTGGCAGCAACATTTCCGTATTTCATCTTCCTTCGCCTCGTCTTAGGAATCCCCTTCGCTTCATTTTCTTTCTTTTCAGAGTGAGCAAGCTTGTAGCTTCCGAAAACGTGAGAATAATTCATTGTCATTTTGGAAAAGACTCCAAGATTTTTGCGGTGCTGCTTAGAGCGTTCTTCAACAGGAAGCTGAGGATTGTATGGCACTGGCACAACCTTCCCGCTACAAAGGTTCACAGACGCGGCAATATCGTCAAGAGACTATTCAGAGACACCTTCTACGGTCTGGCAGGTCACTGGGTAGATCGACACGTGGCCATTTCCACGGAACTGTACAGTTGGCTAGCCCATATCTCCAAAAAAGTGTCCCTCGTGCCAAATGGAATTTCCCTTGAGCGATTCAGAAAAGACAGTGTGGAACTTCCAGCGCTGGAAGAGATACGCCAACAAGTTGGTGTAACTGAGCGTTCTTTTGTAGTCTGTAGTGTGGCAAATTTCAGACCGCAAAAGGACCACGCGACTCTCTTGAAGGCAGCAAGAGAGGTCATTCAATGCAGAAAGGATAGCACCTTCTTGCTAGTAGGAGACGGCCCTACTAGAGAAGGCATCGAGAGACTTGCGCGAACCTTGGGAATACAGCAACAGGTGATCTTTCCGGGCGTGAGACGAGATGTGGAAAAAATCGTCAGCATTTCAGACGTGTTTGTTCTCTCCACGCATCACGAAGGCTTTCCCTACGTGCTACTCGAAGCCATGGCCCTTGAAAAACCAGTAGTTGCTACAGACGTCTGGGGATGTAACGATATAGTCAAGGAAGGGGTAGGCTTCCTTGTACCTCCGCGCGACTGTCAGCAACTCGCAGAAAGGATAATATGGCTCTATGACAATAGGGAGAGAGCGACAGAGATGGGAAGACTAGGCAGAAGACGGATAGAACAAAACTACGACTTGGATACTTGGACAGCGAGAATCGAGCGACTCTATCTCGACTTGTGTGAATAGGGAGTCCTCGTGGTTAGGACGCAATTCCTCCTGTGCTTGGATGGAAGCGAACATGATCCACAAAGATATTGCTGATGATTTTGAGAAAGGGTTCCTTTCCGAGACTCTGCTGAAACAGATAGAAGACTGCGATTCCTATGAGTTAGCGCACTTGTTCCTTGAGCTGTTCAGAGAGCATCAACCTGTGCTGGAGGCAGGATGCGGTAGCGGTCGCTGGAATGCTTGGTTTCGCAACCACGGCATACGAAGTGACGGCATCGACTGGAGTGAGGCTCTGTGTAGCCGAGCGCGCAAAGAAGTGCCCGAGTGCCGTTTTTTTGCGTGTGACATGCGCTCCATTCCTTTAGAAAGCAAGACCTATGGTGGGGTTATTGCACTGGGGTCGATTGAGCATGCTCTCGAAGGACCTATCCAGGCGTTGCGCGAGTTCAACCGTGTCCTACGCGACGATGGAGTTGCAGTCATAACCGTACCATATGGGGGAGTGTTGCGTCGAACAATGCGGTTTCTTCAGAGATCTAGATATAACAATGTGATACGACGACTGTTTGGCAAACCATATGCTGGTATAAGCGTTCGCGATGCAAGGAAGAGCGCCGTGAAGAAATGGCACCCACGGTTGGTTTACGGTCCCAAGGGTTGGTTTTTCTACGAATACGAGCTGACTAAAGTTCAAATGCGGGTCTTTCTGAATGATTCAGGCTTTGAAGTTCAGAAAGAATTCATTGCGTTTCTGGACGAAGGAATCTTAGGCAGTTTTGGCAGGATTGCAGGAACATGGGATGCAAAGCGGGGTAATATGAGCCTTACTTTTCTTGGAAGGCTGTTAACAAGATTGATCCCGGTCTCAGTCACGGGGCACATGCTCTGTTACGTGGTAAAGAAAAAGGGCTCCATGCCTCTTCTTGGGCCAAGGCCCTGTCTCCAAACACGTCCGTTAGGTGCCTAATATATCAGGAGAAGCACGCCTTCATTCCGGCCAATTCAGGCGCATACACTCAGATCTTTTTCAGTTTGCCAGACACGTCCTGGCATCTGGTGGACTCATTGGTAGGTGATGGGTGCAACTTTGTAGCAAGCGACTCGACCGAGCCATTCAGGCTCATGTTTTCCTCATACAGTCCATCCGACAGCGGAGCTTGCATGGCGTGTCAACGTCGGTTTTGTTTGTCCGCAAATCGCCAAGAGGTCTCACACGGGGTATACTTCCACCGCCTAGAGATAGCTGCACTCCACGAGACCAGGAAGATCTTCATTCTGAGGTAGAGTCTGCTTCCAATTGAGATCGGCGGGCCCGGACATACCGAGCACGTGGAGGCCGTCTCACCACATGGTGTTGTGGACACCGCGACCATATTAGTCACTACCCCTGTAGAATTCCGAGAGTCCGAAACTCAGTCTGTCTCGAACACGCGAGAAGTAGACGACTTGTCCCTTGCCCAAGAGTCTCGCATGCAAGCCTGCGTTATTGTACTTTCGAAGATCGCGCTCATGGATTAGCCAGACAACTGTGCTAGTGTTCGAGCGCAACCTGACCACCTGACGATTTCCTGTAATCGCAACGATCGGAAAGCCCGGAAGATAGTACTGCACCACTCTCAACGGAATCCAGGGCTCAAAGGTGCCGGGATCGCCGACAGCAATCGCGGTAGTATCGGGAGAAAAACCGCGCTTAACCGAGTCCAGGACCTCTCCTGCCCGTCCTTGCCTCTTGATCCCGTCACGGGAATAGTCCAATGCCCAGAAATTCGCAAAATTCCTGTACCTGTCCATCTTGATACCCACAACCCGTCCTCCCACCGGCAGGGGCGAAACCAACAAGAACAGCAGACAGTTGGCCAGTACGATGCTACCCACGAGAACGTGCCTGCTTCTGCCGCCCCGTTCATAGACAAATAGGCTGGAAAGAAGAGTAAAGCATGGGGTGAATGCCAAAGCGTATCCTGAGTTTCCCATGAAGAGAAGGTAGGAAAACAAGATGGGGCCGCCCCAACACACGACGTAAAAGGTGACTAGCTCTTTTCGAAGTCCGCTTCGAATCCTTCTCGCTGCGTGTATGCTCCAAATCAATGCAATCACGGCGAAGCCGAGCCCCCATAAAGAACTGCAAGAGGCATAGGCCATCGTCTTGAGGTTTCCGAAATGCGCAAGAACGCTGCCCTTGTAGAGTCGTTGCGATATCTCCAAGTACGCCTTCGGTCCACCGCTCAGAAGTACGAGTGGAACAAGCCAAGACAGACATGCCGCAGCCAGCACAAGAGCCTGTTTTGCCGCCTCCTTCAATGATCTGAGCGAAATCACAACTGCCATCCACATTGGGACAAAGTAGAGGAGTAGACTCTGTCTTATTCCGCCCGCGAGACCTAAGGCCAGGCTCGTTGCGAGAGCGTATTCCCTGTTGCCTTTCATGGTGCGGTACCCTGTGTACGCTATCAAGAGCGACCCGAAGGCATCAGCTGCATAGGAAACAGGCAATGCGCCATGCGCCCAAAAAAGCGGACTGCTAATAAGAAAGAGTGCTGAGACCACCCCGCATCGATAGTTGAGCATTTCTTTCCCGAGCATATAGATCAGAACAACTGCCCCACAGCTAAACACTATGCTCAGGGCTATGAGATCCTTGTTTGGATCTCTGACGAAGAGGTGTAGGAGCTTACCCAAGCCGACGTACAAGATGTAACCTGGGGGATGTGGCTGGTGTTTCTCAAGGTTGAACTCCTTGATGCCAAGCGCGAAATTCACGGAGTCGTGTGTGCATAGACACTTGGCAGCAAAGGGGAGTCTAGTAAGACAAGTGACCACTATCAGAGAAACGACCGTTGAGAAGTTTCTGTTCATCCTGAGCCTGCTCAAAACTTCGCCCTTCCTGACTACCGCGGATGGAAAGAAACATGAGCTTTGTCTAGGACGTAAGGAAACCCACCATTGCGTTCGTTGTCAAGGGCAATCCTCGGTCAGGAACAAGTATCTTCACGAGTCCAAAGCACACAAGAAGGAGCAGACCACCTACAAGAAGTTCCTTTCGCGTCACGACCCCAAGTTCTCAACGAAGTAGCCAACCACGAAAGCAACACAGAAAGGATCTGTTACAAGGTTACGATGCCTGGCCGGGCATCACAATGTCCATGCAGAAAGCAGCTTGTTACATGAGAGAGGGTCTCGTAGAATGGGGCAGAAAAGGTCACATTGTAGCCCAAGGAGAATCCGCATGAACATTCCACTGGTTGATCTTCAGGCACAATACGGAAGCATAAAGAACGAGATTGACGGCGTCATGGCCGAGGTAATTTTGAAATCTGCGTTCGTCGGAGGACCTTACGTCAAGTCCTTTGAGAAGGCCTTCGCACAGTCGTGCGGCGTCCGACACTGCATCGGAGTAGGAAGCGGCACGGACGCTCTCTTCATCACCCTCAAGGCTCTGGGCATCGGTGAAGGAGACGAAGTCATCACTGCGGCAAACACCTTCATCGCGACGTCGGAGGCCGTCACGCAGGCCGGTGCCAGGGTTGTCTTCGTCGACGCCGATCCTAAGACATACAACATTGACACAGGCAAAATCGAGCAAAAGATCACACCAAGAACGAAGGCCGTCATACCCGTTCACCTTTATGGACAACCCGCCGACATGGATCCGATTCTGGAACTTGCCCGAAGGCGCGGTCTCAGAGTGATTGAGGACGCTGCACAGGCGCACGCTGCTGTTTACAAAGGCCGTCAAGTCGGATCGTTTGGTGACGCGGCGTGTTTCAGCTTCTACCCCGGAAAGAACCTCGGCGCTTACGGCGACGGCGGAGCCATCGTTACTAACAGCGATGAGTTGGCGCTCAAGGTCAGAATGTTTGCCAACCACGGAAGAGTCGACAAGTACGACCACGAGGTTGAGGGCGTGAACAGTCGATTGGATGGGTTACAGGCCGCGATACTGGGAGTGAAACTGCGGCACCTCCCGGAATGGACAGAGAAGCGACGGAAGAATGCGCGTCTGTATGGCGAGCTTTTGAAAGGCGCAGACGTCGTGACTCCAGTTCAGATCCGTGATGTCAAGGCAGTGTATCATCTGTACGTGATAAGAGTGAACGGAAGCCGACGGAAGCAGCTTCAAGAGCACCTGAAATCAAAGGGCGTCGCCACCGGAATACACTACCCCATCGCGCTTCCGAATCTCAAGGCATACGCGTATCTCAAGCACAGTGAGACGGATTTCCCGGAAGCAACCAAAGCCTCTCACGAAGTTCTGTCCCTGCCCATGTATCCGGAGCTCGACGATTCGCAGGTTCAGTACGTCGCGGCATCGATAAAGGAATTCTTGTAGCAAGAGACGCTGCATGGCGTTAGAGGCCAGAGTCACTCGCACTGGCAGACCTCCGAATCAGAGCCGCGCCTGTGTCCCGCGCGAGCATCTTGACACGGAATCGGATTTCCTATGGAATAACGCTCATCACGGGGGCTTGGCGCTACATTCTCCTCGGACTGGCGGCAATTGGCCTGTACGCCGTTCGCAAGCATGCACGGCAGCTAGCATGGAATTACGCCATACTCGTACTCAGCACTTTGACCTCTTCGATCACCCTCGCGATACCTAGATACCGGCTGCCGGTGATGCTCTTCGTGTGCGTAGTCTCCGCTCTCGGGATCTACTATGCCGCCGTGAACGTGTTTGGCCGCCCAAAGGAATGTTCGCTGTGGTATGGCACATAGGCGCTGTCTCATGGCCGAATGGCCTCGGAATCATTGACTCGCCTTCGCAAGTTGTGGTAAATTGAACTAGCTCAGCTAGGTAATCATCACAGAACAGGGACTCTCGAATCCGGCTGGGAGATCCCGGACACAAGGAGTGTCCTTCGAATGACGGCGCTATTGGTTCGTTTGAGCGGCAGAGCATCAGTTGTATACTTTCTGTGTCTTCTCGGACTGATTACGTCACTCATCTTTGTCTTCCTGATGTTCCCCAAAATGTCGTCTTCCGAACACCTCGTTGTTGACTCCGATTCCTTTGGTCCGATTGCGCAGGGCATATTGCATTACCATGCCTTCAGCTACTATCCGGACCGTGTGCCTACGCTGGATAGAGGACCTGCCTACCCGGCGCTAATTGCCGTGGCGTTGATGATCTCGAACGGCTGGTGGCCGGGTTCGGTCCAACTCACACAGTGCTTCCTGTTCGCGCTGACCGTCCTGATGCTATTCTGGCTGGCGTCTGCTTTCTGGGGTAGGACAATCGGACTTGTCGCGGCTGCATTAGCAACGGTCCATCCGTTCCTGTTATGGTACTGCAGCAGGATTTGGGTGGAAACGCTGTCCATGTTCCTATTTACCGGGGCCATAACAGCCGCGATGGCGTTCCATCGTCGACCAACGTGGTGGCGCGCGCTGCTAGTCGGAGTCACACTGGGAATAGCCGCGCTGTGCAAACAGACATTTCTGCCGTTTGCCGTGATCTTGCCGGCAGCTTTGTGGCTCGTGAAGGGGAATGCTTCAAGAATCAAGATGCTCGCGGCGGCCTGCCTTCTGGCGACCCTGATAGTGTTTCCGTGGACGGCGAGAAACTATATGTTGTCCGGCAGAATCGTCCCGGTGCAAGGCAAGATGGGACAGAATATGGAGTTCGGGGACACCGTCGTGAGCAGCTTCCGACAGCATCCGTTCTCAATGTACGGTTTGTGGGAAGCGGACGCGCCTAACCAGATAGCGGTTCGCGCGAGCGTCCCGAAATCGCTGAAGGGCGCAGACAAAGAACTCGCGATTGACTCCGCTTATCTCAAGATGTGCAAGGATAGATACCGAAGCCATCCCGGGTTCCTGGTGAAGAAGATGGGCATGAACCTGGCACTCTTCTGGATGCTCAGCGAAACACCTAAGAAGAGCATGGTCCTTGCGTTGCTGCAACTCCCGTTGCTCGCGGTCTTCGCCTTCTGCGCATTCAGGAACATCAGACGCTATGGGCTGAGATCGATCCACGGCTTCATCGTGGCAATGGTGCTAGCGTTCTGGTTCCTGCATCTGCCTGTGCTGTCGATAGCCAGGTACTCTAATGCACTCATACCGACCATATTCATGTATGCCTTCGGCATTCTGGAACCGGTGTTCCGATTCAAAGATGGAGCCGATGCGCGCCCTGGCGGCGTACGCGTATCTCAAGCACAATGAGGCGGACTTCCCGGAAGCAACCAAGGCCTCTCACGAAGTTCTGTCCCTGCCCATGTATCCGGAGCTCGACGATTCGCACATTCAGTACGTCGCGGCATCGATAAAGGAATTTCTGTAGCAAGAGACTCTGCATAGCGTTAGAGGCTAGAGTCACTCGCACTGGCAGACCTCCGAATCACAACCACGCCTGTGTCCCGCATAATTCGCTTCACCTTCGGCCTCGGATGTGATATAATCCTTCTATCGGATCGCCCTCCAGAGAGTCCGTGCCATGGAAGTGGACTTTGATCCCATCGGACTCTCACGCTCACTGACTTTTCAATAAACTGCACAAATCGCTCGGCTGCCCGTGCCCTGCGGACAGATTCGAGACGTGGGTTTTACACCTGAGTGAGCCACCACCGGGTAGGTCGCTCGCATAACCAAACAACCTACGCTGCCACGATCAGTACGAGTCTTTTCTCGGGGTTGCGAGACGGCATGAAAAGAGTAAGAGTGAGAGTCAGCGTGCGTGTTGTGTTGGCGTTTGCCTTCGTTTGGCTCGCCGTGCAGGGTGTTCCCTACCCGCCGGGCGCTGTCATGGCGGAGGAGCCCGCCTTCGGGCAGAGCGCGGTTCAGTTGGAAAGTGCCGACTCTCTTCTCGGTCCGGATCGGAGCGAGAAGTCTTACGTTCTCGCCGACATAACCGTGTGGGGTGCGAGCACCTCGCTACCGTTCGCCACGAGGCTCGACAGACGCCTTGCGGAACGAACCCCGGGAACGTTCTCCGACCCCGTGCGTGCTACAATCTCGGCGCTGCCGGGTGTCACATCCAGAGACGAGCTTTTCGTTAGACCCAGTGTGAACGGTGGCTTGCCCGATTGGGTGTCAATCTACTACGGCGGATTCTCGGACTGCTACCCTTACACCCTCTACGGAACGTCTTCGATTGCGAACGGGCAGTTTGACCAGTTGCGCCTGCTCAAGGGCGCCTTCCCCGTAGAATACGGAGACGCGCTCTCGGGAGTCGTGCTCATCGAGCCAAAACGTACGGTCGCGCGGAGCGTCTCGGGCAACTTCTCTCTCGATCTCGTGAAGAGTAGTCTCAACATCAGTGGACCGTTGCAAGAGTATAGCTACGCGCTCTCCTGCGAATCCTCGTTCTACGACAAAGTCCTCGGCTCTCTCAGCGACGAGAACTATCCGGGCTCCTACTCTCTGATGTCTTCCGTGTCGAGAGTGTTTGGCCCCAGGCAGATCTCTCTCAGAACCTTCTATGCGCTCGGTGGAGTGGACACGAGGCTCGAGGCCTCCGCCGACAGGTACACCAGCGCGACGGCGAGGAGCCGAACTGTCAAGAAGCGTCACGAGCTCACCATTCAGGAAACGGGAAACAGGACGACCCGCACCACCTCCCTCGGCTATTTCTTTGACACCGAGGCATACGACGCAACCGACGGGCTCATGGGGAGGGACGCGGGAACCTTGAGCGACTTCTCTGCCGACATCTCCCTCAGGGCAGAGTCTTTCGGCATCACGCACAAGAGTACTTTTCAGATAACGAACTGGCACGTGGTGGACGTCGGGGCTTCGGTGCGAAAAGAAGAAGTGAGCCAGTTCACAAGTACCGAGGGATGGGACTTCATGCCCGTGTTCAACACGGGTCGCGATGACATCGCAGACACTTCCCTCGCCCACAGCGACGAGTCTCTCAGCTACTGGAAATACGCTCTCTTCGCTCAGAACCGCCAGGACCTCGCCGGTTGCCTGGTAACCTTCGGTGCCCGTTGCGACGCTCTCAATTCCAGTGTCGCGCCGGCGCTCCGCGCTTCGGTCGAGAGACGTTTTGGAAATCTCACTTTCCGAGTCGCCGGCGGTCAATACCTCAGGTTCCCGATCAGCGGCACCTTCAGGGAAGGAAAGCTGGCCGGTCTCGTGCGCTCCTACACGGAGCCGGAGAGAGCCGTCCACCTGGTAGTGGGTTGCGACGCAGAGATTGGTCCGGCGACCGTCACAATTGACTTGAACAGGCAGGATTACTCTGACTTAGTGATAAGGGACGCATACGGTACCGAGTCAAGAGGAGGCACGGGTTCCCTCCGGTCCGTTGACGTTACGCTGTCCAGCCCCATGGACAACCAGGACTACTGGGCGTACGTCACGGCCTCTCTGGGCAGGGCGGACATAATGGGCATACCCACTGACTGGGACCAGACCCTGGTGGGAAAGGCGGTCTGTTTTGCGAGGTTGCCGGCATCCCTCGAAGTCACGACACGGGTTTTCTGCGGGAGCGGCCTCGCCTACACGCCGGTCCTGGCCAGGGTAGCTCAGGTTGACGCTACTTCAACGCCCGTCGTGGACGAGACCGGCCAGGTGGTTTACACGGCGGTGTGGGGCGAGGACAATTCGGCAAGACTGCCGGTACAGTTCAGGCTTGACTTGAGGGTTGCACGGAATTGGGCGCCGTTCGGAAAGAACACCAGACTGTTCGTCGAGGGACTCAACCTGACAAATCACAAGAACATCTCGGGCGTTGACTATCTGGATTATTACTCCCGCACCGTCTACCGCACAAACGTGCCACGGGCAGCCAACATCGGCTGCGAGTTCTGCTTCTGAGCGGAAAGGATTCTGGAAACGGAGCCGCACACTTGCGGAAATCTTCCTCAGGTAGGGGGCAATTACCCCAAGCTCGAGGTCTCAACTCGACTAGTTTTCGGGGGCAAGGTTATGCACGATGGCATGAAAATCTCACTGTCGGGTGGCACTAAGCATATAGTGATAGTTGTGGTACCTGCGTATGAATTCAAAGTTGCTGAATAGCTTGTAAAATCGGAAACCCCACTCACCAATGCAGGGGTACGCTGTGTTTGGGTAGATTCTTATGTTTTGGAATCCCAAACACTGAAGCATGGCTTTCACCCGCCATACACTTGTGGGAAATTCGTAGTCGGCTGGTCTATGAGTAGATCGTTTGAACCAATGGTATGTTGATCTCAAGGACCTATATACTGGCTTTGGAAGCCATATGGACTTTGCCATTTGGAACATTCCCCATGCATTTGGATCCTCCAGAAACAAAATCCCTCCTGGCTTAAGCAAATTTCGAAAAGACTCTAATAGCGTGAAAACTCTTTCGCTTTCATGGTGTATGAGATCAATGGAGATAACATAATCAAAGTTGTTCTTCTTAAAGGGCAACTTGTTCACGTCTCCACCAACACATGATTTTGCCCCGCAATCTCTCTGGAGCGTATCCAGTATATCGTAGACTATATCAAAATTGACAAACGTGTAACCTTGTTGTTCAAACTTGACAAAACTGGAATCATAACCACACCCAATGGTGATAAACAACTTGGGAGGAGCCTGTATATTGGCGCTTACCATGCTCCAAAACTCTTGCTTAGAATTATTCCATTGAAGTGAACTGAATTGCTCCTTTGGATTCAATCTTTGTGACTTCATCATCCTCGAAAGGTTCTCTTCTTCCTGCAAATGGTCAATACTCATGCTGGGTGGGTACAAAAGCGGGATACCTTGCCTAACTTTGTACTCTGCACCGCAACGAGTGCATTTTAGCCATTCAACGGAATTGGCCAAGTCTCCGTCACATACGGGGCATGCTATCCATCGAATCAACTCTGGATTTGTGAGATTGCTCATTTGACTACTCCCAAGAAGTTACATGAAGCAGCCTAACATGTAGTATACTAAACTAGATAGTTCAATACACAGACAGAATTCTGCAAGATATCACGGCTCCAGCTTTCTACTGGTCGGCCGTAACCGGTTCCTACACTTTGAGCTCCAGCGATGCCCGCTTGCAGTATAGGTGGATACGCTGCGACCCTTCGTCCAGGCAACCAGATACACATAGCCAGTTCCTGTGGAATAGCAGCCTGGAGTCGTCGCTACAGGTTCCGTGTGACTATTCCCGTCTACTTTCGCATGGGCCCTAAGTCCCGGTAGCCATACCCGGTCTCCAGGCTCCCCGCATCAAACCGTGCATGCGGTCTGGCCTCGCGTGGCTTTCCTGTGAGAACTCAGACTTTATGGATCTGGCTGTGCGCCTCACGCAACGGCGATTGGCTCTCTTGTTCTCTCTGCTATCAGGGAAAGGACGGATCCGGAGATTAGTGTGCAGAAAAGCTGAAGAATTCTCTTGTGGTCGCTTACGAAGGCTCCGGGCTGCGAATGCCCCATCGTTATCACGCCGAGGGAACGCGTGCCCGCAATGATAGGGACTGCCAGGAAGGAACCCAGGGGCGGCAGACCGTCCTTCCCGGGTCTGGTCAGCTCCCGCACCAGGACCGGCTTCTTCTCTCTCGCGGCCCAGGCCGAGAGGCCCTGCCCCAGATCGAACTGCACGCGCTCGATCAGGTCTTGCGGAAAACCGAGCGCCGCCTCCAGTTCTAGTTTCGCGTTGCCTTCGTTGAGGATGAAGAGGGCGCCGTTCTGGAAAGGAATGAGGTCCCGCAGAAGAGTAAGGCACTTCTCCAAGACTCTCTCTTCTCCCGTGGGGGAAGAGACAATCTTCGAAATTGCCGCAAGGCTCGCTATCTCTTTGTCGCGCTTGTCGTGCTCGCGCGTAGAGTTGTCCGCAATGAGTCGGGCCACCCTGTTGCACAGGTGAGCCGAGAAGACCAGGGAGAAGCCTTCGGGCTTCCTGGCCACGCCCTTCGCCAGCGAACGGTGAAGCACCCTCGCCGTCTTCAAGGACACGAGGCCCTTGTCGTGGAGCGCGTCCACGAGGAGCGTGCTCGCCCTCATGAACTTGGCCCTGCTCTCACTCTTTCTCATGCCGGTCCCCTACCCCGGTCCTTACACCAGGACCTTTGTAACTCTTGGCCTGAGCCTCGAGATGGCCTTCGTGTGTACCTGAGAGACCCTCGACTCGGAGATGCCCAGGACCTGCCCTATCTGCTTGAGCGTGAGTTCCTCGTAGTAGTACAGGGCGATGACCAGTTTCTCCTGCTCCGGAAGCTTATTGACGCACTGTAGCATCATGTGGCTCGATTCTTCTTTCTCCACTACTTGAAGCATGTCCACCGCCTGCGGATCCTGGATGACTTCGCAGAGTTCGACTCGACCCGCCTCCCCGTCCAGGTGCACCGGCTGATCGATGGAAAGAACAATCCTACCCCTCATCGTCTCCCCCGCCCTGGTTATGTCCTTTGAGCTAAGGCTCATGCTCTCTCCCACCTCTGCGTCACTCACAGTCCTTCCGAGCTTCTGTTCAAGGACCTGCACTTGCTTCTGCATGTCCCTCGCTTTCCGCCTTGCACTCCTGGAGGCCCAATCCAGAGACCGGAGCTCATCAAGGATGGCCCCTTTTATGCGCCACATGGCGTAGGTCTCAAATTTCGTCTTCTTTCCCGTGTCATACTTCTTGAGAGCGTCCATCAAACCTATGACGGCTGCATTTGTGAGGTCCTCTTCATCGATCGTCTTCGGGAGTTTGAACTTGATCCTGTCAACGGCACACTTTACAAGAGGTAGATACTGTTCCACGAGCTTCGCTTGGCGGTCGTACCAACCGGGGCCGGTACGTTTGGGGAAGCTTGTGCATTTGTGTGCGCGCACGGACGTCACGCTCCTTTAACCCGGCCGGGCGCCGAGGACAAATTCCTCCGGCGTCCGGCCTGCTTTCGTCTGGGCCCCTTCAGGGCCTTCTTCAAGCATTCCTTGATGTCTTCAACGTTGAATGGCTTCGAGAAACAGCCGATTGCGCCTGCCCTCTTTGCGCTGGCCAAGACGTCCGGCGAGCTGTAGGCCGTGATCAGTATTGAGGGCACCGCCCTCCTGGTCCTTTTCATCCTGGACATGAGTTCGATGCCGTTCATTCCAGGAAGCCTGAGGTCGGTGATGAGCACGTCGCAGTGCTCGAGGTCGAGCTCCAGGGCCTCTTCCGAGCTCCCGGCGGTCAGGGTCTCGTATCCGTCTTCAGTGAGGCTTTCCGCAAGCGCCCAGGCAGTTGCACTCTGGTCCTCTACGATAACTACTTTCTTCGCCGGGCGTTTCTGCGGCATGGTTGTCCTTTCAATTGCTTGGAATCAAAAAGTCTCGTCTCGAAATCAGAGCAACTTGCGTGCCACCCACTGCGAATCTATAGCTTTTGCAATGAGTTACGGCTGTTTCGGGGCCCGACGGGGGCGCACGGGGCGCGGCAGAATCGCGTACACGGCTGAAACTGGCCTCTTTGTGGCTTCACGGTGGGCAAAATTTGTATGCCTGGCGGTCTCGCTGGCGCAACTTTTGTCACTACTCAAGGTTCGCCGCGAAATGTTCGATATATAGGGGTAGAAGCCTGGGGCAACAGCCCAAAGAAAGGATGGGGCAATCGTGAGAACTTCCATACTCGTCGCCGAGAGCGATCCTGAGTTTTCCGCAGTTGTGATAGAGACCTTTTCTTCGGGCGAATATTCCGTCAGGGCGGTCTCAACTCTTGACGACGCAATTGCGGAGATCGAGAGAGAGACCCCTGACGTCGTGGTGCTTTCGGAGGAGCTCTCCGAAGGCAAAGGCCAGGAGATCTGTCAGAGACTGCGCGAGAAAAAGGGCCAGGCAGAGGTGCCGGCGCTGATACTCCTCACTTGTGAGTCGAAGTCGCACCAGATTCTGGCCTTCAATTCCTGGGCGGACGCGTGTCTGCACCGACCCGTGGATCCTGTCATTCTCGAATCAACCGTGGAGAGCGTCGTTCAAAGAAGAAGAAAACAGGCTCCGGCGAACCCGCTCACGAAGCTTCCCGGTCCGACCGCGCTGTCCAAGGAGATGGGGCGAAGAATGGCCGCAGGGGAGGAATTTTCTGCGAGAACCTTCAGGCTCGATACCCTCCAGGCAAGCGCGTACAGAAGAAAATACGGCGAGCTCAAGTTCCTCACAATGGTGAAGCTTGCTGCACACACGATCGCCAGTTGCGCGCTCGTCCACGGCGGTAAGGAGGCCTTTGTCGCCCACAGAGGCACGTCCGAAAACCCTGAGTTCGTCGTGCTGATCGAGGCCAACAAGGCGGAAGGGTTCGCGAAAGCCACGTGCGAAGACTTCGCCGGCGGTTCAGAGCTTCTCTACGACAAGAGGGATCGCATGGAAGGCCAATTGGTAGAAATAGACGAGACGGGCAAGAGGACTTCGATTCCCTTCGTTTCCATGGCTGCAGAAGCAATGAGCGAGGAGAAGGTGGCGCATCGCTAGCAGGCGGAGTTACTCTCGCGGAGAGGCGTTCTCCTCGTCGATTACAGCGGTCTCGCCGACCACGTCCTCCCCGGCATCCTCCTCAACGTCGTCCCCGGCGTCTTTCGCGTATTCTTTCAGTTTGGTCCGCAGAGTCTGTCTGGATATGCCCAGAATCTGAGCCGCCCGGGTCTTGTTGTTGTTGGCAAGCTTGAGCGCGCGGAGTATGCATCGCTTTTCCGCGTCGACGAGAGTGCAGGTCTCCCCTTCCCGCTCGCGCGGCCGGCCCGGCTCGGGCACTTTCCCGTACTCTTCATACTGCGGCCGGAAGTCGCCTTCCTGCCTCGAGGCCAAAACGCCACGCCTGACTGGCTCGAGAACAAGATGATCCGGAAGAATGACGTCGTCTGTCTCGAGAAGCATCGCCCTCTCTATCACGTTTCTCAGCTCTCTGACGTTGCCGGGCCAATCGTATACCACCAGTCTTTGCATGGCCTCCGGCGAACAGGCACGGACGTTCTTACTGAGTTCCTTGTTGAAATGCTCCATGAAATGCAGAACGAGAGGCTCGATGTCCTCCATCCTTTCTCTGAGCGGGGGCACTTCGAGAGGAACAACAGAGAGCCTGTAGAAGAGGTCGAGCCTGAATCGGCCGGCCTCTGCCTCGTCGTGCAGCTTCTTGTTCGAGGCGGCTATTATCCGCGTGTTGACGCTTATGTCCTGGGTGCCGCCGACGCGTCTGAAGCACTTTGACTCTATCGCCCTCAAAAGCTTCGCTTGAAGCCTCAGGTGCATGTCTGCAATCTCATCAAGGAACAGCGTGCCGTTGTCGGCCACCTCAAAGAGCCCCTTCTTCAGCATCCTCGCGTCCGTAAAAGCGCCCTTCTCGTAGCCGAACAGCTCGCTCTCGAGAAGGTTCTCGGGAAGCGCGCTGCAATTGAGCGCCACAAATGGGCCTTCCCTGAAACCGCTCTTGTCGTGAATGAGACGCGCCAGAAGCTCCTTCCCCACCCCGGTCTCGCCCATGACGAGTACCGTTGAGCTGGGGCTATCGGCAACCTTCTCGGCTTTTTTCATGAGCTGCGCCATGATCTGGCTCGATCCTATGATTTCCTCGGTGTCGTAGAATCTCTTCAACTCCTGTCGGTAAAGTCTGTCCCGGCGCCTGGAGAGGGAACGTTCTATCGCATTTCCCACGGTGGCAAAGAAGACGTCCGGTTCCTTGTGAGCAGTCTTTGTTATGAAATTGAACGCGCCGGCCTTGATGCACTCCACGGCATCGGGAATGTCGCCGTACGCGGTGATCATGATGACCGTCACTTCAGGAAATTCCCTCTTTATTCTCTTCAGGACGTCAATCCCGTCCTCGGCCCCCAGCTTCAAGTCCAGAAGCACGGCGTCAACCGGCTGTTCCGAGAGCTTGGAGACGCACTCCTTGGAGGTGGTGGCGGAGAGCGCCTTGTAGCCGACGTCCTTGAGCGCCTCGCAGAGACTCCAGCTAAAGCTCTTGTCATCGTCGACTACGAGAACGTTTCCTTTTTTCAATTCCTGAAGCTTACCTACGTTCGCCATACCTCTTCTCCACCGGTATATCTACCGCAACTTTGGTTCCCCGGCCTTCGACGCTTGAAATCGCGATGCCGCCGCCATGTTCTCTCATGATCGCCTGTGAGATCGAGAGGCCGAGCCCCGTACCTGCTGACTTGGTTGTGAAAAACGGGGTAAACAGCTTGGAAAGATTCTGCTTGGGTATCCCCTGGCCCGTATCGGAGACGATGAGCCTGAGAAATTGAACCGACCGAGCAGGGGTGCCCGGTCTTGCGTCCGTCTTGCGCCGCCCTCCACTCACCGCCATTTTCTTCGCGACAGTCTTGAGCTCCAGCGTGAGCCTTCCGCCCGCCGGCATCGCGTGGACGGCGTTCAAGACCAGATTCAGGAGAACTTGAGACATCTGCCCCGGGTCCACGTAAACCATCGGTGGCTCGTCGTCGCAGCGAATCTCAACCCGCACGTCCTGCTTCTCGATCTGTTCTCCCAGAAGCTGAAGCGTCCTCTCCACGGAATGCCGCAGGTCATGTCTTACAAGCTGGGGCTGCGTGGGCCTGGCAAAGAGAAGCAGGTTCTCGATTATCTTCTCAAGCCTCCCGACCTCGTCCAGTATCACGTCCGCAAACTTGACGCGCTCGTCGTCCTTGGCGAAGCGCGAGCGTAACACCTGGGCGCTCGTACCGATTCCCGCGAGTGGGTTTCTTATTTCGTGAGCCACTCCCGCGGCCAATTCCCCCAGAGAAACGAGCCTGTCTATCTGTGATGACGGGAGTTTGCGAGACGAAAGAGTCTTCTTCATTAAGGCACAAGCTAGCACCGGCCCCCATGGCTGTCAACAGAAAAGCCCCACATAGGGGGGGCCGTCGATTCAACCGGGCCGCAGCCTGTTTCACTGCAAGACCACGAGCTTCTTCGCACTCTTGTACCCCGGCGCTTCAAGCCGGTAGAAGAACACACCGCTCGAGACATTCTTACCTTGATCGTTCGTACCGTCCCAAATGACTTCGTATGGCTCGCGTCTGGCTTTCTTGTTCTCGTCGACGAGCACCTTGATCGCGCGGCCGGTCACATCGAAGAGTCTGAGCGAGATTCTGCCGGACTTGCCGACGGTGTATCTAATCTTGGCCGTAGGGTTCGTCGGGTTGGGAAACGCCTGCCCCAGCCAAGTCACGGCGACGGGTGGCGCCGCGCTACCGTTCTCAACGCTTACAGGGTAGCTCATCCAGTTCAACACCCACATCATCCATTCGGTCAGGATGTCGTCGGAACCACAGGCAAGCGGCCCCAGAGAAGCATCCGTTCTCAGGACACAGAAATCGTAGCCCTCTGTAAGTGTCGCGTAGTAAGCACCACCGGTTGTGGTCACAAGATTGCTGACCGCCGCGTATTTGGCCGGCGACCTCGAATCGTACTGCCTCTCGGCCTTAGCACCGGCTGCAGAACCGGACACTCCGATCACGTTGAACGCCCTCAAACACCCGTTCATGCGGGCCACAAACAACGTCGTGTCATGCACTGCACCGCCCGCTACGCCTCTCACAGGCAAGCAGTAGGTGTAGTCACCCGTGTTCGACGCATAGTTGTTGGCTACGTTCGTGACACCCAGCACGTTGTTGATGAATGGCTTGCCCCAAGTGGCATTGCTGTTCAGCCATCTCGCAACAGCGTCACCACTCATCCAGAAGAACCTGGGCGTGTACTCAGATGAGTACATGACCAGCCAGCTCTTGATCATGTCAGAGTCCTGCTGATACATACTGTAGTTGAGCTGCGTACCGGCGTTCAACATGCAGTACGTGTAGGCCAACATCTGCTGAGCCGTAGCTCCAGGACCCCAGTTGTACTTGTCAGTCCCGGGTCCACCTACCTGTCCAGGGTTCGCTGCCCAACGACCGATACCGTTCCTCTGGTCACTAGTCGGTCCCAGCTTATTGAAAACGTCAAAGTCCACCTTCAAGGTGCGCAGATGACGTATGATCCTGTCGGAGTTCCTCTCGCCCCAGTTACCTCTCTGACCAAAATGATCTGCAACTATCAACTGCGGCCACGTGATCCAGCCGTACTCATCCCTCATCATCGGCAGAATCTCGAACTCCTCGGCAACTCCACCGGTCGTGTCAGGAAGCAAGAACCAGTCGCTCGATCCCGTGTAACGAGCCTTCAGGAAGAACTCAATCCTAGTACCAGGTACAAACAAATTGTTCGGAAGTATCTCCGTACCTTCCGCCAACCCATTAGCTACCCTGATAGCATCAGCCTCGTGGAACGCCGTCATCCAGGTCTGTGCAACCGTAAGCGTCGTCGCACCACCAGAAGCAGTCGCCCTGCCAGTGTCCATCCTGGCAGATTCCCATACACCGGTAGTCGCTGTCGGGAACCACGTAGTGAAGAACGCGTTCGTAACAGGCTGCCGTGGACCTACTTCCGCCATACGGAAGGTAAGCCATACCTCCATGTCATCCGCACCACCACGACAAACCATCGTGTCCCCAAAGATCGGAGGAGCGAGGTTGCTCAAATAGCCCGCTATTCTCGTGTCGGCAGTGCTCGTCGGGTTAAGCGATCCGTCCTCAGCAAACTGATCCTGGAAATAGTCCAGCTCTCCCATGCTGATGTACGGAGCAACGTCAGAACCGTACACACCAAACGACACGTTGTCAAAATACGGCGTTACGTTGCACGTGTACGAACAGTCGCTCCAACCCCACGGATCCCTATCGCAATAGTTGATAACACCGTAGGCAATCTGTGCCTTCTCGGCTGTGGGCGGGATGGTACTGGAAACATCCCAGGTCAACGGACGACACGTCGCCGTCTCACCCGTGTAGTACACGTTACCGTCGCTCAACCACCCACTCCAACCACCAGACTCGCACGCAGGAGCGTACCTAACATTGTAGAAGAAGAAAATGTACATCACTATAGGCGAGTAACCAAACCTCTCGCACACCATACGCCTGCCAGGCAATCCGGGACGATCAGAAAAATCGACCACCGGCGAATACGCAAAGTTGTCCTGCCACTGCGGATGCGGATAGGCAGGGTGGTTCTCATCGCAAAACACCAGCACACTGTCCGCAATCCCACACCACTCAGAACCAACCGGGGCGAGACAGACGTCCCCATTCAGGCCAACAGGTAGGTCGCCAAGATACGCAACGTGAGCATAGTCACCGCAACCACCATAGTAATGCGACCAGCCCGACGGTAGCCCTCCGTCTGCCACTCCCTCGAAGTTCTCACTGTCAGGCGTGCTGTTGATGGTAAGCACGTAGTTGTCGAACTCGACACCACCGCACACGGTCGGGTTGTAACCGTCCTCATCGGAGTAACTACCATCAGAATCGAAATTGAACGCGATGCGGAAATCGACCGGAGGAGTCAACGACGCCAGGTAATTATCAACGTCCATGCTCTCGCTGCCGCTTACCACATCGTCGTACGTGGCCATCGTGTCGTAGTCCACCCACTCACTGCCGCCAGTGTCGTAAATCTGCAATATGACATGGGTGTAGTCGTACCCGGATTCGCTTTCGTTGTTGTAGTCGTAAGAGAAAGTGATCTGATCGCCAGAAGCGTAGGTGTAACTCTTCGTGACTACCGTCTGATACATGTTGTTGTCGTAGCCAGTGCCACTATTGTCACTGAAGCAGAGATCGATGCCCTGCTGGTTCGTCATACCACAGAAGAGAGACTTGTTGCCAGAAAGCACGCACGACCCGATGTTGAAATACGGGTCAGCGCTCGTGCTGCTCGCCACGTGCATGTAGTCCTCTGCCTCTGTAGTGTTGTCGACACCCTTCCAGCCGTCCATGAAGAGACCGCTGTGCGGAACCCCGTTGAAACCGTCGGCGCTCCACGTCCACATCTTCCGGTTCGCCCAACCGGGAGCCGACGGCTCAGCAGCATAAGGTACCCCACCCGGACCGATCACCGTCCCGCCATAGTAGAACGTGTCGGTGCCCTGCATGGCAGCGTTCACGCCGAAGACATCGACGACGGCTCCCGCCGCCTCCATCTTGTTGGACGCATCGTCAAGCATCACGACTCTGTTCTCAAGTTCCCTGGCTTTTGCTACGCCCGGCAACATGGAACACAATATTAGCACCAGAACAATGAACACCCCCTGCTTGGCGACTGTTCGCATCGCTACACTCCTTGTAGGGCCGAGCGCCCTTCACGTCGCAGCATTCATGCGGCCCGTAACACGACAAAAAAAGCCTCGCGGGCAGCGCCGTGAGGCTTCACACTAGTTGTTGTTCAAGCTCAGTTGTCTAACCGGAAACCAATAGCCACGGTCCGCTCTCGGAGCAGGATGTTGGAAATCTGAAGAACGGATCCAGTGATTATCCGGACCTGCTACATTGTTATGATATCAAATAATTACACTCAAGTCAAGACTTTATTGAGGGCGTAGGGCAAGAGCGGCCGGGGCAGATTCACGGGATTCTAGGGTTCGATCTCCTCGCCATCGTCCGAGAGATCGTTCACGAGGCGTTCGACGATGCTAAGACGCACTTCTTTTCTGTTGTAGTAGCCGTCGGCGATTCTTCTTCGAATCGCTCTGAGACGTTTTTCGTCAAGCATCATTCCGTCACCGCCGTCTCGGAGGCGCTTGACTCTGGATGTGTGGCTCGGAATCATTGAGATCAGCCTCCTAACTCTGCTATCGGCGGAATGTTACAAAAACATTAGTTCCAAGTGAGCGAACGTCGCAAGAATCACGAGGCGAGGATTCGCGCAGAAATCTGCGCACTAGCGGGCCAGAAAGAGAAGGCCGAGCACGCCGACCGCCAGGCAGTAATAGCCGAAGTAATCGAGTTTTCCACGTCTTACGACGCCGAACAAGACTCTCGCCGCAAGGAGCGCCGAAAGGAAGGCAACCACCGATGCGATTGCGAGATTTTGCGCACCCACGCTTGGAACGCCGCTGGAACCCTTCGCCAGCTTGAGCAGTGCGCCTCCAGCGATGGCAGGAATAGAGAGAAGAAAAGAGAACTTGACCGCCTGTTCCTTTGTAACGCCAAGAAAAAGACCGGTACCGACAGTCATGCCTGAGCGCGAGATCCCCGGCAGAATCGCGATTGCCTGAGCAACCCCCACGATGAGGGCGCGGAGCTTGCTCACGTCACGGCCTCTATCTTGCGCCCATCTTGTCAGGATCAGGAAAACTCCTGTCAAGGGAAGCATGGCAACCGTCAAAGTGGCCCCGTGAAACGCGGCTTCAATCTTGTCTGAAGCCACCGCACCCACCAGAACAGCCGGTAAGGTCCCGATAACGACGGCCAGGATGAGCAAACGCCCCCTTCGTCTTTCATTCTGTGAGCCCTCGACCTGAGAGCCCACAGAACCCCCTGGAAGGAAGCCCCCGGTCTTTGAATCCACAACCTGCGACGTTCCAGCGGGCAGAATCGACCGCAGCATGAGCCATATCTCACGTCTCAAAACAAGACAGAGTGCCGCGGCCGTTGCGACGTGAACGGTAATCTCAAATGACGCGTCCGTGAGCCGCACGCCGAGGAGCCTCTCAAACAACACAAGATGCCCCGAGCTGCTTACGGGCAATAGCTCGGTAAACCCCTGCACGATTCCGAGTATCAAAGCCGTCCACCAGTTCAAAACTACCTCCTACTAAAGGCTTCCAACGCCGATTGCAGTGAGGCCAGCCAGCATTGCAAATTTGAGGACCCGAACGACCGTCTCGATCCTGCGCTTTTCAATTGGATCGCGCGGTGACCGAAGACCCCACATTGAAAACGCCTCCCAAACCAGCAGAGCGTCAAGCGGTAGCACAATGGTGAAATAGTACCGATTGTAGAGTCGGGGCCAGTAGGGAACAAAGCTCACCACTACAAGAACGAGCATGATCACCGAAGCAAGTTTGAGCGCGAATCTCTCTCCTCTGGCACTCGCGACACTCCGGCCACCCGCGAGTGAGTCCCCCTTGACGTCCTGCACGTCCTTCAGTATCTCCCTCGGCAGATTGGAAAGAAATGCCAGAACAGCGGGGAACAAAACGGGCTTCAAGTGTCCAACCGATAACCCGCCGGCCACAAGCGTAGAGCCTGCGAGCAGACTCACGAGGATATTGCCGGGGAGACCCGAGCGCTTCATCCGAGCGCTATAGAGCCACACGAGCCCACACATCCCTGCCAGGGCAAGCTGAACAGCGGGCCGAAGTCCGAGAGCGAATAGAGCCCCCGCCAACGCACAGAGAATGGCCACGACAAGCACGGCTTTTCGTGACAGCATCCCGGACGGTATTGGGCGCGATGGCCTGTTTACCTCGTCGGCGCGCACGTCGTAGTAGTCGTTGAGCGCGTAGCCGAATGCGGCGAGAAAGGCCACGGAGGCTGCCGCAAGGGCAATTGCGCCGAGCGCACCGGAGGCCATCCGGCCGCCGGCCGCAAGGAGTCCGCCGACGAAGGTGGCCGTGAATACAGCGCACGAATTGAGAATTCGCATCGCCGCGAAGAGGCCGGCTATTCTTCTGACCGAGAAGCTGTTCATGAGCTACGGTTGGGGGTGGCGATCACTTGAGAAGCCTGTCGGCGGTCATGTAGGCCTCCCTTGCCTTCGCAGGAAGGCGCTTCTTGTCATAAGCCACGCCGAGATAGAAGTACGCCTTGCAGTCTTGCGGCATGAGCTTCGTGACCATCTCAAAGGCGGCGATGGCTTCGTCAATCGCGTCTATCTTGTTGTAGGCCAGACCGAGGAAGTAGTGAGCACGCGCGTCTCTCGGATCACCTACGATGCAACGCTTGAAGTTGTCGATCGCCAGGTCGTAGATTCCCTTGCGACTGTAAACTTGGCCGAGGTAGTAGGAGGCCCTGGGGTTCTTTGGGTTTAGCTGAAATGACCATTTGAACTCCTGCAGCGCTTCGTCCAGCCTTCCCCCGTCAAGATACGCAATACCCAGGTTGAAGTGCGCTTCGGCCGAATTGGGATCGATCTCGAGAGCGGCCTTGAACTCGGCTATCGCCTCTCTGTAAAGGCCCTGGTCTCCGTAGACGGCACCCAGATTGTAGTGCCCTTCTGCGCTTTCGGGGTCAAGCTCCAGGGCCCGCTTGAAGGCAGCTATGGCGTCATCGTGGTAACCCAGCTTATCAAGAACGAATCCCAGGTTTGTGTGCGCTCTTGCGTGTAGCGGATTGAGGTCAATCGCGCTCTCGTATTGTCTCAGGGCATCCTCGAACATCTCGGTGTTGGCATACGTGACGCCGAGCCTGAAATGAGCCTCCGCGTTGCGGGGATCGAGTTCGATTGCCGCCTTCTGTTCTGCTATCGCCTCCTCAGTCCTCCCCATCTGCGCCAGTACTTGACCGAGGCCATATCCGACGGCCACAGAAGAAGGAAACGATTCTTGCGCCTTCCGGAGCACCCGCAAGGCTTCCTCGAATTCCCCTCTGTTCCTGAGCAGACTCGCAGCAATCAGGTACGCGTCTTCGTCCGCCCTGCCGTTGCTCATCAACAGTCTTATGACGGAAAGGGCTTCTTCGCTCTCGCCGTTGGCTTCGAGCGTTCTTGCAAGCTCGACCGCTGCGAGGGCGTCGTAAGGATTATCGCGGCAGGCCTTGCGAAGCGCTTGTATGTCTTTCTTTCCAGGAATTCTAGTGGGCCACATCACACTCTAGGAACACTCCCCCCTGGTACGTCTAGCGAGTGGGAAAGTAGAATCGGTTATAAGGGGCGCCATTGTACATGAAGAACAGGAGGAACCCGTCGTTCGGTGCATAGCGCAAAGACAGGTTCTGTATGAACAACCCGTTGGACTGAAACCCTTGAAGCCCCGAGTGGGTCAGAGAGCTGCCTATCGTAAGATCGAGCTTGAGCGGGTTCGACAAGGGGTACTGGAATCTGGTCAGGAACAGACCGCTCGTGTCACCTTGTTTGGTTGATCCCGAAGCGTAGGAAAATACGAGCTGATGAGAGATGTCGAGCTTCGAAGGATCCAGCAAAGAGTTTCTGCTCGACAGGGGCAAGAGATTCTCCCAGGGGTCCGCGGAGTGGTGGTCAAGCAATTGAAGCTCGGCGCCGACCAAGCTCGGCATAGAAAGCCCGAAGAAGGTGACTGCAACGAAAAGGCACGTCACAACCCTGCTGTGCGTGCGCATTAGACAATCTCCCGATCCGTTCGTTATCACGATGTCGCCCTCCTCCGGAATCCGGCACGCCCCTACCCTCGGTCCTCGTGGGTTCGGCACACAGGGCCACTCCACAAGTGGAACATAATGGACTGCAACTTGTTAGTCAAGGAAAAATCCCATCACAAAAAAGCCGTCGGTCAGAATGACTGACCGACGGCGGGGGCGCTGGAGCATCGGGTTATGCCGAACGCCTGGCGGACCTGGGCAGCGTGCCTCTTCAAGAACTACCGCGAGATGCCGTCAAGCAGGAATTCGTCTGCTGGTGCCTCCCTATTATCTGCATTGTCTGCCTCTGCCTTTACTCTCAGCCGCAGTGTGATGACAAGTTCCTTCTCTCCTTGCAGCATGCCGGCGGGGATTGTTATGACCTGCTCCAGGCTCTTCACATCGGTACTGGGCTCTTCGCTCGAGCAGGGGCTCTCCGTGTGCTCCGTGTGCTCCGCATGCTCTGTCGCTTCCTGTTGGTGTTCTCCAAAGATACCCACGTTGTTGCGCCTGACCATGCGACGGAAGAAGGACTCGTCGCCAGTAGTAACCTGCTCGCTCGCCGGCTCGTGCACGAGCGGATCTGTCTGTTCGTCCGCGGTCATCTGCTCGTCCGCTTGTTCGGTTTCCTGTGCGATCGAACGCTCCTCCGGCTGATCCTTGCTCTCCGTCACTTGCTCCGCCGTGGGAACCTGCGACGGGGGCTCAAGATCAGACTCCGTGGACAGGATGACCTCTTCGCGCACTATGTCTTTCTCCAGCGAGGCGCTCTGGACGCCCTCACTAAAGAAACCGTGCAGTATCTCGTGTTCGCGCGCAATGGTAGGCTCAGGCTCCACTTGAGGTTCCATGACCCGCTCGCCTTGCTGGGACGCTGGTCCAATCTCCTGTGAGACTATCTCCGAGACTATCTCCAGCTCTTCCGAATCGACATCCGAGGCCTCTTGGGTGGCCTGGGACGCCAGCTCTATTGTCTCGGGTTCCATCGGCTCTGCCAGCTCGTGCCCTGCTTTGTCGGACTCGTGAGAGGACTCTGCTTTCGCAATCGGCGTCACTTCGGGACACTCAGTCTCTATCTCCTGTTCTTGCTTGCGGCCGAAGGACTTGCTTATGACCATCCGATGTCCTATCTCCTCCGATAGCTTCTCGAGCAGGAGTCTCGAGAGTCCTCTGAAGGTCTCAAACACGCCGGTGCCCTCTGTTGCAACTGCCTCGAAGTACGGCGCGTTCTTCGGGTTGAGTTCCCTGTTCAGTTCTTCAATCGTGTAAGCCCCGGCAACGTCTCTCTTGTTGTACTGAATTACCCACGGAATGCTATCCAGGTTGAGATCGTACTCGGCCAGATTTTCCACGAGGTTGGCAAGACTTTCCTTGTTCTCGTCCATCTTGCCGACCTCCGAGTCCGCTATGAACGCGACTGCGTCCACTCCCCTCAGGACAAGCTTCCTCGTCGCGTTGTAGAACACCTGCCCAGGCACAGTGTAGAGAAGGAACCTGGTCTTGAAGCCCCCAAGTTCGCCAAGGTCGAGAGGCAAGAAATCAAAGAACAGGGTCCTGTCGGTCTGCGTCTTCATCGAAACCATCTTGCCGCGGCTTGACGCGGGGACGCTGTCGTATATGAACTCCAGGTTGGTGGTCTTGCCTCCAAGCCCGGGACCGTAGTAGACAATCTTGGCATTCGCTTCCTTGCCAGAGTAGCTTATGACCACCATTTTGCCTCTCCTTTGGTCTTGCTCCGAACGCGCCTGGCCCCAAAAACCTCTGCAGAATTCCTATCCAGCTCGAGCTTGTGCGTTCTTTCCGCTTGCACGGCTCAAGTTCCCGGAATCGCATAATGCCGGGAAGCTTTCGGCAATGTCGGTCCAGGCAGGCCCTCTAGAGGCGTTCCTGTACCGCTGTTGCCGAGTCCCGAAGTAGCAGTTTTCGTGCCACGAGGGTCTCTCTTCTGCGGCAAACAAGGCGGTGGCAATTCCAAGTTCTGTAACGGACTACACGTAAATCAGGTCGGTTGCGCTGGTGGTAGGACACGGAGGAATGTCAAGTCACTTGCAAGACGCAATGGGGTTTGCAATCTGCAGCAAGGCCAGGCTTGTCAACTAGCACTTGCCGTTTCGCTTGATCCAGAACCCGGGCCTCTCTTTCATCTGGGGCATCAACCCCGGTTCAACGTTGCTCGTCAAGTAGTGCTTGAGGAAGATGTTCTTGACGTCTGCGTAGCTCTCTGCGGGAAAATAGCGACTGACTTTCCCAAACATCCCGTCTCTCTCGGAGAAAATGAAAAGCGTCAATTCCGTGACCTTCTCACACTGCTCCTCCGAATACGCCAGATCGGGAGACTCCTCTATATCAAGCCACAAAGAAGCCTGGGGTCTTGATATTTCGAAGCTGTGCTTGGTCGTCATCAGATACTCCCACAGGCCGTAGATCTCCATGGGGACGTATCGCACTGTGCAGCGTCCGGAAAAACCCTGCTTGGTCACCTCGCATCTGATGAGTTTCTGACTGGGCATCTGCGGCTCCTTCCTTGCTGGTGCCGGACGTGGCACGCAAGTTGCTCCAAAGTAAGCGGTCTCTCATCGCGGGGCTTCCCCAGGGAGGAAAGCATGAGACTCAGACCACTCTCGAGAAGGCTACTGGGACCGAAAAGGACGACGTCAATCTACTGCAGATTGGCGAATCGGGTGTACGTCTCCTGCCCGCTTTATAAGGACGTAGGCTCTTGTCCCTTCGTAGCAGAATGCACAGGTCTTCCGAAGACAAGCGCAAGACAGAGCGCCTAGCCCTTTGGGCACATGTTATTGAACCCCAAGTCACCTGTCAAGGCGTATCGCATCCCCCCTCACATTTGAAATAGCTTGACAAGCATGAGTCGTTTGATTAGCTTCTCTGGCGAGTTACGCCGAGGTGTCTGCTAGGAGTTGCCCAACGATGGTTTCCCTTGTGCTTTTCAACGTACTAGGCCTATGCATTTCGGCCATGCCGGCAAGATTGGGATACTTCGTTGCAAGAAATTTAACCGCCTTCCATTACTACTTGTTCCCCTCCAGGCGCGCAGCAGTGCTTTCCAACGTGAGGCATGTTCTGGCCAACTCTCCCTCTCCGAGATTCAGGGTACTCACAGAGAACCAGATAGCGAGACTTATCTTCAGAAGTTTCAACGAATTTCTGTTCGAGTTCTTCAAGATTCCGGTGCTCAATAGGCAGAGAATAGAGAGAGCATTTTCGTTTGAAGGTCTACAGAATTTGGATTCGGCACTTTCAAAGGGAAACGGTGTCATCATCGCCAGCGCTCACATCGGAAACTGGGAAATGGGAGGAGCTGCGCTGGCCCTCCTGGGATACAAGCTTCACGTGGTCGCAGCAATACAATTCAGTAGCTCGCTGTCCGAACATGTCAAGGACGTGAAGCGAAGACTCAACATAAACGTCGTGTCGCCGGAAGAGGGCTACCGGGCGCTCTTCCGGGCGCTCAAAGACAACGAAGTCGTGGTCTTGCTTGTGGACGGAGACGTTTTCGCAAACGGACTCAAGCTGGATTTCTTCTCGGAGCCCGCCCGGATTTCGTCGGGCGCTGCTGCCCTGGCATTGAAGACCAACGCAGCCATCGTATCGGGCTACGTGAAGAGAGAGGGCCCCCTCCGCTTCAGGATGAGCGTGGGCGAGCCCATCCTTCCCGTCTCGACCGGCAACAAGGCAGAGGACATCGAGAAGCTGTTTAGGCAGGTCCTTTCCCGAGTAGAATCTTACATTGAGGAAAACCTCGACCAATGGTGTATCTTCAGAGGCGTCTGGACCGACGAGGTCAAGCGTGGAACGCTTTCAGAAGCGCAACGGACAGAAGAGCATGCCTACTATGATTCACCCTCCGGAAGCTGAACCCAGAAACCCAACTGCGACCAAATGTGTCTGCAAGACCGAATCCGCTGAAACGGCACAGACACGACGTGGCGGGGAACCTCCCTCCGCCGAGTCCGGCGTGAGGCGGCGCTTCAACATCGCCATAGTGACACACGCATACTACCCACAGTACGGCGGCGTCACGGAACACGTACACCACGCCGCCCTGGAGCTTCGCAAGAGGGGTCATCGAGTGACCATCATCACGTGCGGCCACGGCGGCCGCGCGAATTACCCCGAGGGCAACAATGTCATACGCCTCGGCAGCAACGTATTGATCCGATACAACAAGGCTTACGTCAACCTCACGACGGGCTGGAATGTCTATGGGAAAATGAGGCGCCTGCTCTGTCAGGGGCAGTACGATGTCGTCCACGTGCATTGCCCTCTCGTGCCCGTGCTCCCCTTGGCCGCGACGAGAACTGCCGGGGACGCTCTCCTTTTCGGGACTTTCCATGCTTCGGCGGAATCAAGCGCCGGCTATTTCTTGTTCAAACCTTTCCTCAAGAGGTATCACCGAAAACTCGACGGAAGGATCGCCGTCAGTGAGCCTGCGAGAGACTTCGTACGCAAGTACTTCGGCGGGGACTACAGAATAATCCCGAACGGCGTGGACCCATCAAGATTCAATCCCGACAATCCGCCGATAGAGGAGCTTGCCGACGGCAAGCTCAATGTGCTCTTCGTAGGAAGGCCCGATCCAAGAAAGGGACTGGAATACCTGATAAGGTCTATGGAGATCGTCCGTTCCCGCAGCAAGTCTCCTGTAAGGCTCGTCGTGATAGGTGATGGACCAAAGAGAAGGACGTACGAAGCGATGGTAGGTAAGCGGCACAGGGATTCCGTTCTTTTCCTGGGAAGTGTCGGCGTGGACCTTTTGCCCCGCTATTTCTCGAGCGCCCACGCGTTTTGTTCGCCCGCGACCGGTAACGAGAGCTTCGGGATCGTTCTACTCGAGGCCATGGCGTCCGGGGTTCCCATCGTTGCATCCGACATACCCGGCTACAGGACCGTGGTCACGAATGGACAGGAAGGCTTCCTGACAAAACCCAGGGATCTTGAGGCGATGGCCAGGGCCCTCTTGCTTCTGCTCGATGACCGGAGACTAAGAGAGGACATGGGGGCGAAAGGCCGGCAGAAAGCTCTTAGATATTCGTGGGCAAAGATCGCCGAACAAACCGAGCAGTACTACGTCGAGGCGATGGCCTCAAAGGCGGGAAGATCGAGAAAGTGAACGCGCGAAGCTGATCTCCGATTGGACGCGGTCGCCCTCAGAGAATCTCCTTGTTTTCTCCCAATATGTCGTTCACCGCTTCTCTGAAATCGTCTGTCCCGACGGCGTTCTCTATCCCCAGCCTGTCTTTGTATAACTCCCACGAGCGTGCGATTTCCTTGCCAAGGTAGGCAAGAACCTTTCCTTCGGCAAGTCCCTTGTCCCTCTTTTCCCTGTTGTAGAAGAGCACGTCGGAAATCAGGGCTCTTGCGAGGTTTCTGGGATCCTCGGCTCTCACGGTCGCCTCGCGGCTGCTCTCGCAGACCGTTTCCTCGACCGGGGTTCTCGTCTCTTCTTCCGTATCTTCCGGCGGCGCAGGAGATTTCTCTTCGACTTCAGGTTGCGGCTCGCTGCCCCGAGACTCCGTCCCTATCGGCTGCTCCTCCGTCTCGCGGTCTATTGGGACACCCGTCGGGCCGGGAACCTCCGCCTGCTCCGCTCCCGGGCCTCCGGGTCTGATCTCGGCTGTCTCTTCGCCGAATCCTTCGCCGAAGAGAGGCCGGCGTACCACGTCCTTCCCGAAGAGCTTCTCACCGAGTGTCTCCGGCTCACTGTCAGCTTCCCTTCGCACCAGAAAGACTACCCTGCACTTGGGGCACTTGACCTTCACACCCGTCTCTGGAACCTTTTCATCAGCAATCTTGTAACTTGTCCCGCATCCCGTACATTGTACTAGCATCGTCTCACCTTCGTTGTGCTAACGTTTTTTGCACGCTCCGAGGCGCTCGTAATACGTCATAGCCAGGCTTATGCAAGAACTGAGCCAAGCCTCGGCGGCAGGTAATCGCTTCACGGGCAGGCCGGCTTCTGGAAGGAGACCCAGGATTCTCTGCCGTCAGGCGCCGGGTAAGGCCGAAGAAATGACTCTCAACTCGCTGAGAGTCCTTCGCGCCGGCCCATTGTCGGGGTGGGCCAGCTCGGGGTCGTTCTCCAGCAAAAGGAACGCCTCTCTTCTGGCAAGAGAGAGGAGAGTTCCGTCGCGAAGAAGGTCTGCTATTCGGAACTCGGGAAGACCATGCTGCCGCGTGCCCAGGAATTCGCCAGGCCCTCTGATCGCAAGGTCGGCCTCGGCAATTTTGAAGCCGTCGTCGCAGTTTGCAAGTATTCCCAATCTTCTCGAAGCGTCCTCTCCGATCTCTTTGTCCTTTATGAGGATGCAGTACGATTCGTGGCAACCCCTCCCCACTCGCCCCCTGAGCTGGTGAAGCTGGGAGAGCCCGTATCTGTCAGGATTCTCGACTATCATGATGGAGGCGTTTGAAACGTCGATGCCGACCTCGATTACCGTAGTGCTGACAAGAACATCTATCTCACCCGACTTGAAGCGCTTCATTGTTTCTTCTTTCTCGTCGGTTTTCATCTTCCCGTGCATGAGCCCGATCTTGATTCCTCTCAGGATCGGATGTCGCGAAAGCTCTTGGGCCATTTCGGTCGCAGCCATGAGCTGCTCAACCTTCTCTGACTCCTCGACGAGAGGATAGACGACGTAGGCCTGCCTGCCGTCACGCACCTTCTTTGCAAGGAATTCATATACCTTGGTCCGCTCCCCTTCTACGACCGCTCTCGTAACGATCTTTCGTCTCCCGGGTGGCATCTCGTCGATGATCGAGACGTCCAGATCGCCATAGAGAGTCATGGCGAGCGTCCGGGGGATCGGCGTGGCCGTCATGACGAGCACGTGAGGAAAGATTCCCTTTCCTATGAGCGTGGCCCTTTGAATCACGCCGAAGCGATGCTGCTCGTCAACGATGATCAATCCCAGCCTCGAGAATTGAACCTGGTCCTGTATCAGAGCATGAGTGCCGATGAGAATCTGTATGTCGCCGCGCGCCGTTTCCTTGAGAATTCGCTCCTTCTTCTTGGACGGCGTCTTCCCGAACAGGGTCTCGACCTTCACGTCGAAACCTTCGAGGAGCTTCGACGCCGTGGCTAAGTGCTGCTCCACCAGTATTTCTGTGGGGGCCATGAAAGCGACCTGGCAACCGTTGTCCGCAGTGATGAGAGACGCAGCGAGTGCCACCAGGGTTTTCCCGCAACCGACGTCTCCTTCGAGGAGTCTGTTCATGACGCGCCTTGATTTCAAGTCTGTCTTGATCTCTTCGAGAGCCTTCTTCTGCGCCGAGGTCAGTTCAAAGGGAAGCGACTGCAGAAAGCGATTGAGAAGAGGGCCGTTCGTCGAGAAGGCCAGGGCCCGTGATGGCTCTTGCACTCTTCTTTTTCTTCTCGCGAGTAGTAGCTGAAAATAGAAGAGCTCCTCGAAAGCCAATCGTTCCCTCGCTCTCTGCTGGCACTTCCAGTCGTCCGGAAAATGTATTTGCATCAAGGCTTCCCGCAGACCGAGCAACTTCCTACGATTGATGACGTGTTGCGGCAGGCTCTCGCGGATGAGCGGAAGGCACGTGTCGAGCGTCCTCTTGACCGTCCTTCGCAAGACCTTCTGGCCGAGCTCCGCCGTGAGTCTGTACGACGGTACGATCCGACCCGTGTGAATGAGCTCCTGGTCTTCCTTTGCGAGAATCTCGTAGACCGGATTCTTGAGCTGCTTGCCCTTGTAGTACCCGACTTCACCGCTCACCACGACTGTTTGCCCGGGACTAAAGACCCTCTGGAGGAAGGGCTGGTTGAACCAGATACATTCGATGGTGCCGGTGTCGTCCGAAAGCACCATTATGAAGTCCTTCCTGCCGTCGCGGGTGGGCCTTATATGAAAACCGACCACAGTTCCCATCACGGTGCAACTCTGCGCGGCCGTGAGCGAAGAGATTGTTCCCATGGTCGTTCTGTCGATGTACGCGCGAGGGTAGTAGCGGAGGAGATCCATCGCCGTGGAGATTCCCAGTTTCGTGAACAGCTCCGCCTTTGCAGGGCCTACGCCTTTGAGGTATTGTATCGGTGACGAGGGTTTCAACATGGTGTCTTAAGACGCGCAGTAAATCTTTTGTGCTTGCAAGCCCCCCGGCTCTCTGATAGATTCTAGCTCAGAGTCTCATCGTTTCTCAAGGAGTAAATCAATCATGTCTAGAAGATGCGACATATGTGGAAAAGGCAGCCTCTTTGGGTCGACAATCAGTCACGCTCACAACGTCTCCAACAGGCGCTGGCAGCCGAACCTACAGCGCGTCCGAGTGGTGATGGACGGCGTGCCGAAGAAGCTCAACGTCTGTACGCGCTGCCTGAGGTCTGACGTCGTTCAGAAGGCCGTCAGGGCCGCAAGGGCAAGGGCTGCCGAGATCGGATAGCAGAACGACAAGTGCGTGATGGGAGCCCTAGACTTCCTCCAGGGCTCTATCTAGCTCCTCCTCAAGCTCCTTCCTCGCGGGGCCTATGAGCAAATGATCCCAGGGAAGCGGAGCTCTCCTGTCTCTTTCTTCGAAGACCTCGTTCTCGAAGCGCAATCCAGCCTTGCTCCAGGCTTTCTTGAAATTGAGATTCTCATACACCATCGCGTGCAAGGCGTGGGCCACCCTCCAGTCTCCTCGCGAGAGTGCGCCTTCCAGAATTGAGCCTCTTATGCTCTGAGAGCCGAATTTGACCCCTCTGATTTTCGACAGACCTTTGGTCAGAATCTGCATTCTCTTGTCGAGAGAGTCCCGCTCGAGCATGCGACACCACTGGAAGGGCGTGAAGGCCTTCGGAACAAACGGAGAAGCGCTCACCACGACCTGACGAGCCTTCTTGCCGGACAGGAACGTCGAACGAATCGCCCCGACAAGCGAGACGATTGCCTCGACGTCCTCCGGTTCTTCCTTCGGCAGACCTATCATGAAATATAGCTTCAGCGATGCGATGCCGCTATCGCGCGCAATCTCGACCAGTCTCAACAGCTTTGCCTCGTCCAGCTCCTTGTTTATTACCCCCCTGAGTCTCGCCGTACCTGCTTCGGGAGCAGTGGTGATTGTCCTCGTGCCGCTTCTCGCAACTAGCTCGACGAGCTCCGCAGGGGTGCTGTCTGCTCTCATTGACGAGAGAGAAACCCTGAGCCCCTTTCCAACGAGAACCCTTGCGAGTTCCGTGAGTCCCGGATGCTCCGAGACACAGGCCCCCACTATTCCGACGGTCCCGCGGGCCGGGGCGCCCTCTTCGATCCTGGCAAGCAACGACTCTGCCGGGACGAATCTGAGAGGAGCGTAGACCGACGTCACCGCGCAGAACCTGCATTTTCTTGAGCAACCGCGTCCGGATTCCACAAGCACCATGCCGCCGAGGTGACTTCTCGAAGTCGAGATCACGCTGCTGCGAAACACCGTCGAAAGCTGAGACACGTATCTTCTCTTCACACTCGTAGAGGGAACCGGAGTGCCGGACCCTCTCAGGAAAGGAGAGTGCACGGAAGGAACGTACACGCCGTCGATGCAAGCCAGGGACTCCAAGACCGACTGCCTTCCGCCCGCTCTTGCTTGCAGCAAGGTATCGATTATCTCTTCCGTGGCCTCGTCCGCTTCTCCAAGGAAGACCGCGTCCATGAAAGGGCTGATCGGTTCAGGATTCATGAAGACCCCGACTCCGCCTGCGAGCAAGAGCGGCGAGCGCTCGTCCCGCTTCGAAGCAAACGGTTCAATGTCGGAGGCCTTGAGAATCCTGAGCAGATTGAGGTAGTCGTTCTCAAACGAAACGGAGAACGCGATGACGTCAAAAGACTTCAAGGGTAGTTTGCTCTCGAACGAGCGAGGCTTGGCTTCGGAAGGACGCGGATCGTGCCCAATTGACAGGCGACCGGGAGCCCGTTCGAAGAAGGCTCTCTCGCAATGCACTCTGGGGTCCGATACAACGAGCCCGTAGATGCCTTGAAACCCCAGATTGTCCATGCCGACTGCGTACGAATTGGGATAGACGAGGGCCAGACTCAACTGAGCGCGTCTTCCGGTCTGGGATCCGTCTCCGTAACGACTAGTTTTTCGCATCGGGAGGACTGAGGGGAAACGTGACGTCGGCGTCCAGGTAGGAGCGAGCAAGTGGATTATCGGGTTCGATTTTCAGAACGTGCAGGAGGTGTTCCCTTGCGTCTTCGACGTGACCCTGCCGTTGAAGAAGCATGGCCAATCCGAGCCTCGCTGCGACGAAATTCTTGTTGATGCTGATTGCAGCCGCGAAGGCTTTCTCGGCCTCTCCCTCCTGCCCCTTGGAGACGTGCGCCCTTCCAAGACAGTAGTGGATGTCGGCATGATCGGGGCACAGTGCGAGGGCGTGATTCAGGTGGGACAAGGCCTCGTCAGGCTCGTCTTCAAGCATGAGGAGTCTGCCGAGGGCATAGTGAGCCGTGGCGAAGTCGGGGTTGAGCTCGATGGCCTTCACCAACTGCTCCTTGGCCTGTGCGTTGTTCTTCGACTTCATGTAGGAGATGCCCAGGCTCAATCTGAGGTCCGGATAGTCGGGATGGTATCCCACCGCTATCTCAAACTCGTTGGCGGCCTTCTGAGAGTCGCCCTTCGCCAGGTAGACACGTCCGAGCTCGGCCCTGGCTATTCCAGCGTCAGGTGACTGCTCGAGGGCGCTGCGGAGTTCTCTCACGGCGCCTTCGGTGTCGTCCATGCTATGATGGCAGAGGCCAAGGTAATGATGCGCCCGCCAGAAACGCGGATTGGCCTCCAGGGCCTTGTCGAACTCCTCAACCGCCAGCTGAGGAAAGCCGCCTCTGTAGAACGCAAGACCGGCAAGGAAGTGGACGTCGGCATAGTTGGGAGCAAGTTGCGACGCATGCGCGAGGAACTTTACGGCTTCTCCGTGGCGGCACTCGGCCAGGTATGTGAGCCCCAGATGAACGTGAGCCTCCAGATAGTTGGGATTGATGGAAACCGCCTGCTTGAATTCACTGGCCGCCCTGGACGTCTCCCCCATTTCTCTCAGTATGACTCCGAGCTTGCAGCGCAGGTCGGCATACCTCGGCTGAAGGGCGATGGCCTTCTCGAGTTCTGCCACGGCCTCTTTCCTCAGACCCCTGTTGTAGTAACTGACAGCGCTGTCCATGTGCACGAAGCACTCGGACTGCTTCTTCGGTATCTGTCTCAGCTCTGCTATGGCCTCTTCCGGAATATGATTGTTGTTCTGAAGACTGAGAGAGAGGGGAAGGTCGTAGCCTGTCTGTCTCACGTCCTGAAGCTGGCGCTTCGCGCCCTCCTCCTCGCCGACGGCGTGGAGGCAAACGGCCAGATAGCAGCGGGCCTCCGAGTAGTGCGGATTGATCGCAAGGGCAGCCTCGAGCTCGCCTATCGCCTCCTTGTGCCGGCCGGATCTTTCGTAGATTACGCCCAGATAGTAACGAAGGTCAGGATAATTGGGGCTCTCCGTCAGGGCCTTCTTAAATTCCTGCTCCGCACTCTCAAGCTTGCCCTTCTTGAAATGTGCCAGGCCAAGGTGAGCCCTCGCTTCCGCGGCGTAGAAAAGGCCGAGATTGTAGTAGGGATCCTTCTTGCTCGAAATAGACTCTATCGCCTTCTCGAATTCTCCAACGGCCTCCTCGTACTGGCCGTCGTTGAAGAAGGCAATGCCAGTGTTATAGTGTTCGTTCCCCTGGCGCTCTAGTATTTTTCCGAAAAGTTTCATAAAGACACTTTTTTTGCGACATCGTTGACGCTCGGACGAGAGACGTCGTCGGGAAGCTTGTCAGTCCATCTGCTTTCTCAAGAAGGCCGGAATCTCCAGGCTCTCTTTCGAGAAGGCTCTGCCCCACCGCCGCGTGTGTGTCACAACGGTAGAATCTTCCTTGCGTAGGAAGGCGGGCCTCTTGAGTCCCTCCCGGTCGTAGTCGGGACGCTCGATCTGCCTTCTCTCTGTCACTTCCGGCTTGGTAGTCGCTCTCTTGCCAAACCCGGTCGCTATGACCGTGACTCGAATCTCCGACTCGATCCTCGGGTCAATCACGGCTCCGAAGATAACGCTCGCCTCTCCGCCTGCCGCCTCGAGTATCACGCTCGCCGCCTCGCTGGCCTCGTGGAGACTCAGCGCCGGCCCGCCGGTGATGTTGACAAGAAGGGCCTGCGCGCCGGTAATCGCGACGTCCTCGAGGAGAGGGCTCGAAACTGCGAGCTGTGCCGCTTCCACCGCCCTGTTCTCACCGGAAGCTATTCCGGTGCCCATCAAAGCGTTTCCGCGAGACATCATCACTGCCTTGACGTCCGCGAAATCGAGATTGATTATGCCGGGGATCGTGATCAGATCCGAGATACCCTTCGTGGCTTGCAGCAAGACTTCGTCGGCGGTCCTGAAGGCTTCCAGAATGGGCGTGGTCCTCTCTACGACCGACAGCAGTCTGTCATTCGGAATGACGATGAGAGTGTCAACGTTCTCTCTCAGCTCGTTCAGACCGTCTTCAGCGACGGCCGCTCTGCGCTTGCCTTCGAAGACGAACGGTTTCGTGACCACCGCGACGGTGAGACAACCCAGCTCCCTCGCCAGTGATGCGACCATCGGGGCAGCGCCCGTGCCGGTCCCGCCGCCCATCCCACACGTTATGAACACCATGTCGCTGCCGCGGATGAGATTGCCGATCTCTTCCGACGTTTCCTCGGCGGCCCGTCTTCCCACGTCGGGGTCCCCACCGGAACCAAGTCCCCTCGTGAGCAGGCTCCCCATTTGAATCTTATGCGGGGCCTGTGACTGATTGAGCGCCTGTGCGTCGGTGTTTCCGGCAATGAACTCGACACCCGTGAGACCGGCGGAGATCATCCGATTCACCGCATTCCCTCCGGCCCCACCAAGTCCAATCACGCGGAGGCTAGCACCTGTATTCTCGTCCGGTTCGAATTGAAGAAGCATCACAATACCTCCGTATCACTAAATGAAAACAACGGCAACTAGAAAAAACTCTCGACGAGCCGTCTGATGCCGGAAGACAGTCTGGAAAGAGGGCCCTTCGAGTAATCAGCATCCATTTCCTCAGTGTGAAAGGCATGGAGTACCAGACCGACTCCCGTTGAAAACTTGGGATCGCTGACCGAATCAACAAGCCCCGATACTCCGGTCGGAACGCCAATCCTGACCGGCAGTTCGAAGACCTGCTCGGCAAGTTCGGTGACACCTTGCATCACGGCCGTGCCGCCGGTGATGACCACACCGGCACCGAGCAAGTCGGCAAAATGATTCTTCCTCACCTCCTTGAGGGCCAGCGTAAATATCTCTTCCATCCTGGGCTCGATCATTGCACTCAATACGTATCGTGAAAGCTCCCTGGTGGGCCGACCGCCCACGCCGGGCACCAAGATTTTCTCGTCTTCGGAAACCATCGAACTCAGCGCACAACCATGCTCTATCTTGAGCTGCTCTGCCTTGTCAATAGGCGTCCTCAACCCGATGGCAATGTCGTTCGTGATGCTGGATCCCCCCAGCCCGATGATGGCGGTGTGCCTTATGCTTCCTTCGTAGAAAACCGCCACGTCCGTCGTGCCACCGCCAACGTCAACCAGCACCACGCCCAGGTCTCGCTCGTCGGGGCCGAGCACGGCGTGACTCGAAGCGAGCGGCTCGAGGACCAGGTCCTCCACCCTGAGACCTGCCTTCTCTATGCTCTTGCAGATGTTCCTGGCCGAGGTAACCGCGCCGGTAATGATGTGGACCTCGGCCTCAAGCCTTATGCCGCTCATGCCGATCGGGTCCTTTATCCCGTCCTGGTCGTCAACCATGAATTCCTGGGGAATCACGTGGATTATTTCCCTGTCCGCCGGAATGGCGACCGCCTTGGCGGCTTCCACTACCCTGGCCACGTCGGCGGGACCGATCTCGTTGTCCTTGCGCGAAACGGCAATCACGCCTCTGCTATTGATGCTTCTTATGTGATCTCCGGCGATTCCGGCGTAGGCCGACTTGATCTTTATGCCGGCCATTCTTTCGGCTTTCTCGACGGCTCTCGAGATGGACTGGACCGTCTTCTCGAGATTGATTACTACTCCTCTTCTCAACCCCTCCGACGGCACCGTGCCGACACCCACGATGTTCACCTGATTGGCTTCATCCACCTCGGCTATGATGACGCAGATCTTCGTGGTGCCTATGTCCAGCCCCGCGAGTATCCTTCCGGATGCCATTCTCACACCAGCCTTTCCACTCTAGAAGCGCACGGCCTTCCGTGCTTCTGTGTCTCCCGCGTAGAGCACCTCAGGGACAGTCCGCTCCGGTACCTTTGCGACTATCTGATCCTTGAACCTGAGGTCCACGGAAACCGGCTTAAGGTCCTTGCGCTGCATGTCGGCCCAGGCAACTTTGAATGCCTGGAGTTTCTTTATCGTGACGGCCTCGCTGCCCACGACGATCGGAGTGCCGGATTGAACCGCCATCAGAACCAGGTCACCGCTCTTGTTCACGTGGATCTCCGAGATCTGATCAAGAAGGTTCACCTCAGGATCACGCAACTGATCGATGAGCGCCATGGCATGCTCCATCCCCTTGCCCTCCAGCGTGTCGCCGAGGACCACTCTCCTGTAGGAGAGTCCCGTGATCAACGGCAAGTCGGGAAGCAGAGCGTAGTCAACCGGCTCGAACACGACTCGATCTTCGTCTGTCTCAAGAATTTTGTCCAACTCAACGAGCGCCACCGGTGTACGTTCCTCGATAGTTATGTAGAGCTTCTTCCACAGGAGCTTCTTCACAGAGGCCGACTTGATTCTCGGGTGCTTCATCAGCTTCTCGCGAATCTCGTCGGCGTTGAGGCTCAGACCGCAAGCACCCTTTTCAATGCCGCCAATTGCCACGACTTGAGACTCCAGAAGGTATCTATTGCCCTTTAGCGTCACGGAGTCAAGCTTAAATAAGCCCGTGCGAAGAATTTTCGCCCTGGCCTCCGGCAACTTGACGATGGCGAGCACGACTATCAGTGAGAAGAAGATGATTCTCAGAGAAAGGTCAAGCGAAATCGGCCCCCTGGCAAGCGCCCCGCCGCAGTATGCTTTCTTTCTCGTTTTTCTCAATGTGAACATCCTGATTCTCACTCCACTACTTTCACTTCGAGCTCGAGCCCGACGGAAAAACGCTTGCAGACTTCTTCTCTCACGATGTCGATGAGAGAGAGGATGTCTCCGGCGGTCGCTCCGCCCTTGTTCACAATGAAATTGGCGTGCTTTTCCGACACCTCCGCACCCCCCACGCGCCGCCCCTTGAGACCCGCTTGCTCGATCAGCCTCGCCGCCTTGGCCTCAGGTGGATTCTTGAAGACGGAGCCGGCGCTCGGCAGTTCCAACGGTTGTTTCTCTCTCCTTCTGGCAAGAATCTCGTCCGTCGTTGCCAGGATTGCGCCCTTCTCGCCGTTCTCCAGGCACATGGCCACCTGGGTGAGCACAAACCCACTCGGAAAACTGGCGTGTCGGTAGCTGAATTCCATCTCGTCTCGCGCGAGCTTTCTCTCGACACCACGAGCGTTCATTCCGCTCGCCCACTCGACTCTGTCTCCTACCGTCACTCCAAAAGCGCCGGCGTTACCGAACACGGCGCCGCCGACGGTGCCTGGGATTCCAGACATCCGTTCGAGACCGGCCAGTCCGGACTCCGCACAGGATGATAGCAACTCCGACCAGGAGGCAGACGCTCCCGCGAAAATACCCGTGCCCTTCCTGACGATGCCGGCAAACCCGGGACCGAGCTTCACGACGACTCCTCTGAACCCTGCGTCTCCGAAAACCACGTTGGTGCCGGCCCCCAGCAAGAACCACTTTGCTCCGGCGTCCGCGAACCGCACCAAAATGCTGCGCAACCCTTCTGCGTCTTCTGCCACGGCAAGAACGTCCGCCGGTCCGCCGACTTTGAAAGAGGTGAGAGTCGCGAGGGAAACGTTTCTCCTACAGCGAACGCCGCGGATGTTCTCAATGGACTCGTAAAGGCCGCTAGCACCTGACACTTTCCCTACCCACGCGAAGCTCACTCAGCAGGCTCTCGCCGAATTTCCAGATGTCGCCTGCGCCGAGCGTGACCACGACGTCGCCCGGCGCGAGCTCTGCGACGAGAGTCTTGAGCAAAGATTTGAGGTCTGCCTCGTGCCTCACCTCTGTCTTTCCCCGGCTCTTGATCTCGTTGACTATGTTCGTCGAGCTGACGCCTTTGATCGGCTCTTCTCCGGCCGCATAGATGTCCGTGACGTAGACGCGCTGGCAGGCGTCGAAGGCGCCTCCAAAAAGGTGTCCGAGCAATGCGGTCCTGGTGTACCTGTGGGGCTGGAAGACGGCCACGACTCTCCCCTTCCAGATTTCGTTGGCCGTGTCCAGAACCGCCTTTATCTCGGTGGGATGATGACCGTAGTCATCCAGAATAGTGATGCCGCAGCTTTCGCCCTTGATCTCGAATCGTCTCTTCACGCCCTCGAACTCGGCGAGGGCGGTCTTTATCGCGTCGAACTCGACCCTCAGTTCGAGACCCACCGCCACCGCGGCCAGCGAATTGTATACGTTGTGCTTGCCGGGCATTCGAAGCTTGATTTCGCCGAGAAGCTCTCCATGAACGAAGGCCTTGTAGGACACGCGCATCCCGCTCTGAGTAATCGTCTTCGCCGAGAAGTCGGCCCGGCCGTCAAGCCCGTAGCTCAAGACTCTTCTTGTGATGCGAGGGATTATGGAACGCACGTTCTCGTCGTCTATGCACACCACGGCGGCGCCGTAGAAAGGAACCTTGTTGGCGAACTCGACAAAAGCGTCCTTGACCCTGGCGATGTCCGTGTAGTAGTCGAGATGCTCCTCGTCGATCGTAGTTATCACGGCGATCGTGGGGGAAAGTCTCAAGAAAGACCCGTCGCTCTCGTCGGCCTCGGCCACGAAGAATTGTCCTGTCCCCAACTTGGCGTTGCGATTGGAGGATCGGAGTCTCCCTCCTATGACTATCGTGGGAGCGAGATAGCCGTGCGTGAGGACGGATGCAATCATCGAGGTGGTCGTCGTTTTCCCGTGCGCGCCGGCTATCGCGATACCGTACTTCTGTCGCATAAGCTCGGCAAGCATCTCGGCGCGAGATATCACAGGAATGTTTTTCTCTCTTGCTGCCAGAAGCTCGGGATTGTCCGGTCTTATTGCCGAGGAGATGACCACGACGTGAGCACCCTCGAGATTAAGCGGATCGTGAGAGTAGAAGATCCTTCCTCCGAGCCTCTCCAACGTCTCCGTGACGTCGGAGTGTTTGATGTCGGAACCCGACACGTCGTAGCCCTGGTTCAGGAGAACTTCGGCTATGCCACTCATCCCCGTCCCGCCGATGCCGATGAGATGTATCCTCCTAATGGTCGTGTACATTACGTTCGCTCCTTTGTCCCGCGCGCCCGAATTCCATCAGGGATCTTGTGATCTTCTCCGCCGTGTCCAGTCTGGCAAAACCGCGCGCGTTTATGGACATTCTCCTGAGGCGCGTGTCGTCGCTCGCCAGGCGCGCGATGGTCGAGGCCAGAATATCCGCATTCAACTCGGTGTCAAGTATCATCTCTGCCGCTCCAGCCTCCACCAGGTTCTTGGCGTTCTGAGCCTGGTGATCGTACACGGCGTGAGGATACGGAACGAAGACCGCCGGAAGACCGCACGCTGCCACCTCCGAGACGGTCATCGCGCCGGCCCGGCAGATGACAAGGTCGGAGCAGCAATATGCGTCCGCAATCGACACGAAGTAGGGCGCGACGTGGACCCTGTCTCCGAACGGGGCGACCGAGTGCCGGACCCAGTCGAAGTCCTGGCTTCCCGTCTGAAGAATGAACTGCAGATCTCTCCTCTGGCTGAGTTTGTTCAGGGCTCCTACCGCGGCCAGATTCAAACTGTGAGCCCCTCTCGTCCCACCCAGCACCAATATCGTTTTGCGCTCGCTGCTGAGACCAAGCTTTTGCAGCGCGGCTTCACGGTCGCCCTTCATTATTTCCTTTCTAATGGGATTCCCAGTCAGCCTCAGGTGGTCCTTCTTCTTGAAGTACTTCCTCGATTCTGCAAAAGTGAGGTGAACTTCCTTGGCGATGTTTGCGAGTAAACGATTGGTGAAACCGGGGACGGTGTTCTGCTCCTGAATTACGCAGGGAATCCTCAGGAGCCATCCCACCAGCACAACGGGACCGCTCACGTATCCGCCGGTGCCCAATATCACGTTTGGCCTCCATCTCGACAGAAGGTAGAGCACTTCGAACAGCGAGGCCGCGGAACGGACCAGAAAGCTCACCTGCCCCAACCCGAACCGTCTCGGCATTCCGCTGGCAGAAATGGCCACCATCTTGAAGCCGTAGCGTTCGACGATTTCTCTTTCCGCCTTGTTCCGGCTCCCTACGAACCGGACATCGATGCCGCCGTTCTTGGCGGCGAGCTCCTGTGCGACTGCGATTGCCGGATAAAGGTGACCACCCGTGCCTCCTCCGGCCATCAAAATGCGCATGTTCATTACTCCGTTAAACGGACAGTACGTTTCATCCAGCGGCCGCCTCCGATGGACATTCCCTCCGAGCTTCGGTGTCCCGATATGTTGAGGAGAACGCCCACAGAGACAGCGTTAACCAGCAGAGCCGACCCTCCATAGCTAATGAAAGGCAGAGGCAGACCGGTGGTTGGAAGAATACCCGTCGCCACGCCCAAGTTGACGGCGAAGAGTACCCCGATGCTTGCCACCATGCCGGTGGCGAGCAGTCGGCCGAGCCTGTCAGGCGCATTTGCCGCGATCTTCAAGCCTCTGAGCAAGAGATACACGAAAAGCGAGATGAGAAGCAAAGCGCCGACGAAACCCGTCTCCTCGCCATAGATCGAGAACACAAAGTCCGTGTGAGGATCGGGAAGAAAGAGGTACTTCTGCATGCTTCCGCCAAGACCTTTCCCGAGCAGCCCACCGGTGCCAAGCGCGATGAGGCTCTGGTCGACTTGGTACGGCGCCCCCCGACCGAAGAATCCGAACAATCTCGTTACCTGATACGGATTCTTCAGCATGCACACCGCTCCCGCCACTGCTCCGACTCCCAGGAGATAAGAAAGATGAAGCAACCTCGCTCCTGCAGCATAAACCAACGCCACGCCGATGAGCACGATCACGGCGGCACTCCCGAGGTCCGGCTGCAGAAGCACGAGCCCCGCGGCCCCCAGTATGATGACGAAACACGGCAGGACGCACTTCTTGAAGGAGTGGATGTTCGCCCTCTTTGTCATGAAAACACTCAGATAGACAACCATTGCAAACCTGGCGAGCTCGCTCGGCTGAACGGGGATGTATCCTGACCAACTCTTGGCGCCCCTCACGTGCCTCCCGACACCCGGAATCACAACAAGCGCCAGAAGGGCTGCATACGCAAGCAGCAACAGCCATGGAGCCATCTTGTTCAGCTTGTGATAGTCAACGTTCATCATCACGACCATGGCGGCAAAGGCAAGGACGACCCGCGCGGCCTGATTTCTAAAATAGTAGTAGAGATCGCCCTGGTATCTCGCGGCACCAAGGCCGGCGCTGGAGGTGTAAACCATCAGTAGCCCGACTGCCATCAACACCACGGCGGCAGCCAACAGTTGTTTGTCCTTTCCTCCCCGCGTCTCAAGCATCAGGTTTTCCTTTCGCCCCGCCGTCACGCTTTGCGGTCGCGTCGGCGCTCGCGGTGTTGTCACCTCTTGTCTCCGCACTACCTCTCACCAGCGAAAGAACAGCGTTCTTGAAGGCGCGGCCCCTGTCCTCGAAATCCTTGAACATGTCGAAGCTCGCACATCCGGGTGCCAGCAAAACGACGTCGCGAGGCGCGGCCAGTTTGAAGGCCGTCTCCACCGCTTCCGCCATGGATTGGGCCAGGTGGGCGCGTGTTCCGGACCAGGAGCTTGAGATTTTCTGGGAAGCTTCGCCGACGAGAACGAGCTCCTTCACTCTTTCGGCGACGAGCTGCTTCAGCGTAGAGAAGTTGCCGCCCTTGTCCCTTCCCCCCGCTATCAGCACGATAGGATTGTCAAAAGAGAGCAGCGAGTACTTGAGTGAATCGACGTTCGTCGCCTTGGAGTCGTTGACGAAACTCACGCCGTCTATTTCGGCCACCTCCTCGAGCCTGTGCTCGAGTCCCTTGAACTGCTCCAGCGGCCGTTTCATCTGTTCCGCTGTCAGGCCGAGGGCCGAAGCTGCGCAGATTGAGGCGAGTATGTTCGAGAAATTGTGCGGCCCCCTCAGCGCGACGTTGTTTTCTCTGGTCACTTCGAACTCCTCGCCCGAGCGTCGCAGCCAGAAGGCGCCTCCACGCACAAAGGCCCCGTCCTTTACTCTTCGCTCTCTGAACGAGAAACTGAGTAGCCCTGCCGTGAGCGGGGTCACGAGCGGGGGCACGAAAGGATCGTCGGCATTGTAGACGGCGAAGTCGGACGGCTTGAGGTTCGAGAACAGCCTGGCCTTTGCCTCGATGTAGCTGCCGAGACGATCGTACCTGTCCAGATGGTCGGGCGTAATGTTCAAGAGCACGGCCACCTTGGGGTGGAATTTCGCAATACTTTCGAGCTGGAAACTGCTGATTTCGGCAACGATGACCCCCTCAGAAGGGACGTCCTCCACCACGGCCGACAGGGCCACGCCTATGTTGCCGGCGACCGCGACCTCAAGCCCCGCACTCGAGAGTATCGTCCCCAGAAGTGTGACCACGGTGCTCTTGCCGTTCGTTCCCGTGACCGCCAGAATGGGAGCGCGGGCGACCTCGGAGGCTATTTCTATCTCGCTAAGAACGGGAAGGCCCGCCTTGAGGGCCTCTTGAATCAACGCGATGCTCCTGGGCACGCCCGGACTGAGGACAACGAGATCCTTGCCCTTGATTAGTGCGGGGTCGTGCCCGCCCAAGGAGAGCTTGACGCCCTCGTCTTGCAGATTACGCACGTCTGTCGTGAGCGCGGACTGTTCTCTGACGTCCGTGGCAGTTATGGCGCACCCGTACTTGCGAAGTAGCACGCAGGCGGCTATTCCGCTTCGCCCCAGGCCGACTACCAGGACATTCTTCTTGAAGAAGGAGGGAGATGTCTTCGATGTCTTCGACATCTTTGATATCCTCGGCGTGTTTGGTGTTTTCATTGTAGTTTCAGCGTTGTGATGGTAACGAGCGCCAATATGGCAGCAACTATCCAAAATCTGACTACGACACGCGACTCGGGCCAGCCAAGCAATTCGAAGTGATGGTGAAGCGGGGCCATCCTGAACAATCTGCGACCGCGCAGCTTGAAGGAAGCTACCTGCAACATGACGGAGAGTGCTTCCACCACAAAGAGACCACCCACGATTACGAGAAGCAACTCGCGCCTTATCAGAACTGCGACGGTCCCCAGCGCACCTCCCAGCGCCAGCGCCCCCGTGTCTCCCATAAACACGACAGCAGGGTGGCAATTGAACCACAGAAAACCCAGGGAAGCTCCCATGACGGCGCCGCAGAATACCGACAGCTCCCCCGCTCCTTCGATGTAGTAGACGTTGAGGTAGCTGGCGAACTTGACGTGGCCCGTGACATAGCTCAGGGCTCCGAAGGCCAGAGCGACGAAGATCACCATTCCTATCGCCAGCCCGTCAAGTCCGTCAGACAGATTCACTGCGTTCGAACTTCCCGTGATGACAAGTACCACGAACAGCACGTAGAACGGACCGAAATAGAGACTCATCTCTTTCAAAAACGGCACGTTGGTCCATCCTGCCATTTCTTGCTGCGTCGGGTAGAAATAGAGAATGAGCCCCACGGCCAGGCCGAGGGCGATCTGGGCAGCGATCTTGTATCTACCACGCAATCCCTTCGGGTACCTCTTCACTATTTTGAGGTAGTCGTCCAGGAAACCAATCAGTCCCAACCACACCGTGGACAGAAGCACAATCCATATAAACTTGTTTGCCAGGTTTGCCCAGAGAAGTGTCGGCACCACAACCGCAAGAAGTATGAGGAGGCCGCCCATGGTCGGCGTTCCCTCTTTGGTGAAGTGCGTGGCCGGGCCGTCCTGTCTTATCGTCTGCCTTATCTTGAAGGTCCTGAGCCACCTTATGAGCGGCGGGCCGAGGATCAGGCTCAAGAGAAGAGCGGTCACCGCAGCGTACGCGGCTCTGACCGTTATGTACCTGAATACGTTGAAGAAGGAAATGTGAGTGTGAAGCGGATAGAGCAAATGGTACAGCACGTTACGCTTCTCTCCTCAAGCCGGCCGCGGCCGGTCCGGAAGGCTCCTTCACGCGTCTTGCAAGCTCGGCAAGCACCTTCTCCATTTCCATGCCCCTCGAGCCCTTCAGTAGAAAGAGGTCACCTTCGGCCCAGATTGCCAGTATTCGCTCGGCCATTTCGGCGTGCGTTCCAAGAACGGAAACCTTTCCAGGATCCATGCCCGCGCTTAGAGCCCCCCTCTCGACGGCCCGAGCGAATTGTCCACGGAGCAGCAGCATGTCTGCTTTGCCGGCCTGGACTCCCAGTTCTACGTGCCATCTCTCGCTCGTGTCGCCGAGCTCGAGCATGTCACCGAGAACTGCCATTCTCCTTCCGAAGCCGTCGAGGGAAAACAAGGTCTCGAGAGCCATCTTCATCGAAATCGGGTTTGCGTTGTACGAATCGTCCACAAAAGTGGCCGGTCCGACCATCTTGATCTCCATCCGGCCTTTAGCGGGTCTCGTCGTGGCGAGCGCAGAAACCGCGATTTCGGGCGGCACGCCCAGCGATCTCGAGGCAGCGAGAGCCGCGAGCGCGTTGAGCACGTTCTGTCTGCCCAGCAACGCGAGTCTGACCGGAGGAAAACCGTCTACCTGCAGCTCCGTTCCGTCTCTTCCAGAATGGCGCACGTCCCTGGGGAATAGGTCGGACTCTTCAGACATTCCGAAGGTGACAATCCTGCAGCGCCTGGTGCGGTTCTGCCTGTAGAGTTCTTCCGAATCTCTGTGCAGAATGAGCCAATCATCTCTACTCAGGTCTTCGGCCAGCTCGCTCTTCGCGCGGGCCACGTCGTGAACCGTGCCGAGCCCTTCCAGATGGGAGGCGCTGGCGTTCGTTATCACCGCAATCGAGGGCATGCAGAGTTCCGCAAGGCGACGAAGTTCCCCGGGATGGTTCATGCCCATCTCCACGACGGCCACCTCGTCTCCGGTCTTGAGCTGAAGGAGAGTGATCGGTACGCCGAACTGGTTGTTGAGATTCCCCTGGGTCTTGGCCGTGGGATACTTCGCCGAAGAGACTGCCGCAATCAAGTCCTTCGTGGTCGTCTTGCCGTTGCTTCCTGTCACGGCAACCACCCTGGGATTGATACGAATCCTGTGATATTTCCCGAGTTCTTGGAACGCGGCGAGAGAATCCCGCACGACAAGAAAAGCGCCTGCAACGTCTCCGTCTCTCCTCGCACGCACCCAGTCGCTCGAGACAAGAGCAGCCGACGCGCCTCCGGAGAGCGCTTCATCAATGAAGTCGTGGCCATCGAACCTGTTACCCCTGAGGGCCACAAAGAGCTCTCCCTCCCCCACTGTTCGCGAATCAACGGATATCCCGGGAAAAAACTCGGGTACCCTCCGTCTCGCTCCCTCGCTGGGGTACGCGGCGCCGGTCGCCTTGATGATTTCGTTTACCGTGAAGCTCACTTTCATCGCGATCGTCCGTTCAAAAACTCCTCGACCACTTCTCTGTCGTCGAAATGTATGACCTTGTCACCGAGGATCTGATAGTCTTCGTGCCCCTTGCCTGCTATGAGGACGCTGTCGCCCTGCCTCGCGCGAGCGATGGCACGTCCTATCGCCTCGCGACGGTCGGGGACCGTCTCGTAGCATCCACCAGCCGCAAGCATTCCCTCCTCTATTTCGGTGATTATGGAGAGCGGCTCCTCGCTTCGCGGGTTATCGGACGTGATGACGGTGTAGTTCGCGAGCGCTCCGGAGACACGCCCCATCTCACTTCGCTTGCCTTTGTCTCTCTCCCCTCCGCAGCCGAACACGCAGATGAGATTTCCCTTCGTGATGTCGCGCACGGTCCTGAGCACGTTGCTCAGGGCGTCCGGCGTGTGGGCGTAGTCTACGAAAACAGAGAAAGGCTGACACTTCTCCACGAGCTCCAGCCTTCCCTTGACTCCCTTCATCGCCTCGAGCCCGCGAACTGCGTGATGTCCCTCGATCCCGAAGGACGTTCCCACGCCAAAAGCCGCGAGGGCGTTCGCGACATTGAACAGGCCGGGAAGAGAGAGTCTGACCTCGAATGCTTGCCCCTTCCAGATCACAGAAAACGTGCTGCCGCCCGGGAAAAGCTTCACGTCTCGCGCCCTCAAGTCGGCGTCCTTGTCAATCGAGTAGCCGATTATATCTTCGCCCACGGCCTCGGCCAGGGCGTCAGAGAAAGGATCGTCAAGATTGAGCACGGCCGTGGGCCGGTCCTTCTCCGAGACTCCCCTCTCTGCGCGATCGAAGAGCCTGAGCTTGGCCTTCCTGTAGTCCTCGAACGTGCCGTGAAAGTCCAGATGGTCGCGGGTGAGATTCGTGAACACGACCACGTCGAATTTTGTTCCGTAGGAACGCCTGAGCGCCAGAGCGTGCGAGGAGACTTCGACGGCCGCATGACTGATTCTCTGCGCCACCATTCTGCTCAGGAGTTCCTGGAATTCGGGCGCCTCGGGCGTCGTGTGGGAACCTTTGAGTTTCGTATCACCGACGTCGTAGCCGACGGTGCCGATGACCCCCGCCTTCAAACCGGCCTGAGAACAGATCGACTGGACCAGATAAGACACCGTGGTTTTCCCATTCGTTCCCGTTATTCCGGCGATCTTGAGCTTGCGCGAAGGGTGTCCGTGGAAACTGCATGCGAGCAAGGCGAGGGCCTTCCTCGAATCGGGAACACGGATTCTCACCGCGTCGTCGACGGGTACGTCTCTATCGACAACCACCGCCACGGCCCCCGACGAAACAGCCTCCCTGACAAACTTGTGGCCGTCGCTGCGCAAACCGCTCACGCAGACAAAGATTGCTCCAGGTCCTACCTTCCGGGAATCGTAGGCAATGTGTGAGACGTCAACGTCGTCAGGGCCCGAAACCGTCTTTGTCTCGAGATCACTCAGTAGGTCTTGGAGCTTCATTGAATGTGTCTTCAGTCTCAATTGCGACTTGGCCTCACTCCGACCATTCTTCATCTGGTACTACAGGTATAGACGTCAACCGTGGGTCTACACGTCAAAACGCATCGCTCGCCGCGGCGAGTAGTGGTCCCGGGAGGCGGAAACTGAGCGACTACGACGCCGCTTCCGTCGACCTTGGCACTCACGGCGATGAAGGAGAGCTTTCGGAGCGCCTCCCTCACGCTGAGGCCGGTGAGGTCCGGAATGACCGCCGCACTCTCGGGCAGCTTCTCGCTCTCCTTGAGTTCAAGCTGCACCTCTGCCCCCGCCTTGGTCAAGGCTCCCGGAGGTGGGTCCTGCGAGACCACTCGACTACCGATCCCCTTTAGCTGCGCGCGGAAACCGGCCTTCCGCAGGTCTTCCCCCGCTTTCTCCTCGGCAAGAAGTCTAACGTCCGGCACTCGCAGGGACGCGTCGTTCTTGACTACAAAGGGAATGCTGTCAAAGCCGGGGGCCAAAGGCGACCTCGAACACTTGCTGACAGTCTCAATCACCTCCTTGAAAACCGGGGCTGCCACGAGCGCGCCTAAGTGTGCCAGAGCGGGCTGATCCAGCACGACAAGGCAGACAATCTTTGTATTCTCGGCAGGAACGAGTCCTGCGAAAGAACTTATCCAGTACGAATACGTACGAGTGTTCGGGTCGTATTTCTGTGCGGTTCCAGTCTTGCCGCCCAACCTGCACCAGTCAACGCCGGCGTTCCTGCCGGTTCCTATGTCTACGGCGGTGGCGAGAAACTCGCGGACAGTCCTGGCGGTGGAAGCAGTGACCACCTGCCGTGTTCTGCGAGGTTGCCACGTCCTCAAGGGTTTTCTTTCGGTGTCCAGCACGCGCTTTATTGTGGCGGGGCGCATGAGTATGCCGTCATTGGCAATTGCCGCATAGGCCATCACGAGTTGTAGAGACGTGACAGAAATCTCCTGGCCGAACGCCATCGTGGGAAGAGATCTCTCGGACCAGGCGGAAGGGTTTCTCAGCTTGCCCGCAGCCTCTCCGGGAAGGTCTATACCGGTCGTCGCCCCAAACCCAAAGGCGCGACAATATCTGTAGAACCTCTCTTTCCCGAGAAGCATCCCCAGTTTGGCCGCGACGATGTTGCTCGATACCGTGAAGAACTCCTTGAGATTGAGCCATCCGTGCTCATGCGTGTCGGTGATCCTGGCTTTTCCAATGTAGGCAACGCCGTTTTCTGCGTAGAACGCGCTCGTCGAATCCGCAAGCTTCTCGTCAAGGACTGCGGAAACAGTGATGAGCTTGAAGGTCGACCCCGGTTCGAACTGGTCGGTCACGGCCCTGTTTCTCAGTGCACCTTTTTTCCAGGTGCGATTGTCGGAAGGATCGAAGCTGGGCTCGTTGGCCATTGCCAGTATTTCGCCCGTGGCTGGATTGACGATGATGATCGTCCCGCCAACAGCGTTGTTCGCGGCGACTGCTCGCTTGAGACTTGAGGCCGCGATCGTCTGGTAGTGGGAATCGATTGTCAGGATTACGTTGGCCCCCGCTCTCGGCTCCTTCATCACACTCTTGGCCGTGACAAAGTCTTCTCCCTTGGCGTCGTGGGCCAGGATAAACCAGCCCGGCGTGCCCATCAGAACCTCGTTCATTCCTGCCTCGACGCCTTCTATGCCCTCGCCGTCGGGATTTACGAGCCCGACCACGTGGCAGGCAGCAGCCCCAAGGGGATATATCCGTCTTGTGTCGTCAATCAGGTCTACGCCCCCGAGTCTTGCCTCACGCAGTTTGGCTTCGGCCTCAGCAGATATCTTGCTGGCTATAGAGACGTAGCCCACTTTTCTCTTGAGTTGCGCGAGGACCCTTCCGTAGGGAACGCCGAGGACCGAACTCAACTCTCTGGCGGTGGAAACCTTGTTCTTCACTTGATCGGGGTAGGCGCAGACCGAGGAGGTCCTGATGTCCTGGGCCAGGATTTCGCCGTTTCTGTCGTAGATGGTACCCCTGATCCCGCTCACCGGTACGCGTCGATTTTGCTGCGCAATTGCTTTGTTCACGTAGGAGGAATGGAGGAAGATCTGGACCTGGAGTAGCCTGACAAAGAGGATGAGCCATATGACCAGGCAAGCGAGAGCAAGGTGCTTGAGTCTTCGCTTGGGATCATACGTTCTCATGTCTGATGTTCCGGTTTTTTTATGGCTGCTCCGGACTCTGCACACGCGCCAGAGCCGTCGTCACGAAGAAGTCAAATATCCGTCTCTGAACTTGTTCCAACGAAGACAGTCGAGCCGGGACGTACTGCCGCCCGGCAAAGAGGCCCGAGCTTTCCGAGAGCAGGACGATCTGTTCAACGTCGGCTGCTCCGAGTCCAATGCTCGATGCGTCGGTGTCTGAAAGCGCCAGCATCATCTTCTCCTGGATTACAGCGCGCGTTTCGGTCACCTGCGCGCGAAGGTTCTCCACCGCGTTCCTCTGCTTCTGCAGGTCGGAGAGAAGCTGATCCATGTAGATGTTCTCCCAGGCGAAGAGGAAGGCGAGAAGGAAGGCCACCGCGAACGAGAGCACCCTCTTGAGGGCATTCTTGCGCTGTGACGGAAACGTGCTCCAACCCGATCTCGGGGGCGGCGATCTCCTCAAGAACCTGGTCATCCTACGACCTCCTGGCTGCTCTCAGCAGAGCGCTCCTGGACCTTGGATTCTCCACGACTTCGTCTCTTCCCGGTCTCAACGGTTTGCGGGTGAGAATGGCGAGAAGCAACGTCTCGCGCATGAATTGCTTCACGATCCTGTCTTCGCCCGAATGATACGAGACTACGCAGAGCCTGCCCTCGGGGGCGAGGAGAGGCGCAGCGAGCCCTAATCCCTCGCGCACGTTATCAAGTTCGTCGTTAACGACTATCCTGAGTGCCTGAAAGATTCTTGCAAGAGAGCCGTGCGGGTTTCCGTGGGAAATGACCTTTCGGGCTGCAGAGACGAGGTGGAGCGTGGTCAGGAAGGGCTGCCTTCTTCTGAACTCCACTATCGACCGCGCAAGCCCTCTCGCGTTTCGTACGTCACCGTACACCCTGAAAATCTCCACCAACCGCCTCTCCTCCAACGTGTTCAGAAGCTCGGCGGCTGTAACTCCCCTCGCGGGGTCGAATCGCATGTCAAGCGGTGACTCCTTCTGAAAGCTGAAGCCCCTCTCGGAGCCAAGCTGGAAGGAGGAAATTCCTAGGTCGAACAATATGCCGTCGACGGATCTGAGTGACAAATCCGCCAGCGTGTTTGGCAACTCTCGGAAGTCTCGATTGAAGAGCAACGCTCTTTCACCAAACGCTCTAAGATTCTCACCGGCGACAAGAAACGAGGCTCCGTCCTTGTCCATGCCTATGAGCCTGCCCTGGTGAGAGAGCTTTCCCAGAATGGCGGCAGCGTGTCCTCCACAACCCAGAGTGCAGTCTACGTAAGTGCCGTCAGGGTCGTGGACGAGCAGCGACAAGATCTCACGCACCATGACTGGTGCGTGTGGCTGCCGTTTTCCAGGTTGACTTTGGGGCATTTTGTCATAAGGTTGCAGATATGGCTCGTGTTCGAGACGACCGAGAGGCGCAAGACCCGGCTAGGTAGAAGTCCAGCGCTCTCACAGCCTCTTGTTTACTCGCGTAGATGTCCAGCCCGTCATCACACCCCACTGCCTTGAAGATGTTGAAGACGTAGTCACTCATACTGCAAAGGGTCACATGACAGCCGCACAGGGACAGCCTCTTGAGTGAAGAGGCAAAGGAGGGAAGGCATCTGTAGTCGGCGTGCTTAAGCCTTGAGAAGTCGATTATGATAGCGGACTTCCCAGATGTGAAGAGCCTTGCGAGACGGCCTGTCAGAGCTTCAGCGTTCCTGACAGAGAGCCTCCCCTCCAATACTATGGCCACTAGAGCCCCGGCCTCTTGCACTCGTGTGCGAAATGCAGACTTGTTGTGCCCCGGATATTCTTCAGTCATCCGTGTCTTCTCTCGGTACCAAGACCTTCTCGGCTGCTTCTTCGAACGTCACGTTGCCTTCGCTCAGATACTTCTTGTAAACCTTGGGATTCCAAATCTCTATTCTCTCCCCCACTCCCAGGAACCACACTTCCTTGTCGAATCTTGTCTCCTCGAGCAATTCCTGTGGAATCGTCACTCGCCCCTGTCTGTCAGGCTCCACGTTGTATGCCTTCTGAAAGAATAGCCTCGCGAACCTTCTCGTGTCGGCCTTCCAGAAGGGAAGCCTCTTTATCTTTCTCTGCACCCTCTCCCACTCTCCTCTCGGATAGAGAAAGAGGCAGCCGTCCAGCCCCCTCATGACGGTGAATTTCCTCTGCTGATTCTTCGGAAGCATTTCCCTGAGCGTCGCGGGTATGCTCAGTCTACCCTTCTGGTCTATCGTGTGCGCGAACGTTCCCTGAAATGCGATTTCCATAGAACACCATCATTAGGGTTATGTCACCTCAAATCACCACTCTTCACCACTGCCGCATAATACCGATATCCCCCTCCTACTGTCAACAAAAAAATCCGCCCGCCGGAGATTTTTTTTTGCGAAACTGGGCGGCCGTTTGAGAGGGTTTCCGGGGGCCTGGGAGAAAGGGGGGCTCCCCTTCTCTATTCTCGGGGACCAGATTGCGGAGATTCGGCCGTTTTCTCGAACGCGGCAAGCAATCGGGCAAGTTGTTTCGTCAACTCGCGTCTCTCGTACGCCGCGAGCAGGCCCTTGTCGATGATGCCGTTCAGGGGAGTTCCGGCTTCGTGAGCCGAGAAGAATGAAGATATCGCTCTCGATATCTCGAGCGGATCGGAAGGAGAGCAGACCGTGCCGGCCTTCAGCTCTCTCACAAATCTCGAGGCCGCGCCCTCCGGCAAGAGAGCCAGGATGGGGCGACCCGACGCTCCGTACTCGAAAACCTTTGCAGGATATATCATCGCGCCGCGGGGGCTGTCGTCTTCGATGAGCAACAAGACCTGAGAGCTGCGCTGTAGGGCCACGCATTCTCTGTGGGGTAGCGAACCGCGGAAGGAAACGACGTCGAGAAGATTCAATTCCTCTGCCTTGACCTCGTTTTCGCTGTCGCGCGGTCCGACGAAGGAAACTCGCATCTTGGGCCTCGCGTCCGGCCTCTGCTCGAGAAAGAGCCTCAGGCCTTCAAGAAAGCCGAACGCATTCCTCTTCCCGGTCAGTATACCCGTATGACTGATCGTGAATTGCGTTGCCAAAGCGACGGTTCCGGCGAAATCTTCAGAATCGAAGCCGTTCGTAATGACGTGGAACTTCCGAGGCTCGAGACGAGGATACTTGTTCAGGAAATCCCGCATTATCTCCTCGCTGGTGCACACCACACGATCCGCGTTTCTGAGCACCGCGGCCTCGAGGAAGCGATGCAGTCTCAAGTGAACTCGAGTGGGCGAAGCGAAGGTCAACCTCTCGGTCCAGGGGTCGCGGAAGTCCGCCACCCACGGTTTCGAACACAGGCGCTTGGTCAGGAGGGCGGCGAGATGAGAGCTGTCCGGAGAAGAAGTGGAGTAGATGACCGAAACGGGATGTCTTCTCATGTACTGCCGGGCGCCGCTGACTGCAAACGGCACCCATCCAACGTATTGATCTGGAATCAGGAAGAAGCTCGAGACTTTCCTCAGGAACGAAAACAGGGCGCCGGACCTCTGCCCTTCCCCACCGGAACTTCCGCCCCCGGGAACAAACCTCAGGAGATGGAAGACGGACACGGCAGACGTTCTTACGACGTCCACGCCGGAGGGAACGTCGTCCCTCAACGTATTGTCCTTCACCCAGTATGCACGTTCGTTCACCGTCACAACGGCTGGAAGCCAGCCGAAAGAGGGAAGATATTTCACGAACTTGGAAGTCCTCTGAACGCCTCCCCCCCCGAGAGGCGGGAAGAAGTATGCGAACATGAGTATCTTCCCTTTCACCGTTGTCTCGAACTTCTCTTCGGTCTTGCACATGCTGCTCATCCGTTCCTCAGCGCTTCCTGAGCGAGTTCCTCACCAAATTCAGATACGCATGCAGGTCACCGACTCTGGGAACAAGCACTTCCGCAGGCCTCATGCCCGTCACGCGCAAGAATTCGACGAGCATGACCACGGTGCCCGCACAGTAGGAGAAGGTCGAGGCGGCGGAAGCACCCGCTATGCCCCAGACCGGTATGAAGAGGAAGTTCAATGGCACGTTTATGGAGAGAGTCAGCAAGGCAGCAAATGAGTTCATGAGTTGCTTTCCCCTGCCGACGAAATCGTTTGCAATAACCCCTCCCAGACTGAGAAAAGCGGTGCCCGGCAGCAACACGAGCAGCGGCGTCACAGACGGCAGGTACTCGTTGCCGAAAGCAAGTCTCACGAGCGGCCGGCCAAGGAGGGCCACGCAACCGGCCCCGACGGCGCATATCAGCAACGTGTGACGACACGCAGACGCGGTGAGAAGATCCCTGGCCCGTGAGTCTTCAGACGCGCTCTTGTACATGACGACCGGGGCGAGCGAACTCGGAATGTTCCACAACAACTCGGCGATCAGGACTGCTATGGCGTATTGCCCCACGGCGGCGGCTCCCATGAAATAGCTGAGAATAAACATGTCGATACGGTAATACAGAAAGGACGCTATGCGGGAAAGATATCCTTTTATTCCAAACGACACCGAAGGACCGAGAATTTTTTTCTTGAGAACGAGTCTGACCGGGGCGAGCTTGTTCACCATCACATACGAGACTAATGCCGCCCCCGCGAAACCGCAGATCCACGACAGTATTGCCCCGTTCAACCCGAGACCGGCGACCAGGATCAGCAAAACAGCCAAAACCAACTGAAAAGCATTTCTCGCCGCAGACAGCACGTTGAAGTGCTTTATTCTGTCAGAGCCTATGAGGAAGTATAAATAGTAGTCGGACAGATTGTAGAAAGGGATTGAAGCGAAGGCCAGAATAAGCGCGCCAACCGGCACGTGAGTGAGACCCGGCACCTCGAACAAACCCACGACCAGCGACGCGACGATGAATCCGGCGGAGCCGATTGTCACGGCAAAACCCAGCGAGGCGGAAGCAATCTCGCCGGGTGAAAAGGTCTTCTTCCCAAGAAAATAGACGCTGGAGAGTCCGAGCCCGCAGTTCACCAGGAGGGCGGCAACAAGCGAGGCGGCAGTGCAGAGGCTGTAGAGACCCTGGCCTTTGGGTCCTAACCACCTTGCCATGACAACGCTGAGAACTGCTCCGGCCGCAACCGAAAAGACCCTCGACACAAAGGTTCTCGCGCTGTCCCTCGCGGCTTCCAGACTGAACTCCTTCGTGCGAATCTGCCGCCGGCAGACCGCTATTCATGCCCCGTCGTGATTCTTCTCAGCTTCCTGGCGGACTTGAAAACCCCGGACTCGTTGATGAAAAGAGAGTAGAAGTATTCCCTTCCCCCAAACGATTCCTTGAAGTACCGGATGCCTTGCAGTTTTCCACTTCCACCGAAGTTGAAGACGGAGTATCCTTTCTCACAAGCGTCCTTCAGGATTTCGGAATACAACAGGTGGCTTGCGCACACCCTCCTTCCTTCGGCGTTTTGCCCGCTCAACCACGCCATGAGCACGTCCTTGAAATGAAACACAAGCACGGCGCACACCGGCGCCCCCTTGAGAGCACCAATCCAGATGCTTGCCTTGTCGCCCATCAGCTCTGCTATCTGGCAGACGAGGCGCTCTGGATAAACTTTCCTCACCCCCCACGCCGCGGCCTGTTCCTTGTAGAGAGAGTGAAGCGCGGCGGCGCCTTGTCCGCCGGGGCTCTTCTCGATTCTCACGCCATTTCGGAGTGCCTTGCGCGCACAGGTTCTCGTTTCCTTATCGAACGAAGAATCCCAAAGCCTTCCGAATCCCTCGCCAAGCTCGATCAGGTGAGTGGAAACCCTCGTCCGCCGGCCCTGAGGAAAGGCACCCTGAACGGCTCTCTCCAGAAGGACGGGCGTGTTGTAAGTCACACAATAGAAAGAAAAAGGAAAGACCCCCCTCGTTATTCCCTGGAGAGCAACCCCAATGAACGGGGCGACGTCCTCTTCGAGGCCGTCAATGACCACGGGACCCCCGTAGGTGCCGAAGGGCATGGAAAGATAAGTGGAAAAGAAAAGACTCCTGCTGTGTGCAAACGGCATGCCCGCCACGTAACGACCATCCTGATCTTCGATCACAATGTACTTGACGCCCAAGTCCCTGTACGTCTCCTTGAGAACGAGCGCCCACTCTCTGGTGTGAAAAACAGTGGCGCCCGAGGAGCTCGAGAGAAGATTCTCCCATTTCTCCTTCAGGACTTCGCTTCTGAGGGAAGGCGTTAGCTCAATCACGTGCGGCACTACCTGATGACGGCGACTTTTTTGACGGAGCTGGCGTTACTCGCTTCAAGTCTCAGCAGATAAACGCCCGTGGAAACCGCTCGACCGTTTGCGTCAGTACCGTCCCACACCTTTTCCCCGTTGCCGACGGTTCCGAGGTACCTGAGCATGCGGCCTGTAAGATCGTAGACGGAAACCATGACGGGAACCGGAAGTCCGTCAATACGGATGTCTTGGTGACCGCTTAGAGGTCTGAAGGGATTCGGGTAGACGTAGGCGTCTGCGAGACTCTTCCCCTCAGAGGGGTTCCACGCCTCAAGAACGGACATGCCCTTTCTGGTACCAAACCACACTTCACCTCTGGTTTCATCCACGGCAACGCACAGCACTTCGTCTCCGACAAGACCTGAAGAGGCGTAGGTGAAAGTGGCCGCTACGTCTCCGGAAGGAGCGATCTCTGCAACGCCACCGGTGGTCGCCACCCAGACGTTTCCGCGGGAGTCGACTGCGACGTCATTGACCGTCGACGAAACCGCCACCCCGTCGTGGACGAGATCGGATGCACCGTAGTTTCTGAGCCAGACAGTGTCCTGGAAAACGGTTACACCCTTCCCAGTCCCGACGTAGACTTTGTTGCCGGCAATTGCGCCGGACGTCACACTCAGGCTCAGCAGCCCGTCGTCTGTCTCGAAATGCTTCCACACGTCGTCCGACTCGTCCGCCGTTCCAAGGTCGTCCCAGAAATCCACACCGTTCAGCATGTGACCTATCCAACGTCTTCGAGCATCAACGGGGGCTACGAACTCGACGCTGCTGGACGAAAGCTTCCCCTCAGTGTAGTCGATGTTCCTCTCTGACGACGTCGAGGGATCGAACGCATATATGCCGTGTCCCTCGCTGGAGAACCAAACCGTGCCGGAAACGTCTTCCGTGATGTCCTTCGAGTTGTTGAAGTAGTGATTGCTCCAAACCTCGGCGCCGTCTGCGTAGTCGAGTTTGTCCGCCCTGCAGGTGACGTGGCAGCAGTGACCAAACCACACCGTTCCGGAGGCAGAGGCAAGCACGGAGAAAAGCGTTGCGTCTTGAAAGCCCCCGCCCGACGTCGAATTATCGAAGAGCGTCCACTCCAGTCCATCCAGTCTCAGAGCAGCCGGGAATGACCGGATGGCGGCCCACATTTTGCCCGCCGGACTTGCCGAAAAGTCTTGCACGTAGTCGTATTGCGGGCCGGGAGGCGTGAACTGACGCCAATCTGTCCCGTCGTACGACACGAGGCCCTCGGACGTGGCGCACCACAGTGTGCCTGCGCCATCGGATGTCAGGTCAATGAACGAGCCCGTGACAGACGATGGAGTCTTGTCGACCCACGCGGAGGTCTCCCACACAAAAACCCCGGAAGCACTGCCCGCAACGTAGAGGTCTCCACCCATCTCCTGAAGGGCCACCGGGGCCCACGAAAGCGACGCTCCCATCTTGACCCACGCACTCCCATCGTACTCATAGGTGCTGTAACTGTATACATTATCCTGAATTCCAACCCACACTCTCCCGGCGAGACGACCCACGCAGAGTACGTTCAAGCTCGCCAGGCCGCTGTTCAGAGCTTGCCAGGTCCACGCTCCGGCGGACAGCACCCCCATGCCCACGCCCCCATCTGTTGCGCACCAGACAGTGTCCGCGGTTGCAAGGATGTCGTTTATGACGTCGTTTGGGATTCCTCCTCCGGTAGAAGAAACGTCGAACGTGGCGTCGAGCGAGCTCCCCTGAAAGAGAGCCAGACCCTGCCTTGTTCCTGCCCAAAGTGAACTCCCGGAGGAGCGCAAGGAGAGAATGTCGTTCGAAGGCAGCAGCGTGATTCCTTCGGTAAAGAGCGTCCATCCTCCTTCGTGGAGAAGACTCAGACCAAAACCGCTTGTGCCGAACCACGCCATCTGGCCGTCGCTGACGGCCACGCAGGAAATGTCATTGTTGACAAGCGTGCCGGGCCCGTTCCTCAATGTCTTCGTGAATTGCTCGACGCCAGGTTCAAATATCACCGCGCCTCCGTTGGAGGCGCACCACACGTACGTTCCGTCAAAGTGGACCCAACAAAGACTGTCTGAGTTCACGTGCGTCGTCCAATCGCCGACGGCCCCCTGACAAACCCCGGCCAAACCGGCGGCAAAGACCAGCCAGAACCACAACGCAAGAAGAGCCGTCCCGCGCCGGCGGTCTGGCTCTGCCGGCAGGGGCGTCCGTCTCCGCACTCTCGTTAGATGAAGCATCCGGTTTTCCTCCTAAGTATACATCTCGCCATGGTCTTCACGTCCAACGACAGAGACCAACCAGCCAGGTATTCACTATCTTTGCTGTCTCTCTCTTCAAGACCTCCGGCGAGTTTCCACATTCCAAAAATACCCGGTTTCCCACCGATTCCGGACGGCTTTTCCTGCCCCGGAGACTCGCAGCGAGGTCTCACTCCAACAAGCGCGAGTCGACCGGCAAGAACGCTCAGTAATAGCGGGACCGCACAAAGCCCTTTCGCTTCGCGTCCGTACTCACTAGATTCTTGTGACTTAGATACCCTCCCGCAGTTGAGGAACCGAACTGTCACAGTCTCGCCGTGCTCCCCCGTTATGTCTTGTTTGACCAGGATCGGCTTTCTCCTCCTGCCGGCCAGGTAAGTGGCCGCGAGCAGGGTCGGTGCGCCGAGTACGAGCAAGCCGAGCAAGGCGAGCTTGAATTCCATTACCCTCTTTGCGACGCCGGGCAAGGTTCTCCTCTTGAGGGAGACGAGACCGAGACCTCCCACCTCTTCTATTCTGTCGCCTTCGGTCAGGACAAGACCCAGCTCTGTTGCCAGGGCGATCCCAAGACCGCGGCCTCGAAGTCTGGACAGCGCCGGCCACATCGCCTCGACGCGCGATGGAAGATCGGCGAAGACGATTTCGCTTGCCCTCTGCAGGTGCGCGGCTTCCCGCATTGTCTCCGATACTTCCAGGACGTCGGCCGATTCTCCGGAGTACCACGTGCTGGTGTCAAGAAAACCTGCCAGCTCGAGACCGTCCCGTGAGCCTCGCAGGACGGCACTCTTCGCCCTTTGTGCAAGCGGTCCGGAGCCGACTATAAGAATTCTCCGGACGTTGACTTTCGTCAGGGCGAGTCTTCTCTGAACGATCCAGAAAAGAAATCTCTCACCGGTCAGAACAAGGACAGAAATCGGGAGGAACATCAAGACGGCGGCCCTGGAGTAAGTCTTGACGTATAGAAGAAACGTGCTGGCCATCAGCGCGACGCTCGTGAGTATCATCGCCCTGGAAACGTCAAACAGAACGTCGATCCAATCCGCCGTCTTGCGCTTGCCGTACAATCCTACGTAGGCTACGGAGCCTACCCCCACGATCACGGCCAGCGCCATGAAACTCCCGTATGCTTCGAAAGAAGGAGTGGGTTTCTTCAGCAGGAAACCCAGATTCGCTCTCACGAGATACGAGAGGTAGAATGCGAGAGAGACGGCGGCGACGTCGGCGGCCAAAAGCACTGTCCTGGAAATCAATTCCCTGTTTCTCTTCATGAGGTAAATGACGAGACTCCACTTCTCGGAGAATCTAAGCCAACTCTCCAGGTGCGCTCGCTTTGCCCTACCGAACCTGACGTCGGTGCTTTCCCTCCTGTAATGGTGCAGAAGCTCGCTGGACGGACAGTAGTACACCCTCCAACCGAACGTCCTCATCCTGTAGCACCAATCCACGTCCTCGAAATAAAGAAAAAACCTCTCGTCCATGGGTCCCACTTCAGACATGGCCGCTTTCCTGACCATCATTGCGGCGCCCAGAACCCAATCCACTTCACGAGTAGACTTGTGATCCCACTCCAGCATTAGGTGGCGCTTCACCGAAGCACTGTTCTTGAAAACTTTGCCCAGGAATGTCCGCCGCAGAAGAATGGTTTTCATGGTGTAGAACCTGCGGCACGAGAGCTGAATGGTACCGTCCGCGTTGACGAGTTTGGGGCCTACGATGCCCGCGTCGGGATGCGTCCTCATGAACTCCACGAGTTCATCCAGCGAACCCTCTCTGGCGGCGGTGTCAGGGTTCAACACGAAGACGAATTCCGAGGTCGAAACGCCGAGGCCCTGGTTGACCGCCTTGGCGTAACCGAGGTTCTTCTCGTTCTCGATCAGCTTGGCGCCGGGAAAATGCCGCGTCAGGATCTCGGCAGCCCCCCGGCCTCTGGAATTGTCTATCAGGATTATCTCAAGACCGGCGAGAGAGCTGGATTTCTTGAGGGACTCCAGGCACTCGGACAGGTATTCTTCGGTTCTGTAGTTGACGACTATGACGGAAACCTCGCTCACTTGGAGCTCCCGGACGCGTCCTTGTAGAATAGGCTCTGCAGACGCAGCCTCAATACAAGCGAGACTGCTTCCCAAATGATCTTCTGAGACATCTTCGAGGTTCCGACGCGTCTGTCAACGAAAGTGATCGGTATTTCCTTGATCCTGAATCCTTTTTTCCAGCACTTGAAACTCATTTCTATCTGGAATGAATAGCCATCGGAACGCACGCCGTCCAGCTCTATGCTCTCCAGGACACGTCTCCGGAAACACTTGAAACCGCCGGTGGCGTCGTGCACCGGAAGCCCGGTGACCACTCGGGTAAAGAGGTTGGCCGAATAGCTCAGAATCAACCGCGACAGAGGCCAGTTCACGACCGTGACTCCACGAAGATATCTGGAGCCGAGAACCAGGTCGTGGTCCTTTATAGCAGTGAGGAAATTGGGGATGCTGGAGGGGTCGTGGGAGAAATCGGCGTCCATCTCGAAGACGTACTCGATCTCGGGTCTGGACAACGCGTATTTGAAACCCTCGACGTACGCGGACCCAAGACCCAACTTCTCCTTGCGCCTCAGGAGATGGATCCTCGAGTCCTTCTTCGCCATGTCTGAGACCACGTCGGCGGTGCTGTCCGGAGAGTTGTCGTCCACGATCAGCATTTCAATGTCGCCGGGGAGCGCGAGGACTTGGGGAATGAGAGTCTTGACGTTCTCACGTTCATTGTATGTCGGGACTATGACGAGCGATTTCACTTCTTTTCCCCCTGCGAACGAGTCCTACAACAGCAGGAACGAACGACACGACTATCACTATGGATGCCCCCGCAGACACGAGCATCCCTCTCTTCAAGGAACGAGAATCATAGATGAACGTTATGGCATGATTGCCCGGAGAGAGCGGCAGACCTCTCAGCAGAAAATCGGTCCGATAGATCTTCGCCTGAACGCCGTCGACCTTCGCTTTCCAGTCCGGATAGAAGAGTTCGCTCAACACCATGAAGCACGGCTTGGCAACGTTCGCCTCGATATCAATCCGGTTTAGACCGTACGATACAATTCTAACAGAAGAACCTTCCTTTGTAACTGCCTGGCTCGGGGTGGGCTCCAGGAGAAGCGCAGTCTTTGACGGGTCGAACCAATTCGAAGCGATGGCGTCGAGAACGGCATTCGTATCCGCCAGGACGACCACGCTGTCCACGAGATAAGCTCTCGGCAAGGCGGCGTTGAATTGATAGACCTTTTTCGAGCCATCGTGCACCAGAGTCACGAGAGGCCCTTGAGGGATGTAGTCCGGAGTGACGAGGTACTTCACGTTCAGCATTGCGAGTACGGCGGGCGTGAGCCTCCCGGGCTTATCGGAGCTCGGAAAGATACCATCGTAGAACTGCTCGTAAAGCGCAGGCTTGGCGGCGTGGTAGCCACCGACACTGGCTATGCCGAAACCGGCATAGCTGTTGTCCGTGAAGCTCTGACCGGTAGGGAGTATCCGATAGAGTGAAGAATCTCTCTGAAGAAACTCTATCGTATCATCACGGAAGCTCTCAGTTGACACGCTCGAGCGCTCGCCCAGCATGGGACCGAAGATGTGATTGTCGACCCTCCATATGTCGACAATCGTCAAGCAGGCAAGGATCGCCACAAGCAGGACGGCGGTGAGCTTGCGCTTCAGGAAGAGGTGAATACTCATGAAACCCGCAAACCCGATGAAACCCACAATCAGAATGTCTCTCTTCACCATTTCGAGGCATTGCTCGGCCGCCTGCACCGAGAGCCCCCTGGGGGAACCCGTGACAAGATTCTCGTACCAAGCACCCAGGCTTCCTCCGAAGAGAAGCCACAGGAGCCAGACGGCGGCAAACGCCAGGGCAATCGCCAGTGAAACTCTCTCGAGAGGCCCCCTCTTGGGGTCCTCGCGTTCACGTCTCAGCTTCTCAATCCCGTAGGCCGCGAGCGCCGCAACCGAGAATTGAAGAAGCACAAGTATCATTACCGGGACCCTGAACTTGTTGAAATATGGAAGTCCTTCGTAGAGCAATCGGTAAAGGAACTCGAAGTGCTTCCCAAAAGAAATCAAGAGCGATAAGAGGGCCACGAGGCCGAAGAACAGCGTCTCCCTCTTCCTGACGCCCAGGAGGCCCACCAGGGCCAGAAAGAGCGGAAGAATGCCCATGTAGTTGGGATAGTCCGTAAAGGGCATGCTTCCCCAATACGTGGAGCCACCGAAGCCCAACCACGACGGCACGAGAAAAGTCATCATTTCGACCGGGCTGAAGGACCAATCCGTCGCCCTTCCGAACTCGAGGCCACCACCTTCCGCTCCACCTCTACTGGAATAGGCGCTGTAATCATGCACGGGCAGGTAGAGCACGGCGGCGAGGGCGAGAGCCACCACCAGGGCTCCGACAACGAAGCCGACTCTCGCGAGACGCTTCGGGAATCGCAGCCCGTTGGGTGATTTCATCAAGAGAAACAGGACGCAGTAAAGCCCGAGCGCCATCCAAGTGTAGTAGACGATCTGTACGTGGGCCCTCAGGAGTTGAAGCCCCGCGACAAGGGCGAGAAAACCAAACCAGAGAGCGCCTCCTCTTGAGAGGAGTCTCCACGCCGCCATCATTACGATCGGAATGAAAGCAGACGTAATGAGCTTGCTACCATGACCGAAGGCACCGATCGCGACGAGATTGGGCGTCAGCATGAAAACCACGGCTGCGAAGAAGCCGGCCTCGAGAGAAAGCCCTCCTCCCCTCAGCAGAAGGAAAGTGAAGAGACCGGCCAGGAAGTAGTATATGAGAAGCCACGTCATGGGCGGAAGAAACGGGAGCACCACCTCGACGCCCTTCAATATGACGTCGGGGAAATACACGCTCGGATTGTACGTGAGGCTGCTGAAAGAAGGCATCCCAAGAAAAACGTAAGGATTCCAAAGCGGGTACGGCCCCCCCTTCTTCATGCTCTCCTCGGCAACGGTAGCGAATCCCAGGGGCGCCACGACGTCTGCGGAGACGAAGATCTTTCTCGCGAAGACGAGCTGGTTAAACAGGAGGGCGAGAAGCACCACCAGAATAATCGACACAAAGAGAACCGGACGTTTACTGAATGGAAATTCTCGCGGTCCCACTTCGGCCCGCTTGTCGGCCCTCCTCTGCCTGCCCCTCACTTTTTCTCTCTCCTTCTTCGCTTCCTTGCTGGTCTTTTTTGCCATGTCACACCTCGGCTGACTTTCCCTTACGTTCGAGAAGTTCGACCATCTCGCGCGCTTTGACGCGCCAACTATTCCTGGCGGCTATCTCCATCACCTTTCCGGGCTCGACAGTCTCTCGCAGAGCACGAGTCACCGTCGCACCAAACCGGCTCGGCTCGTCAACAAGATACATTAACCCTTCGTACTTGGCCAGGTCTTCTGAGTACTTGAGACTCACCACGGTTTTGCCCGCCGCGAAGTACTCGTACAATTTGTTCGGATTCAGGACGGAGGTGAGAGCACTCATTTTGAAAGGTATGAGGCAGACGCTCATGCCGGCCAGGTACAGAGGCAACGCTTCGTAGGCTTTTTCACCGAGAAAGCGGACGTTCTCGAGTTCTTGGGCCAGAGCCAGAGCTTCTTCTCTGACCCCCGGGGCCACCGGCCCTATGAGCGCGAAGGAGGCCTGGGGGTTGGCCCTCGCGGCCTGGGCCACGAGTGAGAAATCGAACCATTCCTTTATGGCGCCGGTGTAGCCGACGATCGGGCCCTTCATTCTTGCGATGTCGTCCGGCAGGGCTTCGCGAGAAACCTTGGAAGCGAACAGATCGTAGTCGACGCCGTTGCCGATCACAATCGCAGTCTTTCCACAAAACGAACCGACCCGGTCGGCCAGACTCTGCGAGCACGCGACTATGACGTCGGCCCTGCGACAGAGACGGCGGAAATACTCCCGGGACCAATCCCTGACACCCGGGAAGACGGTGGGATCATCGTTGCAGTCGTAACAAACAAAACTCGACCTCAGACGCCGGACAACGGGGACAAAGTATATGCTCGAGATGAGCACGTCGGCGTCGGCCCTGACCCCAAGAAACCACATCACGACTCTGACCCACGTGAGTACGAACAGCCCCAGCAAGTCTCTGAAGATCTTGCGCTCGATCAGCCTGTTGTAGATCTTGCTTTCAGTTTGAGGCTTGAGAATCGGCGTGCTGACGTAGATAACGTTGCCGTCACGCTTCGGAAGGAAGTTGTTGGACACCGACGAGCTGATCGGCTCGAAGAAAAGAATACGCCAATCCTTCGGAAACCGGCTGAGGATGAAACGTTTTCTGGTTCTCATGTAGTTCCACTTGACCTCGGAGAATACCAGAAGATCCGTTCGCTTCGCCTTCGCCTTTGCTTTTGCTCTCGTCCCTGCCTCCCCCGTTTTTGTTCTTACCAATGGGCGTTCTGCCGGCCACAGTATGGACACGCCCGCGGATCCGGCCGCCGGTCACTCTCCCGCAACAACTGCATTCCGCAGTACGCGCATACGTGTGTCACGTTTCTGATCCCACTGATTCCGGCACGCTGGTAGAGCGCAAGATAATTGCTTCCCTTGAAAAGGTCTATCTTGAGTGCCTTCTCTACGAGGGAAAGCGTCTTCAGAAACGAAGCGTGGAATCTCCTGACCCTGGGGTCGTTCATCCACGTGTATCCGGAAGGACATTCACAAAACGAAAGAAGCCTGAGTCCCTTCTCGTAAAAGAGCCTGTTGAGAGAGACAAAATCAAAACGCTGTTGATGCTCCAGTCTCTTATGCACTTTGAGAAGGAAGTACTTCGCGAAATAGCCCGCGAAACGATAGAATCTGTCGTCGAAAGAGCGCGAGTTAGGAACGGCGGCGTACAGAAGTCCGCCTTCCCTGAGCGCCCTGGACGCCTCCGCCGCGGCGGCGTCTGCATCCGAGACGTGCTCCAGCGCGTAGTTGAGTACTACGAAGTCAACGCTGGAAGCCCTGACGGGAAGTCTCTCGATGTCGCCCACAACGAAATTGGGAGGAAGGGGCTTCAGGACGGTCGTGTCTGAGCCGCTCGCGTTGGGTCTCTTTATGTCTATCGAGACCACGAGAAGCTTCGGGAACTTGGAATGTTGGAAGCTGCCCGCGCCACACCCTGCGTCGAGCACCACCTTGCCGGCTTCAAGTGAGCCCAGGATTTCTTCGATGAACAGTGGTGCTTCGTCGCGGTGTGCAACATCATTTTGCATGTCGATCTCTCTTTCGCACGCCGTCACCGAGGGCCCCTACGATTGTCCGCGGCACGTCGAGATTCCTTCGCCAAATCCCCTGCACAAAAAGCCGGAAAAGATAAAACAGAGAAGAGAAAGGTATCGTGATCCAGTGATAGGGTCTGGCGTGTCTGGAAAGGAGCAAGAGATTGCTCCTCGTCTTCTCGTACAACTTGCCGGCAGAAAACTCTCCCCCCGTCGAAAGAGAGACCTTGTGCCAGACTCTCGCGTCCGGTACGTAGACGATCCCAAAACCCGCCTTCCTCGCACGCAGGCACCAATCGGCGTCCTCTCCGTACATGTGGTAAGAGGGATCGAGGAATCCGATCTTTGCGATGAGCTCTCTCCTTGCCATCAGAGCGCACCCCGTGAGATAGCCGACCTCCGTCGACCTGTCGTATTGCCCCGCGTCCTTCTCGCGTATCCCTCTGTGACGTGTGATTCCCGTCCAGAAATTCACCTCGCCGCCGGCCGACCAGATCACGTCCTTTCTCGAAGAATACAGTATCTTCGGCCCCACGAGCCCCGCACCGGACGTCCCCTCCAAGGCTTCGGCCAGCTTCCCAATCGTCGTCTTCTCGACGACCGCATCGTTGTTGAAGAGAAAGACGCATTGTGCTCCGCGGTCGAGAGCGAGCCGCATGCCCTTGTTGCTTCCGAGGGCAAACCTCTCGTTGGTAAGATTCTCGACGATCGTTACGCGGGGGAACAGCGAGCGAAGATATTCGACGGAGCCGTCGGAGGAGGCGTTGTCGACGAGTATTACGTCCAGCTCGGGATAGTCCGAGTTTGTGAGCGACTCTATGCACTCCCTCGTGTCTTCACGGGCATTCCAGTTCACTACGACTGCTGAGACTCTCGACATAGGAGGAGATATCCGATCGTCGGAAACCAGCCAGGGCGAAGCCTCAGGTTAGGGCCGGCCTCCTCGAAACAAGACCACGTGCGGCGAGCCCACCCGAGATAGCCGCAGCCGCACCCAGAAAAGCTACAATCAGCCAGTAGGCTCTCTTCCACCTGTCGACGTAGACAAGATAAGCGGCCCAGAAGTCCAGCCCGGTCAGGAGCTCTTTTCTGGCTCCCTCGTCGAGGGGTATCCGGGCCTTCGTTTCTCCGTACGAGGCCATGGGCACTTTGGGTAACTTGCCCTCCGCGTGCAGCCGCACGTTCCTGACGAGCATTTTCCAGTGTCCGTAAACGGGAGAGTAGTTGGGAATGAAGTGGGAATCAGAGAGGAAGCGCGGGTCATTGAATTCGCGCGTGTAGGGAAATTCCCGTATTTCCCGCATGTAGCTTCCGAAATAGATGGAGACGCCGCCCACTTGGACCAAGAAGCCTGCGACCGCCAGGAAGATAAAGAACCCCCAGACAAGTTTTCCTGCGGTCTCGCTCGACAGAAGGCTACCGACGGGGATGAGAAGAAAAGGCACAAAAGGTATCAGGTAGCGCGGCCCCCAACTGCCGTCGCCGGCCCAGGAGATGAACTTCGCGTAGAAAAGAAGGTTGACCACGAAGATCGAGGCAAACAGAAGCGCTTCCGCCCCGAACTTTCGCCTGAACACGGAGAAACCACTCCACGCCAACACCAGAACCGGCGCGTACAGAAATATGCTCTTGCCGGAACTGAAAAGCTGGCCGTACACGCCGACAAGAAGAGGCGTGCCGAAGCCCGCCCTGGTAGTCTCTGCGTTGTAGCCGCTTTCGAAAACGCTGCCGAATCTGGCGTGGTTATACCACAGGGCGAGCGCGGCACAGATCGCGAGCGGGACGCCGAAAGCCAAAAGGCGGCAGACGGTCGAGAAACCGCTCAACTCGGACGACCTGTGCTTCATCGGAAGGCACGTACCGACGAAGAAGACAATGATCGGAACAACGGCGAGCACCATAGCGTACTTCGTGAGAACGGCCACCGCGACGCACAACCCTGCGAGAAACAGATGCCTTCTTCTTCCGCTTCGTTTGAACGCAAGCAGACCCAGGATCGAGCCGAGGAGCAGCGAAGTCGTGAGGGGTTCCGTCAGGAAGTCCTTCGAGTAGATCCAGAGGGGCGTCGTGAGTCCGAACGCAAAGGACAGGGCCACCGAGGTCCTCACGCCGTAGCCGAGACAGAAGCAAATGTGAAGAAGGAGCACCACGGCTATGGCCGCGGCCACCGGATCGATCATGGAAGTCACGAACCTGAGTACGTAGCCGCTCTCGCGTTCACCGAGCCCGGAACGATCGTACACGGCGCGGGCCAGGATATAGAAAGGAACGGACAGGATCGCCTGTCCGATTCCGGCTTTCGGATAGAGCCTGCCGTCAAGCCCCACGTAACCGTTGCCGTACGGAATGGCGATCGTGTGCTTCTCGACGATGCTCTGAGTCAAAAGAAACATGGTATTGCCGTCGCTCGAGACTATCCTGCCGCCGCTCGTAAGCAGATAAATGCTCAAGAAAAAGACGAAAAGTTTTAGACCAAGCCACCTTCCCCTTGTCATTTTCTCAACCCCCTGCGCCCAGTGAACAGAAATGCTCGAGAGCCTCCACAAGAGGAGTCCACGAATAGGCCGAACTGTTCTCGCGAATGTTCTTCACTAAAGTGTCGGAAAGATTCCCTCCAAAGAAAGTCTCGATGGCGCCGGCCATGGCCTCGCTGTCGGAGGGCGGGATGAGAATGCCGTTCACTCCGTCGTTAACGACCTCGGGAATTCCTCCCACTCTGGTGGAAATGACGGGCTTTTCAAATGCAAAAGCTATCTGTACTACCCCGCTTTGAGTGGCAGACGTGTAAGGAAGAACGACGACGTCGGCCGCGGAGAAGAACAGACCCACCTCTTCGTCGCTCACGTATCTGTCCACGAGCACCACGCTCTTTCCCAGGCCCAGCTTGTCGATCAGCTCGAGATAGGGTTCACGAGGTTCATAGAACTCGCCGACAACCAGCAGAGTCGCCTTCACCCTCTCCTTGACTTTGGCAAACGCTTCGAGTAAGTAGCGCACCCCCTTGTACGGCCTCACGTATCCGAAAAAAAGAATGACCCTGCCGTCCACGCCCAGTCTCCTCTTGGCCGCTTCCGACTCGATTCTTCCAAAAGTGAAGTAATCGTAGTTCGGATGCGCTATTTCGACGGCCACCGCGCCCGGCTTGACGGACTTCAGGTCGCGTAGGACCGCGTTGGAAAGCGTGACGAAATAGTCCACCTGAGCAAACGCGAGCTTTGTGAGGATGCGATCCACGACTCTTCGCTCGTGCGGTATCACATTGTCGCAGATGAAAAGCACCCTGGCGCCTGTGAGTTTCCGCGCCAGAAAGCATATCGACGCATAGCACGGCCCGAAGAAGGGAATCCACCACTTGAATATGAGCAAGTGCGGTCGCACTTTCTTCACGTACCTGAAGGCCGTGTACCAGCTCAGCGGATTTATCGAGTCTATGAGCGCCGCCGGTTTCACGTCGATTCTGGGCTTCCCGGGATCCATCTGGGTCTCGCCGGGAAACAGGAAGGAAGGATATTGCCTCTTGAAAGAGACGAAAGATACGTCGTGGTCTTTCTCGAGGAGCGAGTAAAGAATTGCGAGATACTGAGCTATCCCGCCCCTCAGAGGATATGCCGGGCCCACGATGCAGAACCTCAGTTTATCCGGCAAGAAGCCTCCCGTTACTCAGTTCTCCTCCGTTGCCACGCCGCGCCTTCCTGCTACGCTCTGTCATCTCACTAGACCTTCCACGTGTTGAGTCCTTTTGACTCAAAGCCGAACTCCACAATCTGGCCGCCGGCCTTCTCGAGCTTCTCGGCGACGATGTGCTTCTTGTCAAATCTACAAAGCGTTAGAAGGTAACCTCCGCCGCCCGCACCGAGTATCTTGCCCCCGATCGCCCCGTTCTTCCGCGCGACCGAATAGAGCTCGTCTATCTTGCTGCTCGTGATCTCTCGATCGAGTTTCTTTTTCTTGAGCCAGGCTTCGTGCAGGAGCTCCCCCAGGAGGTCGAGCTTGCCCAAGAGAAGGGCAGTCTTCATCTTCATGGTGTCGGCCTTGAGGCCGTCAAGGGCTCTGACTACGTCCTTGTTCTTCGATACGTAGGAATCGATCTGCCTCTTCAATATGCCCGCCGAGAGTCTGGTCTCGCCCGTGTAGCAAAGAAGCAACCTGTATTCGAGTTCGTTGAGTATTGACGACTTGATGCGGAGCGGGTTGACCACGGTGTAGTCCTTGCTGAATTCTATGAAATTGAACCCCCCGAAAGTCGCCGCATACTGATCTTGCCTCCCGCCGGCAATCTTCAAGTCGACACGCTCTATCCGGTAAGCGAGCTCGGCAATCTCGTAATCGGTGATGGGCTTGGACAGCCACTCCTTGAAGGCTCCTATGAGAGCCACGACGAGCGTTGAAGATGAGCCCAGTCCCGATCCCGGCGGAGCGTCGCTGTGGACGAACAAATCAAGCCCGGAGCGTTCCCCCTGGCTCTTGATCACGGCCTTGACAAGGTCAAGATTGCCGTCAAACTTGACTCGCTCCGAGTGCTCGTACTTGGCGACCACGTCGTAGTCGAGGGAAGTGATGGTAATCTTGGAGTCGGCCCGCGGAGACAGCGAAGCGTAGGCATACTTGTTTATCGTGGCGCTCAGGACGATCCCCCCGCGTTCTTCTGGATAAGGGGAAACGTCCGTGCCTCCGCCGCAGAAACTGATCCTCAACGGAGCCCTGCTTCTGTACATGGCTCGTTTCATTGCTTCCAACCCTTCTCTCTCATGAGCGAGTAGCTTTCAGGCGTGCCGATGTCGATAAAGGCACCGCGAGCAGGAAAAGCAAACAGACTCAGTCCGGAACGAAGAAGCTTCGGAAAAATCTCCTCTTCCAGAGAGACGCCCTGTCCGCCAGGTATGTGATCAAGAATTTCTCTTTCCATCAGGTAGAAACCGCAATTGATGAAGGCCGGACCGCCGCGCTCGGTCTTCTCTGCAAAACCCAGCACTTGCCCGCCCGCCCCCACTTCAATCGTACCCCTTGCAGCAGCGTCGGCCGTCTTGAAAAGAATCGTTCCGATGGCTCCGGCGCCCGCGTGGCCGCTTTCCATGTCTTTCAAGGAGAATTCTACAAGAGTATCCCCGTTCACGCAGAGAAACCGCCCGTCAATGAACGACGATGCATTCTTGATCGCCCCGGCAGTGCCCAAGGGTTTTCCCTCGCGAGAATACTCAATCGAGACTCCCAACCTGCCGCCGCCCCCCAACGTCCTCTGAATCAGATTCCCACCAGGACCCACGCACAAGACGAACTCTCGAACGCCCTCTGATTTCAGCAGTTCGATCTGATGCTCTATGAATGGTCTGCCTCGGACTTCCGCCAGGCATTTCGGCACCTTCCCGAGCACCGCCCTCAGTCTTCGACCCTCTCCACCCGCAAGGATAAGGGCTTTCATCACTCGACTTCCCTGCGGTCCGTCCCAAAACCCAACCGGGCCTTCAAGGCGTACTCCCTGCGTCTGCCGGTTCTCACAATCATCTCGCCCAGGAGTCCCATCGATATGAACTGGATTCCCAGTATGATCAGCACCACCGCAAACAGCAGAAGAGGTCTGACGCGCAAGGGCTGTCCCGTCGCCCACAGACCGGCGAAGTAGACGTTGATTCCCAGGCCGACGATGAGGAAGAAAAGACCCAGTCTCCCAAAAACGTGAAGTGGGTTGGATTCATGAGTGGTGAAGAACATCACGCTCAAGAGATCAAGAAAACCGTTGATGAAGCGGGCAACTCCAAACTTGCTCCTTCCGTACTTCCTGGGATGATGAAGGACGACCTTTTCGCCCACTCTACCCCCCTCCCAGTGAACCAGCACGGGAATGAAACGATGAAGCTCCCCATACAGGTCCAAACCGCGCGCCGTGTCTCCTCTGTAGACTTTCAGGCCGCAGTTGAAATCGTGTATCTTGATGCCGGTCGTGGATTTTACGATCAGGTTGAACACGCGCGATGGGAGAGTCTTCGACAAGGGATCTTTCCTGTCCTTCTTCCATCCCGACACGAGATCGTACCCCTCGTTGAGTTTCCCGACGAGACTGGGAATCTCGGCGGGGTCGTCCTGAAGGTCAGAATCCAGCGTGATCACCACACGTCCGGTAGACTCACCAAATCCGACCGAAAGAGCCGCAGACTTCCCGAAATTCCTCCTGAAGCTTAGGACGCGCACTTGCGTGTCCGCGGCCTGAAGCTCCTCCAGTACCTTGAGCGACTCATCGGTGCTTCCGTCGTCCACAAAGATAATCTCGTAGTCGTGTGTGGCGCTCCTCAAAGCCTCAGCGAGACGTCTGTGGAGCTCCCTCAGACTTTCTGCTTCGTTGAAGACAGGTACTACTGCCGAAATTTCCATCTCAATACCTCTTGGCAAGCAACGCCCGGCTTGAGAAAACCTACCGTCCCTCGAGATACCTCCTGACTTCCTCGTCACCGGGGTCGATCTGAAGCCAGGCACTCAGAACCGCTTTGCTCTCAGCGAATCTTCCCAGCCTCGCGTAAACGTCATGAAGCCCGGCGTAAGCGCTCCGAAATGTGGGATCCAGTTCGATGGCTCCCTTGTAGTCTTGAATGGCCGCATCCAGCTTTCCCATGGCGACATGTACTGCACCCAACCTGTAGCGTATCTCGGCATCAGCGGGGTATTGCTTGACGAGTTCCAAGTAGTGCCTCTCCCCCTTCTCCATCTGGCCGCTTTCAGCGTAGAACTGTCCCAACCAGCGCGCGGCGTCGACAAACATGGGAGAAACCTCGTGAGATCTCTCCAGCTCCTTCACGGCCATGTCCATTCGACCCGTCTGTCTATACCAGAACGCGAGAGTGAAGAAGGCCGCTCCGTAGTTCTGCACCAACCTTGACTCGTTAACGTCCTTGTAAAAGGACTCGTCTCGCCTGCCGTCGGGTTTGAGTATCCCACCCCAGTTGAAGACTTGATAGAGGTCGTGTTTCATCTTCGCTTCGTTGAGCCTCAAGCCATACGCCTCAGGTGTTATGCGAAAGACCAGACCTTCCAGAAGGAGTTGTTTCTCGAGACCCATCTGGTCGGGCACCGTCACGGCAAGGTAAACGGGCTTGCGCCATTTGTTCGCCGCGATTACGTTGTGCACCACGATCTCGTTGGTCTGCCAGACCTTCCCTGTACTGTCGCGGTAAGGGGAAAGACCGTCAATCTGGTAGTCGTCGAGCGTCATTGGTATCTTCGGCTCGTGGTCTCTCAGCTGCTTCACGTACCACGTAGTCCTCAGCAAACTGAGGTTTGCCACTCGCACGTCTTTCCTGACACCTTCGATTTCCTGTATGCACCACAAGGGAAACGTGTCGTTGTCTCCGTTGGTGAAAACTATGGCGTCCTTCTCCAGCGGCACGAGCATGTTGTAGGCAAAGTTCCTTGCGATAGTGTCGGTGCTCCGGTCGTGTGAAAAGTGAAAATGGAAATAGGGAAGCACGGAGGCCAGGATGAACAGGCAAGAAAAGGCAGAGACAGGCAGCACCTGGCTCTTGAAGCGCTCTTTGGTGACCTTTAGGAGTCTCACCAGGAGACCGGTCGCACCGAGACCCATCCATATTGTGAAGAAGTGATACGAAGCGACGTAGAAATAATCCCTTTCCCTGACTTCGTGGTCCGTGAAGTTGAGATAAATGATGAGACCGAGGCTGCATATGAGGAACACGGTCAAAAGGACGACGAAGGTCTTCTTGTTTGCGACCGCATGGAAGTAGGCCCCGACCACGCCCAGCAAAATCGGCAGGTAGCGGCCGAGAGTCTCGAGTCTTCCCCCCCACATGGTGAACTGATCCGAGAAATAGCCCCAGAACATCGTCGACTGGAAGCCGAAATCGGCTCTCCTCACAAATACGCTTCCCGGCTTATATTGGTCGCGCTTGAGAACGAGCCACAAATCGTGCCACGTCGTGGGGTCGTCCTCGTTGATGGCGGGGTAGAGACGGGAGCGAAGCAAGAGATAGAGATGGACGCTCACGCCCAGCACAAAAAGGACGCAGACGGCAGTGAGGAGCCTGGACTTGGTGACGGTGCGCCAGTCGACGAGAAGCACCATGACGAGGATGGCCGGCGCCACCAGGAGAGTCCCCAGGTGTATTCCCACGCTCAGGCTCAACAAGTAGGCTATTGCGAGCAGCATCTTGTCCGAGTGGTCCTTCCCCACGGAGTCCCACCATTTGAAACTCATCCACAGGGTCAGGAGCATGACAAAACTGCTCAACGAATACACCTCGGCCTCCGTGCTGTTCAGCCAGAAGGTATTCGAGAAGGCCATGAAGAAGCTCGCTACGATTCCGGCGAGCCACGCCTTCCATCCCTGAACCTTGAAGCTCATCTTTGCGAGTCTGACCGTGACGAGAAACGTGAAGAGCACGGCAAGAGCGCTCGATAGGGCGGAGAAGAAATTGACGCGAGTTGCCACGTTTGCAAAGGGAAGGAGAGTGAAGATACGCCCAAGCAGTACGTAGAGAGGAGTACCAGGCGGGTGTGGAATGCCAAGAATATAGCTCGTGGCGATGAATTCGCCGCTGTCCCAAAAAGGTATCGAGAGGGCCATGGTCTCAATGTAGGCGGCCATGACGATCGCAAAGATGATGAGTGCAGCGTACCAATCCCTCTTCGTCTCGGTGTACATCTAGCTCCTCCGGTCTATGCTATTGCTCGTCGGCGATTGTGGCGCGGCAGAGGCGTTGTGTCTCCTCAAAATCTCGAAGGGCGTTCTCAAGAGAAATATGACACCTCCGGTCAAGCTTATCGCAACTCCGATAAGATAGGTAATGAACTCTATCAAGAACGCCGGTCCCCTGGCAACGTGGGCGAGGCCAAACAAGACGACTCCAGCACCTTCCCTGACGCCCAGACCGTTTATCGAGATGGGCAGCGCGGAGAGGGCGGCAAGAACGGGGACGAACAGAAAGAAGTAGGACAGTGATATATTTATCCCCAGGGACCTCGCAACAAGATAGTGAACGTACACGCGCAGGAGCTGGATGCCGATTGCGAGGGAGAGCACGGCGACGAGAAGCGGCAATCGATCCCTGAACGAGTGAAGCTCGTCGAACAATTTGACCACGCGGCGCTCCAGGTCAAACGCCTTGACCCACTTGAACGGCTTCTCGAAAAGGGCGAGGATCCGTCGATTCAAGATGCTCAGCACGACGAGAAGACTTCCGAGAAAACCAAGCACAACGGTGAGGTAAAGCAAGAAAATCTTGAAATGATCCAGGGCGTAGAACGAGGCGACGACAGAAAGGAAGCTGATGGCAAGAAGGCCGATGACCCGGTCCATGAACGTGGCGATGAAAACGGCGCTCTTGTCCTTGCAATATCGTGAGGCGTCATAAATCCGGACGATGTCCCCGCCTATGTTTGCCGGCAGGAAATTGTTGAAGAAAAGACCCACGAAATAGAAGGACGCCACCCTGTAGAACGGTATGCGCACCCGCTGAGAGCTCAGAAGCATGCTCCAGAGCCAACTACCCAGAACATTGCTTACGAAGAAAAGCACGGCCGCCAGGATGAGCGGGTTTGCGCGTGCCTTCGATATGGTTTCGACCACGTTCGCGGGCTCTACTCTGTGAAGGATGTAGGCCAGGAGCGAAAGGCTGACGATTATCTTGGCCGCGACCATGATGTGCTTTATGTGGCGGCGCTTCGCCGGAGAGTCCTTTTTCTCGAGGCTCCCGTTGCACGCTTCGTTTGAATCGACTGACGTTGCGTCGTTGAGCTCGCTCATGGATACCCTTTGAGTCACTTGAGGTTACCCTGTCGGACCACAGGTTCTCGCCTCGGCCTCGCCAGCCTCGACGATCCGCTCAATCAGCCCTCCGGCTCTTCTTGCGCAACCTTCCCAGCTAAACCTGCCAGCCCACTCGACTGCCGCCCTTGACAGTCTCTCCCTTAGCTCGTCATTCACAAGTAGTTCTACCATTCTTTGCGCAAGTTGTTCCACGTTTCCGTGCTCCACCAGGATGCCGGTCTCTCCGTCCCTTATGGAGTCGACGAGCCCCGGGCTGCTGCTGGCGACGACCGGCACGCCGCAGGCATTGGCTTCCACGACCGTAAGACCCCACCCCTCCTTGGGAGACGGGTTGGCCACGACCGTGGCCTGGCACAGAAGCTTCACCTTTTCGTCCGGACTCACGTGCCCCCTGAACTCAACCGTCTCGCTCAAGCCGAGCGCCCGCGCAAGATCTTCGAGCTCGGATTTGTACGGTCCGTCCCCAACGACCACAAGTCGCGCACCGGGCACGGAATCCCTGACGTTGATCATGGCTCTAATGAGAAGGTGAACACATTTATACTTTCTAAGTCTCCCGAGATAAAGAACAAGTTTGGGATCTCGGGGCACGTCCATCTTTCTATAGAGGGTGTGGTCGAGACCACACTCGACGACGTCAATCTTGTCGGGCCGTACGCCCCTTTTGATGAGGTCGCGCTTGGTGCTTTCGGAGATCACCATGAACCTGACATTCCGGTACACGAACGGAATGAGTAGCTCATAGGAATATACATACATGGCGAAAGGAAAGCTAGCCTCTTGAAACACAGTTGTGCCGAAAAGGTGAGGCACGATGGCGAGAACAGGGGCCTTGACGAAGCAGGGAGTGTAGAATGGTATCTTGTTTATGTCTTCCAGGACGACGTCGAAATTCTCGCGCCTGAGCTCCCTCAAGTAGGCGAGGGGCAACGCAAGGTTTGCATTGAACCACCTTCCCCTTCTCAAGACTCGCACGCCGTCGATCTCCGTGGTCGGCGCGCAGCCCCTGAAGGAGCTGGACAGAAGAGTTACGGAATGGCCCTGCTTCACGAGCCAACGCAGGATTTCGTGAAGATGAACTTCGGCGCCGCCGGCCTCCGGATTCTCAATGTCTCGCCAATTGAAAGCAAGCACTCTGAGTCTCTTCAAGGGTGACCCTCATTCCTTTCTGGCGACCGTTCCGACGACGGCAAAAGTGTAGAACGCGAGGCGCTTCTTGCGAAACCAATTCCTGAACCTGTCCGTCAGGCCCGAGAGCAGCGGCACCGGCCTCGGATACTTCGGAAGTCTGGCAACACCCAACTGCCTGAGCACGTACCTGAATCCTCTGTAGAAGAACCCGGGCACCATCCAATCTCCATACGAAGACTTCACTCTGAATCCCCTGGACGCGATCAGTCTTTCGAGGGAACCGACGGTAAATTCCGTCTCCCAGCCGGCAAACCACTTCCCGAAGAAAATGAGAAAGTGCTTGACGAGCGTATATATGTGATATCTCTGGGGAACGTCCACTAGAATGACGCCCCCGGTCTTGAGAACCCTTCTGTTCTCGTCAAGAAGGCCGGAGGGATCTCGGAAATGCTCCATGAGGCCCTGGTGAAACAGGGCGTCAAAACAAGCGTCTTTGAAAGGCATGCCGGTAGCATCGCCGCGCACCAGGTGCACCTCCACACCGGCGGCCGACGCTTCTCTCCTAACAACCGCGAGAGAGCTCTCGGCGTAGTCAATCACGAAAACCGCACCGCCCAGGTGGACCAATCTCACGCTGTCCCTCCCGGAACCGGCCCCCACCTCGAGGACTCTCTGTCCCTTGATTGGGCAAGAGGACACGAGCTGGTTAACGATTCTGTCTTCGTTTGAGTAGAGCTCGTCCGCGTCCGCGTGGACTTCCCAGTATCTCTCCCAGACGTCTCTCGTAGATTCTCTCATAGGGTCGAACGCTCACTCCCCGACCAGAAGCCTTTCGGCAAGAAATCTAGGCAACCCGGCCTTCAGGATCTTCTCGTACGCAAGCCGGCGATCGTACTCGACTCTGCGGAATTCTACAATCCCCTCGGGCAAGTCCAGCGTTGCAAAAGACGCTGCGGGAACGTGATCCCTGGGCTGTCCGACGCTTCCCACGTTCACTATGTACCTCTTGTCCTGTTCGAGCTTGAGTGGTTCGGGCAACACTGCCTTGCAGGAACGCCCTTCCTTGACAAAAAAGAGGGGAAAGTGGGAATGCCCGATGAAGCAGACTCTTTCGTCAAAACATCTAAACTCGTACGAAGCTTCGGTCGGTTCAAAAATGTAATTCCAACCACCGGGCTCCGAAGGGTTCGCATGCACCAGGCGGGCTCCGTCTATGGAAGCCGTGTAGGGAAGATTCTTCAGAAATTCCGCGCACTCGGGCTTCAATACTTCCTTTGTCCAGATGATCGCGGCCCGGGCATGAGTATTGAACCACTCGACGCTCGTCCCATCCGTGGCCGCTTGATCGTGGTTACCCAGCACGGCCACGCCGGCTCGGTCTCGGATGATCTCCGTGCACTCGTTTGGGTTTGCCCCGTAGCCTACCGTGTCTCCGAGACAGACGATTCTGTCCGCGGTCAAGGAGTCTATCTCCTTCAGCACGGCCTCCAGAGCCTCGAGGTTTGCGTGAACGTCAGAGATGATCGCGTATCTCATGCTTGCGTGAGTCCGTCCTTTGTTCCTCTCTCCAGAAGCTCCTCGGCCCTGTACCTTCTGGCCACGGTGTCCAGTATTCCGTTCACAAAACGTCCCGAGCCTTCGTCGCCGTATTTCTTGGCCAACTCGATCGCCTCGTCAATTGCCACTCGAGCCGGAACCTCACGAATGTAAAGAAGCTCGGAAACCGCGATCCTCAGGATGTTTCTGTCCGTCACCGCCATTCTTTCAAGTCGCCAGTGCATGGACACGTCCGAAATGACGCCGTCTATTTCCGTCTTGTGAGTCCCTATTTGGTCTGCAAGGAGGGAAACGTACTTCGACACCTCAGCCGACGGCTTCAGTTCCTTGAAGACTTGAGACAGCGTCGCTTCAAGCTCGAAGCCTCCTATCTCGGCCTGGTAGAGAATCCTGAACGTGATCTCTCGTGCCTCTCTCCGTTTCATCAGCCGCAGATCTCAAAAAGATTCGCCATTTCGATGGCGGAAATTGCCGCGTCCCAGCCTTTGTTCCCCGCCTTCGTGCCTGCGCGCTCGATGGCCTGTTCAAGATTGTCTGCGGTAATTACACCAAGAATTACCGGGATTCCCGTGTCCAGCGAAACCGAGGCCACCCCCTTTGCCACCTCGGAGGCCACAAACTCGAAGTGCGGCGTGTCACCCCTTATGACGGCACCGAGGGCCAGAATGGCATGATATCGATCTCGCTCCCTCTTTCCCGCAAGACGCTTCGCAAGAGAAGGAATCTCAAAACTGCCCGGCACGTAGTAAATGTCCACCGCCTTCTCGTCGCAGCCGTGCCTCTGGAGACAATCCATCGCGCCCTCGAGAAGCTTCTGCGAAATGAACTCGTTGAAACGGCTCACGATCAAAGCGAACCTCTTCCCGCTTGCGTCAAGATTACCCTTGAATACTCTCGGTGTCATTTCTCCTCCTTCCACGTTCAGTCGCAGCGATTCGTGCTCCCTGATGAAGCCTGACCCCCATCGAGTCCCAGTATGTGGCCAAGCTTGTCCCTCTTTGTGGCAAGATAATTTCTGTTGGCGGCATGAACGCCGACCTCGATGGGTACCCTTTCCGTGATCTTGAGTCCGTACGCTTCCAGCCCTACGACCTTCTTCGGGTTGTTTGTGAGGAGTCTGATCTCTCTCAACCCCAGATCCGCAAGAATCTGTGCGCCTATTCCGTAGTCCCTCAGGTCGGCAGGAAACCCCAATCTCAGGTTTGCCTCAACCGTGTCGGCGCCCTGGTCCTGAAGCTCGTAAGCCTTGAGTTTGTTCGCAAGACCTATTCCCCTGCCTTCCTGTCTCATGTAGAGAAAGACGCCCCGCCCCTCCTTCTGAATCATCTCGAGAGCCCTCTCCATCTGTTCCCCGCAGTCACAGCGAAGAGAGTGAAACACATCGCCCGTGAGACACTGCGAATGGACCCGCACCAGAACACTCCCTCCGCTCGACACGTCACCCTTTACCAGAGCGACATGATGTTCGAGGTCGGGACTGCTTTCGTAAAGAATGAGGTCAAACTCCCCGACCTGAGTGGGCAGCTTAGTCCTCGCCACGGCCGTCACCAGTTTCTCCGTCTGTCGACGGTATTCGATGAGGTCCCTGATAGTCACAATTCTCACCCTAAACTGTTCGGCCATTCTGACGAGCTGAGGAAGCCGCGCCATCTGACCGTCTTCGTCCATTATTTCGCAAAGGACACCGGCCTCGTACATGCCCGAGAGCCTCATCAAGTCCACAACGGCCTCCGTGTGACCCGCCCTGCGAAGCACGCCCCCCTCGGCGGCCCTCAGAGGAAAAATGTGACCCGGCCTTGCCAGGTCCTCCGGTCTAGTCTCGGGATCGATGAGAGCGCGGACCGTCTGCGCTCTGTCGAAGGCGGAGATGCCGGTAGTAGTATTGGCGACCGCGTCTACGGACACGGTGAAGGGCGTTCCCATCTTCGCAGTGTTGGCGGCAACCATGGGCCCCAGACCCAGTTCGTCCAACCGCTGGGCAGTCATGGGGACGCATATCAGACCTCTCGCATGCTTTGCCAGTAAGTTGATGGCGTCCGGAGTCACCTTTTCCGCGGCGACCACGAGGTCACCCTCGTTCTCCCTGTCCTCGTCGTCCACGACGATGAGCATCCTACCGGCCCTGATGTCCCCGATGGCTTCCGAGATTGCTGCAAAGCTGCTTGACCTTGCCTCGGCATCGGTCTTCCACTCCATCACAACCACTTCTCCTTCAAGAAATCCAGCGTGAGACCCTTCTCGAAAGAACGTCCTCGACGCCCTCCATTATCGACGAGAAGACTCTCCAGGTATCTGGCGATCACGTCCACCTCGACGTTCACTTTTCTCCCCGACGTGTAGCTCCCGACGATCGTGGACTTGAGCGTGAAGGGAATGAGAGAAACTTCAACGCTTCTCCCGGAAAGTCCGCTGATCGTGAGACTGACCCCGTCGAGTGCCATCGAACCCTTGAGAGCGAAGTAACGCACAAGCTCGGAGGGAATCTCTATGTTCATTGTCTTCCCCGCGCCGGTCTGCCTGATACCGGTCACCTCACCTACGCCGTCCACGTGACCCAGGACCAGATGGCCCGACAGTCTGTCGCCGAGCTTGAGAGACCTTTCGAGATTCACGCGGTCGCCGGACTTGAGAAACACGAGATTGGTTTTTTCGAGAGTCTCGGCCACGACTTCGACCGAGAAGGCACGCTCTGACATCAGACTCGCCACGGTCAGGCAGGCGCCGTTCACGCTGACGCTTTCGCCCGCCTTGGTGTCCTGCGCGACGCCTGGGGCTTCTATGGTGACCGAAAAGCCTCCTGCGCTTCTTTGAATGGAGCTGACGCTCCCAATTACCTCGATGATACCAGTGAACATTCGTTCTCCCTCACGCAGTCTGTCCGGCGCCGCTGCACGCTAGGAGTGCGCCGCGCCTCCGACGATTCCTCACAGGTAACCCTCCACCAGTATGTCGGTCCCCAATCTTCTCACGCGCAGTTCCTTCAGCCCGAGGCCCCGGGTGACGCTTCGAATACCCAGCTCCTTCGGCCAAGAGACGCGCTGGGTTCCGCCCAGTATCTTGGGGGCGATGGCGACGTAGACCTTGTCTACAAGTTTTCCCTTCAAGAAAGAGGTTATCACGTCGCTACCGCCTTCGACCAGAATGCTCTGGATGGAGCGACCGGCGGCCTCGGAGAGAAAACTCTCGAGATTCACCCTTCCCTTCTTCCCAGGCAGGGTCCACACCTCGATTCCCCTTGACTCGAGGGCTTCAACTCTCGTCTTCGCTACACCCTCGACCGAAACTACGATCACCCTTTCGTTCCCGTCGCGCTTGAGCATCTTTGAAGAAACGGGCGTCCTGAGGCGCGAATCCAGAACGATTCTGTGAGGGTTGCGGCCTCTCACGTTTCTGACCGTGAGCTTGGGGTTGTCCGCGAGGACGGTACCCACCCCCACAAGAACTGCATCATACCTGGCGCGAAGAGCGTGAGCAAACTCTATCTCTTCCTCAGAGCCGAGACCACGCGATTGGCCGCTTGAAGTGGCGATCCGTCCGTCAAGACTCTCGCACACCTTGACGGCCACAAACGGACGTTTCTCGGTCACCCATTTGATGTAGGCTTCGTTGAGCTTGCCGGCCTCTTCAGCGAGAAGGCCCACGTTCACCTTGACCTTCTGCTGCCTCAGAAACCTGAACCCCTTGCCCCTCACTCTCGGGTCGGGGTCGACGATGCTCGCGAAGACTCCGCTTATCCCAGCTTCTACTATCTTCGTGACACAGGGAGGGGTGCGACCGTAGTGGCAGCAGGGTTCGAGGGTAACGAAAAGCGCGCTCCCCTTGGCCAGTTTCCCCGCCTTCTCTATGGCCACCACCTCCGCGTGAGGTCCTCCCGGGTAACGGTGACATCCGGTCCCGACCACCTTGCCGGCGCGCACCACGACCGCTCCCACCATGGGGTTGGGCGAGGTTTTCCCGCGTCCTCCGGAGGCCAGCCTGAGAGCCAGCCTCATGAATTCTTCAAGTTGTGCCGGACTCGATGTCGCGTCCGGATGCCTCACGTTTGTCATGTCGAGACCGCAGGGCGCCTGGATCTTCCGGCCAGGCCTGCACGTAGAAACGAGCTCCGCGCTTTCAAACGAAAAAACCGCAGGCAAAGACCTGCGGGGCAAAGCAAACTCACTTCGTTCTTGTCAGAATTCGTTTCTGCCAAAATCGACGCTTATCCTTCTTCCATCCAGACTCTCACTGTCGGCTCCGGAGCCACCCCGGATCTGCACCAGAACGAGCTCGATCGCCCAGGGCCATTCTTGGCCTGACGATCGCCTGTTTCGTTCCTCGGCTCGCGGGCTTTACCGCCGGTGGGGACTCTCACCCCGCCCCGAAGGATCTGCCTCTAACGTACTACAGACTAGCAAATCCGATCCACGCCTGTCAAGACAATCGTGTCTCGCCTTCCTCGTCGTCGCCGGTCACCTGCTCGGAGTCTCCCGTCCCTTGCTCAGACGCCTCCCCCGCTTTCAGAAACTCGGCGACAAGTTCCTTGGCCCGTTCTCGATCCTCACCCCTCACAAAGACCTTACCCCAGTAGCCCCTCCCGGCCTTGGCTATGCTGTCGTAGCAGACGATCTGATCGCAGCGGATGGTGGCGTCTATGCCTTCTGATTCGAGCATGTCCTTGATCATCGTGGCCAAGAGTTCATCCGGAGCCACGAATGCCTCGACCAGATCGCTTTTTTCGTATCTGTCGTCCTTCATGGAATGTTCCTCGCCATCATGGGTTGAATCGTATGGTCAGCACGTCCCCGTCCTTGACCTCGTAGCTTCTTCCTTCGACCCTGAGGAGCCCCTTTTCCCTTGCTTTCGCAATCGAGCCGCAAGAAACCAGATCGTCAAGAGCTATGACCTCGGCCTTTATGAAGCCCTTTTCGAGATCAGTGTGAATCTCACCCGCGGCTCTGGCAGCGGGTGTCCCCTTTGCGATGGGCCAGGCTGTGAGCTCCGAGTGGACCGTCGTATAGAACGTGATGAGGCCCAAGAGCTGATAAGAGGCCCTTATTACCTTCAAAGACGCCGGTTCGGAGAGTCCCGCGAGTTCCATGAGTTCGGCAGCGTCCTGTGGAGGTGCACTCGCAATCTCCATCTCGAGCCTTCCGCAAAGCGACACAACTCCGCGCTTCTTGCCCGTCCAGGTTCCCGCCGTTTCTACAAACTTGGTCTCGTCCACCTCTTCGCCAACGTTCACGACCACCAGCAGGGGCTTGAGAGAGAGAAACTGAAACCCTCTCAAGAGCTTCTCTTCCTCTTGTGTGAATTCAACCTCCCGCAACGGCGTTTCTTCAAGCAGATACTTGCGGCACTTTTCGAGTATCTCGGGCTCGCCCTTCTCTTCCGGTTTTTTTCCGACGGACGCAAGCTTGACGACTTTTTCCAGACGCTTTTCTACGGCAAGCAGGTCCGCGATGATGAACTCTTCTTCCAGCGCCTTCACGTCTCTCGAGCCGTCGATACTGCCAAGAGGATGAGGAACGCTTCCGTCCAAGAATGCTCTCGTCACGTGGAGTAACGCGTCCGTCTGGCGCACGGGCGCAAGGAATTGTACGGCCGCGTCGGTCTTTCTCGCCGCTCCCTGCTCTATTCCTACCACGTCCACGTACTCTATTTTCGCCCTCGTTGTCTTGGTCGGGCGAAGAATCTTCGAGAGAATGTCCACCCTCTCGTCGGGCACCTCCACCACGCCCACGTGGACCTCTTCCCTCGCGGCCGAGAAAATGCCGGTGCGAGCCGTGCCGCGAGTGAGCGCATTGAAGACCGTGCTCTTGCCGCTCAAAGGTAGTCCCACAAGTCCGATTCTCAAGACAGTTTCACCCCAATTGCCAACAGCGTTATTCTATGTACTATTTCGGTTTACAGGCTTTTCCTGATAATTCACTGGAAGTGCCCGAGGCCTCGCCGGCGAGCTCCCACAGAGCGAAGGCTTCTTCCTTCACGTCACACTTTCCCCTGTACGAAAACCGCGAGCTGTAATTGTAATCCCAACCCAAATACCTCGAGTCGCCGCCGCCGTGCGTCGTGACAAAATACTTGTTCCCTAACATCCCGAAGGCCCTGCCCTGATTAGAAGGGACGGGGCTGTCTCCCCCGCTCGGATCGATTGGAATCCAGCCGTAGTTGGGTAGGTAGACCTCGCACCATCTGTGGAAGACATCATCCATGGATGCGTCGTCTCCCCGCACCACGACGCTCCCTTCGTAACGAGCCGGCAGTCCTGCCGCACGGCAAAGGGCTATGTAAAGGAACGAATATTCTGAACAGGAGCCCGTTCCGCGTTTCACGAGAGTCTCAGCGATGTCCCATCCGCCTGCCCTCTCGTATTCAACGTGGTCCTGCACCCACTTGCAGATCTTCCGAGCGATCCAGTAAGGGTTCTTCTCCTCGCCGACTATCTCCTTCGCCGTCTCAGCGATCAGAGGTTGGTAAATGCGATAGCGACTCCCGTCCGCGGTGTAGGCCTTTCGGATTGATAGAGGCACGCCCCCAAGACCACCCACCTTGTCGGGGAAGATGCAGAACCTTCGAACGCCGATCGAGGCCCTCACGGTGTAGCTTGTCTCTTTCGTCTCTCCCGGCTTCAGGTCGCGAGACTCATAGACGGCGACCTTCTGTCCCCATTCGTCGATGTCGAACTTGTTTGGTTCGGATTGGAAGCGAACGGGGCCGAGGAGCTTTTGTCCGGGGATTGAGTCCTCCGGTATGGCAAGGAAGACCTCCGCAGTCGTAACGACGCCGGGGCCGAGATTCGTGAACCGGTGAACAAACGTCATCTGCCTGTCGGTGGCATCCGTCGTGTAGACGTCCTCACCGTCGTCATAGTTCAGTTTGTAGAGCAGATCATTCTGAAAGTCCACGTTCCACAGAAATTTCCCGTCAAAGACCAGGCCCGTGGGATAAGGACCGGGTGAACGCACTACCATGATGACGGTGCCGTCGAGAGAGCTCAACATGTAGAGCTCATCTCTCACCCTGTCGGCCGCCCAGAGATACTTTCCGTCCCACGTGAGTCCTTCCGTATCGCCCGCGGGTGCGGGGAAATAGTCAAGTGTTGTCCCGTCAGAAGGATTCAATTTGTAGATCGTGTCGCTCCCCCTGTCGGCAACCCAGAGATTCTCCCCGTCCCACGCCAGGGCAGACGGTGCCGACTGAGGGGCGGGATAGCTCTTGACGACTATGCCTGTGGCGAGGTCCAGTCTGTAAATCAGCGCTGAGGTGGCGTCGCAGACGAACAAGCACCCGTCCGCATAGACTATGTCCTCAGGTCTCGCGCACGGCAGTTCGACCGACTCCAGAACTTCTCCGTCGGAGGGGTCGACTTTGAAGGCCTTGGCCTCTTTCCAGTCAGAAACCCAGAGGTGCCCGCCGTCCCAAGCCAAACCGGTTGCGTAGCCGCACGGCGCCGGCAGTTCCTGAGAAACTTGACCGGTAAAAGCAGCGGCAGGCAACGGAGAGAAGGAAGCGGCCAACATCACGGAAACGATCGACAAGACGATTCCGTGCAGAAATGTCTTCATGCCTGACCTCCTCGTCGTGTGGAAACGTTTTAAGAGAGGGGCGGCCTTGGCCGCCCCCAATGTGACCCGTGCTGGAATCGAACCAGCGACTCCCTGCTTAAAAGGCAGGTGCTCTACCGCCTGAGCTAACGGGCCTTGTCCAACGCTCTAGTTGCAGAGTACCATTTCTTCCCTCGCAGAACCAACTGAAACGCCGGCGATTCCGACGCCGGTGAGTTCCTCTATTCGTCTCACGTAACTCAAGGCCTCGACCGGCAACTCCTCCTTCCGTCTGGCGCCCTTGACGGGCCGTCGCCAGCCCGGAAGAATCTCATAAACGGGTTCGACCTTGAACATCGCCTCAAGACTGGCGGGGAACTCGCTGAGCACGCTACCTTCGTAGCGATATCCCGTACAGATCTTGAGTTCACTTTGTCCGTCAAGAACGTCGAGTTTTGTGAGGTACAGCCTGGACGCACCGTTGACGAGGACGGAGTGTCTCACGACGACCGCGTCGAACCAACCGCACCTGCGGGGCCTTCCAGTCGTCGCTCCGTACTCGGCTCCAGCCTCCCTCAGTGTCTCAGACGCCTCGGGAGACAGCTCGGTCGGGAAAGGACCGTTCCCCACCCTTGTGGTGTAGGCTTTTGCGGCTCCAACAACCTCGTCGATTCTAGTCGGACCCACTCCCGTCCCCGTACACGCCCCTCCCGCGGACGCACTTGAGGACGAGACGTAGGGGTAACTACCGTGGTCAACGTCAAGAAGAGTACCCTGCGCCCCCTCGAACAAAACAGTCTTCCTTTCATCGAGGGCACGGTTGACCTCTCGCGAAACGTCCGTCGCCATGGGTCGAATCTTCTCACCCAAGGCGACGTATCTTTCGAACACTTCCGAGGGCTCTTCGACACAGCGTTCGTCCAGGAAGTCACCCGCCGCCAAACGGGCCCGCGATCCGGAGGCTGCGACGACGTTGACCTCGTTGTGCGCAACCAGTTGCTCCGCGAATGCCCTCGCCTGTTGGGCAAGCACCGCTATCTTGTCGCGCAGGACACGACGATCAAAGAGATCGCAAATCCGTACGCCGACTCTGGCGGCCTTGTCTCTGTAAGCAGGTCCGATTCCCCTTCCTGCGGTGCCGATTCTTCTCTCGCCGAGTATTTCCTCCAACACCTTTTCAGAGAGCCTGTGGTAAGGCATGATTACGTGGGAGGAAAGACTCACAAAGAGCCTGTCCCGAACTTGGATACCCTGGTTCTCGAGCGAAGATATCTCGCGGAAAAGGGCTTCGGGATCGATCACCACTCCATTCCCGATGTAACAAGTTTTCCCGGGCCTCAGGATGCCGCACGGCACAAGATGGAGCACGTATTCCTTGTCCCCGATCACAACTGTGTGGCCGGCGTTCGCCCCGCCCTGGTATCGAACCACTACGGAGGCTCCCTCAGAAAGGATGTCGACGACCTTACCCTTGCCCTCGTCTCCCCACTGCATACCGACCAGGACAACGGCGGGCATTGCGCACTCCTTTCAGAGAGTCCGGAAGAGTCAAGCAGGGCAGCTCTGCGACGCGCTCAACGTTCAGTGGGCCGGGGAGGCTTCGTCCTGGCGAGATTCTTTGGCCAAGTAAAGCTTGCCTCTCTCCATGTCCAGGGCGAGTTGCAACACCTCGTCCATCGTCTCAACGCCCACTATGTTCAGGCTGTTTCGAACCTCGGCCGGAAGCTCCGTCAACTCGCGCTCGTTCAGCTTGGGAATAAGCACGGTCTCTATACCGGCGCGCCTCGCAGCAACCAATTTCTCGTTGAGACCACCCACGGGCAGCACGTTGCCCCGCAGAGTAATCTCTCCCGTCATGGCGACGTCCTTGCGCGTCGGAACCCCCGTTAGAGCGGAAACAAGAGCGACGGCCATCGTAATTCCTGCCGAAGGTCCATCCTTGGGCATGGCACCCTCGGGAACATGAACGTGCACGTCCACTTCTTTGTAGAAGCCCCTGTCAAGACCGAGGACCGTGGCCCTCGAACGCGCGTAGCTCAGGGCGGCCTGACCGCTCTCTCTCATTGTCTCGCCGAGCTTGCCCGTGAGAAGGAGTTCACCCTTGCCGGGCAGCACGCTCACTTCAACCGTGAGCACGTCGCCGCCGGCTTCGGTCCAAGCGAGCCCGGTCGCAATACCGGTCCGGGCTTTCTGCTCCACCACGCTGTCCATGTACTTCGGCACGCCAAGAAACTCCTGGAGCCTCTTGCCGGTAACGACCACTTTCCTCTTCGCCTTCCCCGCCGCCTTTCGTTTGGCCACCTTCCTGCACACGGAAGCGATTTCTCTCTCCAGACTCCTCACACCCGCTTCGCGCGTGTACTCGTTTATCATTGTGCGCAGCGCGCCCGAGGTGAAGCTGCAATCGGAATCGCGCAGACCGTTTGCGGCAAGCTGCTTGGGGACAAGGAAACCCTTGGCTATTTCCGCCTTCTCGTACTCAAGGTAGCCGGGCAGTCTCAATATTTCCATCCTGTCCTGCAAGGCAGGCGGTATCGTGTGAAGCACGTTCGCAGTCGTTATGAACATCGTCTGCGAGAGATCGAACTCCACTTCAAGATAGTGATCTGTGAACGTGCAATTCTGCTCGGGATCCAGAACTTCGAGCAGCGCGGAAGCGGGATCGCCCCTGAAATCAACGCCGAGCTTGTCCACCTCGTCCAGCAGAAAGACGGGGTTCATCGAGCCAGCCCTTTTTATGGACTGAACGATGCGCCCCGGAAGCGAACCGATGTACGTCCGTCTGTGCCCGCGTATCTCCGCCTCGTCCCGGACACCGCCCAACGACATTCTGACGAACTTCCTTCCCAGGGCTCTCGCGATGGACTTCCCAAGAGACGTCTTCCCGACCCCCGGAGGACCGACAAAGCATATGATCGGACCCTTGAGCGAACCTGTAAGCTTGAGGACGGCGATGTACTCCAGTATGCGCTCCTTCACCTTCTTAAGCCCGTAATGGTCTTCGTTGAGCACATCCTCGACGGCCTTCATGTCCGGGTTGTCGTCGGTTCTCTTTGCCCAGGGCAACGCAACAAGCCAGTCGATGTAGTTGCGCACGACGGTTGCCTCCGGTGACATGAAGGACATCTTGCTCAGCCTGTCTAACTCCTTCATGGCCTTCTCGTTCACTTCCTTGGGCATCTTGGCTTTCTTTATCTGCTGGGCGAGTTCTTCGAGCTCGTTTGAAAACTCGTTCTGATATCCCAACTCTTTGCGAATGGCCTTGAGTTGCTCGTTGAGATAGAACTCCTTCTGGTTCTTGTGCACCTGGCTGCGAACCTGTCCCTCGATCTTACGCTCGAGTTTGAGGATCTCGAGCTCAGAAGTGAGCACGCGGCACAGAGCCTTGAGCCGCTCGGACACATCTTCTATCTCGAGGAGCTCCTGCTTCGCGCTGACCTTGAGGAAGAGATGCGCGGCCACCGTGTGAGCCAGACAGGTGGCGTCAGTCATGTTGCTGACGGTCATGAATATCTCATCGGAGATGCGCCTGCTGAGCCGCACGTATTCGCCAAAAGAGCTCACCACGCTTCTCATCAGAGCCTCTGTCTGTGGCGAACTCTGGCTCTCCTCCTTCATGAGGACGATGTTTACGTAGTACATTTCCTTTCCTATGTGGAAACGGCGCACCCTGCCCCGACAGATTCCCTCTGCGAGTACTCTCATCGTGCCGTTGGGATGTCTCGACAGTTGAAGGATCCTGACGACGGTTCCCACCCTGTAGAGTTCGTCCCTCGTGGGATCCGCGATTTCCGGCCGCTTCTGCGTGGCAACGAACACCATCCTGTCGCTGGCGACGGCTTCCTCTATGGCGTTCACCGATGGAACCCTTCCCACGAGGAGCGGAATCGTCATGTAGGGGAATATAACGACGTCCCTCAGCGGAAGAAGTGGTAGCTTGTCGTCGATCTCGAAGACTTCGTCACCGCGCTTTATTACCAGCATTTGTCGTTCACGCCTCCTTCTTTTTTCTCTCGCCTCTGAACGTCAGGAGGGCGGGCGTCTTGTCAAGAATCATTTCTTTGGTGATTGTACAGGCCACGACGTCGGTGCGCGAGGGAAGGTCGTACATCACGTCCAGCATGGATTCCTCGAGCACGGCCCTGAGACCCCTGGCGCCTGTTTTGCGCTTCATCGCTAGCTTCGCGACTGCTCGCAACCCATCTTCGGTGAACTCGAGCCTTATGCCCTCCATGTCAAAGAATCTCTGATACTGTTTCACGAGAGCGTTTCTCGGCCGCGTCAGTATTTCGACGAGCGAATCCTGGTCGAGCTCGTGGAAAGGAGCAACGATCGGAAGTCTGCCCACGAGCTCGGGTATGAGACCGAACCTCAGCAAGTCCTCAGGTTCTATGAGCGACAGGATCTCCCCGTAGCTTTTCTGGGACTTGCTCTTTATCTCGGCTCCGAAGCCCATGACCTTACGCCCTATTCTCTTCTCAATTATCTTCTCAAGCCCTTCGAAAGCGCCCCCGCAGATGAAGAGTATTTCCTTGGTGTCGACCTCGATGTATTTCTGCTGCGGGTGTTTTCTGCCCCCCTGGGGAGGCACGTTTGCAACGGTTCCCTCCAGAATCTTGAGAAGCGCCTGCTGCACTCCCTCTCCGGAAACGTCCCTCGTGATGGAGGGATTGTCACTCTTCCTCGCGATCTTGTCTATCTCGTCTATGTAGACAATCCCGTGCTGGGCGTTCATCAGATTAAAATCGGCGGCCTGGAGAAGCCGCACGAGAATATTCTCGACGTCTTCGCCGACGTAGCCTGCCTCAGTCAGACACGTGGCGTCAACGATCGCAAACGGCACCCTGAGAAAGCTGGCCAGGGTTCTCGCGAGCAATGTCTTGCCCGTCCCCGTCGGCCCCACCAGCAATATGTTGCTCTTCTCGATTTCGACGTCGTGAGAAGTGGAAGGGTTGAAAATACGCTTGTAGTGATTGTAAACTGCGACGGAGAGTATCTTCTTGGCCAACTCCTGCCCTATCACATATTCGTCGAGAACCTTCTTTATATCGGCCGGCTTGGAAAGGCTCTCTTTCTGAAGGGGCTGTTTTTCTTCGAGCTCGCCCTCAAGAATGTCGCTGCAAAGCTTGACGCATTCGCTGCAAATGTAGACGGAAGGACCCGAGACCAGCCGCGTGACTTCGTCCTGTCCCCTGCCGCAGAATGAGCAACGAATCGGATGCGGAGAAGCGGCCCTCTTCTTCATGACTGCCTACTTCCTTCCTACGCTCTCTTAACAATCACATCGTCAACAAGGCCATACGTCTTAGCCTCTTCGCCCGACATGAAGAAATTCCTGTCGGTGTCCTTCCTTATTCTTTCTATGGGCTGACCCGTGTGCTTCGACAGAATTTCGTTGACCTGCTCCCGAAGCGTCAAGATTTCCTTGGTGTAAATCTCGAGGTCGGACGCCTGCCCCTGGCTGCCCCCCGCGGGCTGGTGAATCATGATCCTGGAGTGCGGGAGAGCCGAGCGCTTTCCCTTTGTACCCGCAGCCAGAAGCACCGCCCCCATGCTGGACGCCTGCCCCATACAGATAGTGACGACGGCGGGCTTGATGAATTGCATCGTGTCGTATATCGCAAGACCCGCAGAAACCAGCCCTCCGGGGCTGTGTATGTAGAGATGTATATCCTTGTCCGGATCGTCTGCCTCGAGAAAGAGCATCTGGGCTATGACCAGATTCGCCACAACGTCGTCTATCACGGAACCCATGAAGACGATCCTGTCCTTGAGAAGTCTCGAGAATATGTCGTATGCCCTTTCCCCTCTTCCAGTCTGTTCAACTACGATCGGTACAAGAGACATTTCAATTACCCTCCGGTTTCGGCAGTGGTTGCTTCACGATCTTCACGTTCGCTTGAGAAACGAGAGAATCGATCACCCTTCTCTCCAACAGATTGTCCCTGAGCCGGCCTAGCTCCGTCTCACCCTGCAGGCGCTCCTTGACCTCCTCCGGTTTCAACTGCTGGTACGCGGCGATTCGCGCGATCTCGTCATCCACGTCCTTATCGGTCACCTGAATGCTCTCTTGTTTGGCCACCTGCTGGATTACTATCAGCCGTTTGATGAAGCGCATGATCGAAGGCTTGAGCTCCTCCCGGAGCTTGGCGTCGTCTTTCGGAGAAACGTCGGGATCCTGCTTTTCGAGAATGTGTCCGAGCATGCGTTCAACCATCGATTCGGGCAGATCAAAGGTATTCATGGAGGAAAGCTCGTCGAAGAGACTGGATTCAAGCAACTCCTGCGAACGCATTATGGCCTTCCCGTCGAGCTCGAGCTTTACCCTCGCGCGCAGCTCTTCGAGACCGCCTGTCGCGCCAAGCCTCTTCGAGAATTCGTCGTCAAGAACCGCCTCCTTGCGTTCCTTTATTTCCTTCACCTTGATCCTGAAGGAGATCGAGCTTCCTGCAAGCTTCTTGTCGGAGTGGCTCGCAGGCAGATTCGCCCTTACTTTCTTTTCGTCACCGGCCACGGCTCCCTCGAGAGCCTTCTCGATTTCGTCGAGAAGCGTGTGCGAACCCAGCACCACGGCGTAGCTCTGAACTTTCGACGACTCCTGGGCGCCCTCCGTCTTGCCTAGCCTTTCGTAGTCAATGACAACGAGGTCGCCTTCTCTGGCCTCCCTGGCTATTGCGACGAACTCGGGATTGCTTTTTCTCACTTCCTCCAGCGCCCTCTCCATGTCGTCGTCACTTATCTCGAACTCTATTTTCTCCAGCCCGAGCCCCTTGTAGCCGGAGACCTCTACCTGCGGTTTCACTTCAAACGTGGCCGTGAAGGTGAGCGCCTGGCCGCGCTTGAAGCTGATGTCGTCGAAACTGGGGTCACAGATCGGCTCAAGCTGCGCTTCGCGAAGTGCCTCCTCGTACGCGCGAGGGACAACTCTCTTCAAGAACTCTACGTCCAACCCGCTTCCCAACTGAGCCTCAACCAATCCCAGAGGCGCCCGCCCCTTTCGAAAGCCGGGGATTTCGAGTCTGTTCCTGAACTCCTTGACAACCTCCTCCATCTCCTTGCTCACCCGTTCAGGAGGAATCTCAATCTTGAGAGTACGTTTCCAGAGTGTCCCTTCTTCCACTTGAACCTTCATCAGACCTCCTTCTTGAGTAACGCAATACAACCTCGGGAAATCCCGGCCTCAAGGAACCGAAGTCCCAAGGACGCAACTCGCGAGTTGGTGCGAGAGGGGGGATTTGAACCCCCATGAGTCTCCTCACTGGATCCTAAGTCCAGCGCGTCTGCCAGTTCCGCCACTCTCGCGGGCGTGCTTCCTCTTACTTAAGTATAACACATCAGTATAACACATCGAATCCGAAAAGCAATACGGTGCCGAGAGGCAAGGAAGACGGCCTAACCGACAGTCGAGCAACAAGGTAGCGCGCACCGGGGTACGGGGAGGTTCGCAGGGCTCGCGCCTCGCGACGGCCCACCGGACGCGCGACGGCCCGCCCGTTGCATGACCCGAGAACGAGAGAGGGGTCTGCCTTACTACGGCAAACCCCTCCAGTGGCCTCGCCGGGTCGCAAGCCAAGGCCGAGCCTCGAAGGCATCTTGTGGCCGACTTACGCTGGACCCGCCAACAAGCCTTGAATCTCCTTCTTGAGAATCTCCTCCATGCCGTCGGAGTAGCCCACATGCCTAAAGGCCACAAAGCCGTCGCCGTTGATTATCAGCGTCGTGGGTGTCCCTCTCACTTTGTAGAGCTTCCTTCCAACGGACCTGTTGTCAAGAAGCACCGGGAAACTCACGCCGGTATCGCTCACTACCTTGATAGTTCTTTTCTTCTGATTGGAGACGTCAACAGAGACGACGGCGAATTGAGCGGACGGGAACTCTTTGGCGAGCTCCTCGAGTCGCGGAAACTCCGCGACGCAAGGTCCTCAAGTAGGCTGCATGAAATTGAGCAGAACAACCTTGCCCTTGTAGCCCGAAAGGGTCTTGATCAGGCCCTGCGTGTCACGGAGCGCGAATTGAGGAGCAGGGCTCAGTCTCTGCTCTCTCCGTGATTTGATGTCCCTGTCCAGGTCGGCGGTGGAACGGCTCGTCGCGGTGTAGAGGCTGTCAAGCTTGTCTCGAACGTCGTCGTACTGTCCTCTCGCCATCAAATCCAGATATGTTGCTATTGCATCCTCTACCTTACCGGCCGCGAGATACGCTTCGCCCAGATGCTGCACCGTGGACTCATCCACGTCTTCGCCTGCCGATTTGACCGCGTTCTTGAGTGCGTCTGTGGCTTCGGCAATCCTGCCCGCCTTCATATAGGCCCATCCGAGACCTTCGTAAGCGTAGGCCTTGGTAGCCTCGTCCTTCGCGAGACCAACTGCCTTCTTGCCGAGCTCTATCGCCAACTCCAGCTGTTCGCCCGCCTCGGCCAGAGCATATCCCATGTCGCTGTAAATGGAGCTGTCCTTGAGATTGAACGCCAGCGCTTCCTTCGCGATTGCGAGCGCGCTGTCCGCCTTGCCGACCTCTCGCCAGAACATAAACAGCGAAGGATAGATGGGTCCCTTTCCTTCCAGTGTTTCGCCGGACGCAAGGATTTCTCTTGCGTAGGAGAGGGCCTTCGTCGTGTCTTTAAGGTCGCTCAAATACGCGTCGAACACGTAGACGTGAGCGTAGCCCCTGTACTTGCCTTTCGGATGCGCCTTGAGAAACGACACGAGATTCACAATTCTCTTGCCCGGTTCGACCTCCTCCCTCGCGGTTCTGAGGGCTTCCTTCTCCCTTTTCTCAGCCATCTTCGGAAACTTGGGAATTGCGACCACGAAGATTGCGACGATCACCGCCACCAGCACCCAGGCGACAATCTTGACGTTACGGCTCATTCAGACCACTCCTTTCGTCTTGTTTAGATACCCCGCTACTCCTCTGTCAGCCCTCTCGACGTTTGCCTTACGACAATCACGACCGCCAGAAGCGCAACGCCGACAAAGGTCAACGTTTTCGCCTTGTCCAGATTCTCTGCCAGGAGACCGATGAGGACGCTCGAAATAAGAAACCCTCCGTTGAGAATCGCGTCACGCGCGCTGAAAACTCTTCCACGAAATTGCTGCGGCACGGACTTCTGAAGCAACGTGTCGAGACAAATCAGCACCGGTGACAGCGCCACACCGGAAATACACGCCAGTGTGTTCATCCACACGAGGCTCTTCACTCTGGCGAAAACCACGATCAGAGCGGCAAACACTGCGAGTCCCCAAAGGACAATGCGTCTCTGTGTGGTGACGTGCCCGAATCTACCGGTTATCACCGAGCCAAGTATCATGCCCACGCCGAGCGAGCCGATCAATGTGCCGAGCCCCTCTATTCCCTTACCCAACACTTCCTTCACCAAGACAATAACGAGAACGTAGAGGCTGCCTCCCGCAAGAGCCATCGCGATTGCGCTCGAGAAAACAAACACGGTGGGCTTGTGTGAGAAAGCAAACTTTATTCCCTCCCACACTTCCAAGAAAAGCTTCTTGGACTCCCTCAAAAAAACCTGGAATCCACCCAACCGGGGAGTCGGAATAGAGGACACGATTTCCTCTTCCGGGCGCGCCGCAGGATGATAAGTCACGAGAAGCAACATCGCCGCCGAGAAAACGTAGGAAATGGAATCGAGATAGAAGCTTGTTCTCCAGCCGAAGTAGCCCACTATCATTCCGCCCGCAACGGCGCCGATCACCGTCGAAGCTCTCGCCGTGAAGGTTGTGACCGAACCCGCCATCAGTATCTTTCTCTTCGCTATCACGCTGGGAACGAGAGCGTTCTTTGCCGGCGAGTAGAACAGGCCCGCAGAGAAGACAAGAAACACGACGGCGAAGATGACGTTGGATGAGGGAATGAAGGGTATGAGGAGAACCAACGACCCTCTCATCAGGTCGCAGAAGAAGAGAACTTTCTTCTTGTTCCATCTGTCGATGAAAACGCCGGATATGGGACCGAACACGAGGCCGGGGAGCGTGACAAAGATCATGAGCTTTGAGAACTTGAACGTGGAGCCGGGCATCATCTCCGAGACAAGCGCGATGAGGGCCATGTGGTTGAGCCTGTCACCGAACTGGGAGACTGTCTGCCCGATGCTCAGAGCCAGGAAGCTTCTGACCCGCAGTACACTGCCAAGACTGATTCGTACACGAACTCCCAATGCTACTCGTACCCCCAGAGCCCGGACAGACTTCCTGCCCAGCCGTTCGGCGAACCCTGGATTGCGTCGACGCACAGGAGGCCTTGCGGGGTTTCTTCAAAGAGATACCACGTGAGACCGCCATCGGCGCTTCTGAACACGTAACCGACCGCACCATATTCGTAGCCGACGGCCCAGTAATCGGTGCTGCTCCATGCGGTCAAGGCGCGTAGCGAAAGAGACCCCACGCTGCCCATCGACTCCCAGGAAATGCCGCCGTTGGTGGAGCGAAGTACAAGACCGTCGTCGCCGACACAGAGGCCAATCTCGGACGTGAAGAAGAACACATCTCTGAGGCAAGAGGTGGAAACCGTGGAGCTCGACTGCCACGTGACGCCGCCGTTTGTGCTTCTAAGGATCACTTGCCCCTCGCCCGCCAGATTGCCGCCGACCACCCACCCGTGCGTGATGTCAAGGAAGTAGACGGCCGAAAGGTTCTTCGTGGTATTGCTGGTTCGAGGGCTCCACGAAAGACCACCGTCCGTGCTGCGTAGAATCTTGCCGGAATCTCCCACCGCCCAACCGTTGCTGGCGTTGACAAAGCACACGTCGTGAAGGTCCTGGCTGGTCGTGCTGGGCCAGGAAGTCCACGTGTCGCCGTAGTCCGTGGTCTTCAGAATGACCCCGTTTGTCCCGCAGGCCCATCCGACCGAGGGCGAAGCGAAGCTCACGGACAACAAGTCCTCGCTCGTCCCGGCGTTCAGTTGCACCCAGCTCGCACCGGCGCTGGAAGTCCTGAAAACGTTTCCGGCCTCCCCGACCCCACAACCGTAGGTCAGGGTGGCGAAGTCAATGCCGTAGACCGCGGCGTCGATTCCCGTCACGCGACTCCAAGTGAAAGTGCCTTCGATTGCCGTGAGTCTGACGTCAAGACTGACGGTGTCCTCGCGGGCCGTCGAAAAAGAAACGGTGGAATCCCTGTAGCCGTCGAGCGTCAGGGTGAGCGTGTGATCTCCCTCGCGAACCAGAACACTGTCGGGAGTGAGCTTCCCGGTGCTCACCGCATCAAGATGTATCAAGGCCCTTGCGGGTATTGAGTTCACGTAAACGAGGGCTTTTGCGCGCGGGCTGGTAGGCTCCCCTCCGCATCCGGCCAGGAGAAGGCCGAGCGAGCAACCGACCAGAGCGAGACATCCTGCAATCACAATAGTCGACACCACGACCGTCGACGAGCGGCAAGCCTTCATCTCTCCCTCCCCGCTAGGCGGTGCACAAGTTCGTTCCAAGTCCGTTCGGCGTCACTTCCCTTTGAAATTCGGCTGTCTCTTTTCCAGGAACGCGGTGACACCTTCTTTCATGTCCTCGGTGGCAAAGCAAAGCCCAAACATGTTTGCCTCTATGTAGGCGCCTTCGTCAAGCGAAACCTGAAGACCCTCGTCGATCGCCTCCATGGCATAGCGAAGCGCCAGAGCCCCCTTGGAAACGAATCCCCTCGCCATCTCCTCACACGACTCCATGAGCTTTTCGGGAGGCGTTATCTTGTTCACAAGTCCGATGCGCAGAGCTTCCTGGGCGTCGACAAACCTCGCGGACAGAACGAGCTCCATCGCGATTCCTCTACCGACGAGCCTCGCCAGCCTCTGCGTTCCTCCGTACCCCGGGATAAGCCCTAGGTTCAGTTCCGGCTGACCCATCTTCGCGTTCTCGGAGGCGACTCTCACCGTGCACGCAAGCGCCAGCTCGCAACCTCCGCCCAGAGCGAAACCGTTGATGGCGGCTATCGAGGGCTTGCCGAGCTTCTCTATCAAACGAAATACGTGTTGCCCGGCGAGCGAGAATCGTCGGGCTCCCTCGGGACTGAGGCCGAGAAATTCCTTTATGTCCGCACCCGCCACGAAGGCCTTCTCGCCGCTGCCGGTGAATATCACTGCTCCCACCGAATCGTCATGTTTTATTTCAAGCACGACGCGTCGGAGCTCGTCCATCGTCGCAACATTGAGAGCATTCAGAACCTTGGGCCTGTTCAACGTGACGATTCCAACCCTGTCCTTCTTCTCGTAGAGAATGTTCTCGTAAGCCATGGAATCCTCCTGTACGCGTGGAACTTTATGCGGCCGCGCCTCAACACGTCAAATGAAACGCTGCTACGACTCGCTTCGTCTTCGAGATCTCGTTGTATTTCTGGCACGCCTTCTTGGTGTTGGCGGCAAGAAGCTCGACGCCGTTGGTTTCCAGAAAGCGCTTCGTCCTCGATGTGATTTCGAGAAAGCCGGAGTAGCCGGTGCCGACGATGAGCATTTCGGGTTTGGCGTTCATGATGTCCTTGACATCTTCGATCGAAAGCTTGTGTCCATCCTTGCGCCACCACTTGTCATCGATTCTGTCAGGATAGATGATGACGTCGGAGACGTAGGATTTCCCGTCGACGATGATCTCTCCGAATTCGTAAGAGTCTATCATCGCAAGACCTCCCCTCGTAAAGGACCTACCAAGAGAATAACGATTGTTATATCAACACGTTATCGCGACTATTTACAGTAATATCTCAAGGTCGCTCCGTCAGAAGAAACTCATTTGCTCGGTGGCCGGCACCTCTCCACACTCCTCTTCTCCCACGATGCTTATCTTCCCGAAGACGCCGTCGTGACCCGGCACGATCTTGACCTTTCCCTCCCTGACCCTCCGAATTCTATCCACGATGTTCTTCGGTACGTAGCGCGAAAGCTCTTCCACGGAACGATCCAGAAGCACGTCAAACTCGCTCCCAAAGGTCTGGACTATTCTCATGTATTCCCGCTCGACGGACGCGGCACCCGGAGCGACTCCGAGCGCTTCCCCGATGATCTCGCCGAGAGGAATCAGATGGCGCGCCGGTATCGCGCCCTTCGGAACAAAGCCCGGTTCCCTGTCGGCAAGCTCCTCGACTCTGTGACAGACCCCGATGGTAAGGAGTTTCTTACAGACGGGGCAGACGTTCGAGTGTTTCCTGCTCTCGGCGGGCGCAAACAGGATTCCGCATTTCCTGTGCCCGTCGTAGTGATACTTGCCTTCCTCCGGGAAAAACTCGATCGTGAAAAGAAACCTCTTCGCGTCGCGCTTCTTGATGACGTCACGTATCGCAGAAAACGAGAGCTCACAGTCGAAGACGTTTGCCTCTCTCCCTATTTTGGACGGAGAATGGGCGTCCGAGTTGGAAATCAAAGTCAGCTTGTCGAGCTTGGAAAGCCTCCAGTTCATCTGTGGGTCGGAAGAGAGTCCCGTCTCGATCGCCCAGATGTGGCCGACCGTTTCTTCGAAACACTCCTCGAGCGAGTCGAAGCCGGAATTGGCGCCAAACACACTGAACCACGGAGTCCAAGCGTGTGCCGGAATCAAGATGAACGAGGGCGATATCTCCAGGACCATCTTCACCAATTCCTTTGCAGAAAACGTGAAGATGGGGCGACCGTCGCTCGAGAGCTTCCCGTACCTCTGAAGCTTGGCGTTGAGCCTCTCGACGTCCGCGAGACTGCGCCCGAAGATGAGCGTGTGGATCTTTCTGAGCTTCCCGCTCTGGTGGTAGATGTTGGACACTTCTCCCGTCAGCATGAAGCGAGTGGGATGGTCGCCTTTCTTGACGCGGAACAGCCCCTCTTCTGCGGGCTCGAGCCTCGCGCTCAACTCGGCGAAGTAGGTGGGATGCGTGAAATCACCCGTGCCAAGAAGCTTGATTCCCTTGAGTGCGGCCCAGCGGGCCAGAGTCTCGACTTCCATTTCCGTGCTGGTGGCACGACTGTAGCGAGAATGGACGTGGAAGTCTGCAATGAACCGCACTGCAAAACCTCTGGGTTCGTGTGTCCAGCCGATAGTAGACCCTTACCCGAACGGAGCCCCACTTTTCCCAGCATTCTTCGGCGCTATGAAAAACTCGCCGTTTTGGGGCCCGGATGAACGTATGGGTATTCTTCGGCGTTATGCTACCAGATAGACAATTGAAGTCAAGGAGAGAGGAAAAGTGCTTGTTGGGCTAAAGGGGTGCGCCACTCGGCGGGAAATCATTGGGGCAGGCAAGGGAAAGCGCTTGCAGAGCCGACGCGATAACGTGGACCTAGATGCCGACAACCGGGAGGCGCCGCCTGGGCCGAGGCGATACGCCGGAGTGAGACGCACAAATTGTATCTGGCAAGGGAAAGCGCGTGTTGGGGCAAGGGCGCGTGCTGAGAGACATTGTAGGTTCAAGTACTACCCGCGGAGCCACTCTTGTATCCCAGTGCGTACTCCCCCACTGACCGGCCCTACGGCGGCCACACGGCCGTACAGGGCCATCTTCATCGAGTCCGACGCCAATTCCACACGGTTCACCACGAGTTTCACGAGGTCTTTCTGCTGATACGGCGGTATCTGCCCAAAGACTTCGCCGAACTCGCTTAGGGCGTGCATCACGTCCCGATGACTCACTGACTCCCGCTCTATCTCCCCGATAGCCTGCTCCACTTCTTGAATCCCTGTCTCAACCCCCTTTCGTCTATCGCCTAACTCTTCAAGTGTCTCCCGTACGAAAACCTCGCCCTTCTCACCTCCAATCTTCTCACGATCTCTGATGATGCCAGTTGCGGTAGCCTTGATATTGACTAGCTCCCTCTCAAGCGTATCTTTCCGCTCCCGGAGCTGAGGTAGTTCTGTCTTCATCCTCTCGTTGGTGCGTTTCACAATGCCCTCTAGGATGTCGCTGCGGCCGGAGAGCTCTTTGATTCTCTCTAGAACCACCTGCTCAACCTCGCCGGCTGGCATCGCGAACCTGCACTCCTTGCTCTTGCAAACATAGTAGTAATACTTGACGCCTCTGGCGCCATTCCCCGGTCGGCCCTGCATCTCGCTCCCGCACTTAGCACAAAAGAGCACCCCGTTCACAATGTAGTTGTGCTTAACGGCCTTCGCGCTGTTGTGCCTCGATTTGCTGTTCTTCTTGAGCAGTTCCTGGACCTTCCAGAACTTCTCCCCATCAACGATGCCCTCCCAGCGAGCATCCACGGTCCGATATTGCTGACTCTCGGGGAGCTTCTCCTGGTCGAGCACTCGTTTCTTCTTGTTGATTTCCTTCTTGCCGATGTAGGCCCGGTTCGTGAGCAGCTGGAACGTGGACATGTAGCTGAACTTCTTGGCCGAGTGGCGCTTTCCCCTGCGCGACGTGTATTCCTTTGTCCTGAAGCCCTGGCTGTTCAATGCCTTCATGGCCCCGACCGCAGAACCCAGTTCCAGGCATTTATCGAAAGCAAAGTTGACTGCCACTCTCTCATCGGGGTTAGGGATGAGATAGACCTTCTTGTCAGGGTCGAGGTCGTAGCCAAGCAGGTAGCCACCGTTCCATAGGCCACGTTCCGCCCTGGCTAGGCTCGTGTCTCTGTTTCGCTCCGAGGTTTGCTCCCGCTCGAACTGAGCAAGACTAATTGCGATGTTCGTTAGGAGTCTGCCCTGCGATGATGTCGTGTCGTAGCTCTGCTTCAGGCAAACAAACTCGACATTGTGCTTGTTCAGGAACTCGAAGAAGTTGAGGAAATCCTTCACCGAGCGGCTAACCCTGTCCAGGGCTGTGCAGCAGAGCGTGTTGATCGTCCCAGTCTTGATGTCCTCTAGAATCGGTGCGAACTCCTTGCTCCGAAGGGAGTCCTTGCCAGAAATTCCTCTCAGTATGTATAGCTTCACTTCGACCCACGGCTCGCCGCCGATCCTCGTCATATGCTGCAGATGGTCTCTCAACATTTGGGGCTGATTAGTGAGAGACCCCTCTTTGTTCATCGCTTGTTCTTGGGTGCTTACCCGTATTACAAGCCCGCACTTTTTCATCGCTTAGCCTTACCTCGAATCCTTAGAGCCGCAGCCGAGCCACTAGTACAACCTGTTCATCGCAACCACACGCCTTCCGATCCTGTGTCCCAATTCCCGCTCTGTTCCGACCGGTAGTCAACTCAATTCTCCTTGCCCCTAAGCGGCGGCTGCTTGCGCACGGACCCCTTGTGTCTGAGGTACGCGTGGACGCCTTCTGAAAGGATTTCTGTTATCCTTCCTCGTCTGCTTTCCTCATCCGAGCCTTCAACGTACGAGACTACGGGGCCTTTCAACATGGCGAGTCTGTTCCCGGCAGCTGGCGGCATAGGAGCTTCAGCTGCTCTGTCCTCCAGCAACAGATGCTCTCTTTTCACCTGATCTGCCAATGTCTCTTGATTGTGCCCCGAACACATATCAACGCAGGTATCCCGACCTGTTTCTTGGCGTGTTACTCTAGCCGGAACTTCGGTAGGCACATGGAATGTTAGGTGTTGCGATGGCGTGAAGGCGGGCTTTGGAACATTGGGAAGCGTATTGCCAGCAGACCGCAAAGAGACAAAATTGCCCTGCGTCTCCGACGAGGAGATTATTTCTCTCGAACGTGATTTTCTGCTCGTGTTCTTGCCGGTCAACAAAAAAGAGACTCCTTTGGCTTGCTCCCAAACCAAGAAGTCCCGTCAAATGCAATATGTGGCAGAAACGCAACATTGTCAAGGACTAAGTTCACCGGCGGTCAACTTTGTTCTGGGCGTCGCCTCCACTATAGCTACCAGCGTTTCCACCGTTCCCGTCTCTGGGTCTTTGTGCTCGCAGGGGCTAATCTCGACAGACTTCCACTGTCTCGTAGCGGGTAATCTTGTGTGATGGAGCGCAGGCAGAACATGCGTACACTCAAGCCGACCCAGCCATGAAGCTAGTTCCCACCGCTGCGCGCCGTCTTCACAGCCGCGAGGGGTATGTCTGTGCGTAGTTCTCAGGGCACATTCCCCCGTGCATCGAGTGAGTCAGCTCCCGCAGCTTCGAAGTCCTGCACTAGCGGGGGAGATGAAGTGCGTGAACTCGCTGGTCTTCGAGAGCAGGCTGGCGCGAATGCGGGACAAGGTCAATTTTGGGTTTGCCATGGGGTTCGCCCTTGCGTGACGTAAATTCGTTCTTCTCGTCCATAGAACTAGAATCTAAACAAGTTCTCGTGCAGGGCGATCGTGACAACATTGCCCAAATAGATCACTTGCCGCGTTGCATCTACAAGGTAACTAAGGAATTGATTCCTTACAAGCATGCCCTCATGGGGGAGCAGTTGCTTGAGTCTCGATAACTTCTCAGGATCGCTGTGGAAATAGTAACCATTAATCCAGAGGTCGGTTACAAACTCTGGCGTCAACTCTTCATTATTGATTACGAGCCTTATGCCACTACTTCTCTGTGCTTGCCTCCAAGCTTCACGTGATTCGACCAGATAGCCCTTCAATTGGTCGCTTGAAAGGTGTCGCTGACAAAGGTTGTAAACCCTATTCAAGAACACAGGCTCGTTGTTTGAGACAAACTGGCGAAAAGTGAGCAGGAAGGAGCGAAGGGTTTCTTCGTCGGGTTCCTCAGATTGGAATCGTAGGCCCTTCATTCTATCCCAACTAATGGTAATCGCGGGATTGAATCCTTGTCGAATGAGACGAGTATTCCGCAGTTGTTCGACTCTCGCGCTGAACATCTCAAGCTGTTCGTGAGTATTCATCTCGGCATCGCAGACCTGGAACGCTCGGCCCACAACCGTTCCCCCGCCTGGTCTACTGCATTCGGGCGTGAACGTTCAGGCGTTCGACACACCTTGCCGAGGTTCGCCACACTTCACTCAATCGGCCACTTCGGAATCAGCTCGTCAATCTCTTTCACTTTTCGGGAAGCTTTGTGTCAAATGGTAGTTGCTGATTCTCCGCCGTCTTGCCTTTCGCCTTCGGTGCTTTCTTGAATGTCGCGCCCACCTGCTTGATTGGGGGCATCTCTATCTTCTTTCCGGACAGAAGGTCTGCCACTGTGAGAAGTTGAATCTTGGGATGTTTCCGGCCCCACGTCTTCGATTCAAAGAACCCTGTGGTGACAGCTTCGGCCTGCATCGGTCCGGTAGGGTCTTCCATGGAAATCAAGACACCTATCGCTGCCTTTTCCCGGTCCACCACGCCGCGCAAGTCGCGGACGTGATTGGCAGTGACGTGCCCGGCCTTCACAGACAGGATGACCGTTTCAAACTTCCCGGCGCTGTCTCCCAAGAAAACGATCTTTCCGTCAATGCCCTTGTCAGCCCCCTTCTTCTGCTCGACCGGACGGGCACCGACAAGGCCAAGCGCCCACCACTGAAATTGATACGGATCCGACGCTGCCAATGCCGCTGCGTCGGGCACACTCACCGGCTCACCGATAACCTGGTAAGGTCGCTTGGCAGCCCCATACTCGGCGTGTGCCTCAGCAACACAGTTTCCAACCGACACGGACGTGCTGGGCGTTTCAACCCCGAACGCATCCTTGAGGCGCTGCTTGATCAACGTGATCGCAAGGTGCGTGATGTCTATCCCGATCCACCGGCGGCCTAACTTCTGTGCCGCGGCAATTGTGGTGCCACACCCACAGAAAGGGTCAAGAACAAGGTCGCCCTCGTTGCTGCTGGCGCGGACGATACGTTCGAGCAGAGCTTCCGGCTTCTGGGTCGGATAGCCCAGTCGTTCCGCCGCTTGTGCGCCAATCGGGTTGATGTCCGTAACAACGTCCGTAATGGAGACGCCGGCTTTCTCGTTGAAGTACCGCTTAAACCCGGGCACCTTCCCTTTCGGCGGCCAGCAGATCAACCCCGCCTTGTCAAGTGCGTCCAACTTCTGTTGAACAGTCCATCCGGCGTATTCCTTGCCGAAGAGTTCCTGAAGAACCTTGTTTGGCACGGCCCAATGACGCCCGGCGTCCGTCGGGTTCACACTGCGCCACGGTTGCCCGGATTCGCCTGTCCTCGTTCCTGCTCCGGTCAAATCGCCCACGCGGAAACGGCCTTTCTCATCGGAGAACCGGTAGAACCGCTCAACGTAGTCTTCCGAGTAGTCCTGGAAGACCGGATTCCAAACGAAGGCGGCAGACTTCGCATAGAACAAGATCACGTCATGGACCGGCCCCCATCGCTTTGACCCAGAGTGCGCGCTTGTCCGTTTCCAGACGATTTCGTTCAGGAAGTCTTGCGGCCTGAAGACGGCGTCCATGAGCATCTTCAAGTAGTGACTCGCCGCCGGGTCGCAGTGAAGGTAGATGCTGGCGGTGGCTTTCATCACGCGGCGCAATTCTACAAGGCGCGGGGCCATCATCACGAGATAGGCCAGCATGTCGCAAGGACCAAGGAAGGCACGGAAGGCTTGCATGACGTCCGCAACGCGCCCACCTGCCGTGACCAGTTCAGTAAAGACGGCCTCATCTTCTTGGTCCCATGTCCAAGTATCTTCAAAAGCGCGGATTTGCGACGCGGCGCGGGTGCCATCCTTTTCCTGGAACAGAACGTTATAGCTCTGGTTGCTCTTGAAAGGTGGGTCCAGATAGACAAGGTCTACCGACTCGTCCTTTACGTATCGCCGCAGAATGTCCAGGTTATCGCCGTAGTAGAGCCTGTTTTTCCACTCGCCCACGTTATTGCCTCCGTCGATAGGCGTCAGGACGTTGTGAATTGTCAACAATGGGAGGGTATCACAAGAACGAATCGATTGGAAGATGCGATACATCTTGTCGGCAGCTAAATTGCGCGCCACGTACTTCTGTGAACGGTGACCAGAAACAGAGAAACTGTCCCCGCTGAATGTACGGCGAGGCTAGCGATTGAGTGGTCACTGATTCGCGCACCATCAGGCAGACCGTGGCGGTCACCTGCTTTGTTACTCAAGGACGCCAGACCATTAACGATTTGAGTCAACCCATTTAGCAATTGATGAACAGCTTGCTGAATTCCCTTTGACGGGTCAAGTTGAAGTACTCGCGCAGTCTGATTGTAGAGACGCGAAACATCCCCTGACGAGTCAGGTGTCTGACCTCGCTCGATTAAGATTGTTTGACAAGTTGATTCTAGCAAAGTTCGAGCAGCCGTTATAGCCGAGGAAGCTGATTGAGTGACACGAGACGCGGCTGCGAACCACTGATTCCGGACCGAATGAACTGAGAGCGCAGAGAGACCGGTTGCAAGCGGAGATACTCCGTCCGCTGCGGCAAGCTGGGAAAGGAGAGCCTTCCGGTTGGTTTCGCTCGGGAGAGCATTTCTCGCTGGTGGTGGATTGTCACATAGGTCGTAGAGGAACTGCCGCTGAATGGCGGGGGTCATAGCACTAACGCAGTTCAGAAAAAAGGCGCCTTTTGTTGGAGGTAATCCTGGGTCTACACTCGGGACATCCACTTGATACACGGGAAAGAGATCCTGTAACTCGCGGAGGCTGTACCCCTCGCGCCCATAACAAAAGGCCGCCGCGAAACGCTTGATCATATTCTGTGAAACTGGTCGCATGTCTCTAAAAACCGGCGAACTCTAGTTTATTCAAAACACTTTGAGCAACAATGTGATATCTGCAGTCTATCTTATGCGAGTTCCGCATGACAGCACCCTGCGTCCGATTGGTCCCAAAGAGAATAGCCTCTAACTCGCTTGCCCGTCAATCCTTGAATGCGCACAAAACACCAAGAGCAAGGCCGTCTCTGCAGACGGTCCTCACTCAGCTTGCTACTTCTTCCCTGCCATCACGGCTCTGAGCCTGTTTGAGAGCGTCCCTCCGTTGTTGCTAACGCGGTCGGGTGACGTAGCCTACGAATGTTGCTAGGGCGAAACATGCAACAGAGACGAACCAATACGCGTAGGGCCTTCTGCGCCCGCCCCGAGCTTTTCCCTTATCACTGGCGATGAAGAAATTCAGGGTGAAAGAGACAACGATAAGCAGCAAGTACAGTCCCGCGCGATGCAGGGGTTCCCTTAGAAAGATAGCAAGAGCTGGCAACAGGAAATAGATCGGTCCGAATGGGCTACTCTCGCTTCCCCCAGTCGTTACCACGAGCACAGTAATCCAGAGAATATTCAAGAGGAAGACAAAGAATAGGGCCCAGGACCAAGGGACGCCTGAGTGGGACGAGGTACCGAAGAGAGGCCGCCAGATTGTCGAGTACTCATCTGAGAAAACGAGGAGGCCAACAGTAATAAGCGCAGCAGCCAATGTGACCAGGTGAAGCCCAACTGACCTGGCCGGGCGCTGGGAAACCGTTACCGGCAGATCACCGCTTTGGAGTACCAGCACCGCGAGGAATACGATGGCTGCTAGCGAGAGCTGAGTGATGAGTGCAGCAGCCACTAGGTTGACGGGACCAATAACTTCGTGCATCTCGGGTGACCTATCCCTGTACTTGCATAACGAATTGCGGGAGTGGTGGGGCTTTCCGTCCGCTCCATCCGCAGGTTAGATGCGTTCCTGAGTGTATCTCACAAATGTCCCGCAAGAGGATGTTTCAACTGCAAGAGTCGATGTCGCAAGACCCGCCGCTCTGTATCAGTGTACGAATGATAGTTATCACGCGTTCCGGGTGCTGTCCCGATGCGGAATGCCTGAGTCGTGTCTGTGCCCGAGGTATCGAGGACTGCGGCAGACATCAAGTGCTCTGTATCGAAAAGATCACCATCCTGGTCTTTGTAGAAGATCAACGCATAGAGGAAGAACCTCTTCCCTACGGCAAGGTGTTTCCAGTAGAAAACCAAACGAAGGCTATCCACTGGTGCGAGAGATTGGCCGCGTGCATATCCGGACAGCCCGTCAAAGGCAACTCTACCAGCCCTTCCCTCTAGGAACCTCTCGCGGAAGTCCATTTGATCCCACACGACAGTATAGACGTGACCGATGTACGAAAGGAGTCCATGGCCGCCGTTAGTCAAGAGAGGAGCATAGAATAGGTTCCACGAATTCTTCTCGCCGCGGGTAGCCAAGGGGAGGAACTGAGTTTGACCCAGGTGTTCTTGACTTGTCGGCTGGTATACGATGCCAACAGGTCTATACGACTGCTTGAGCGAGCGATTCAAATGTGAATTTTGAATCTTGAGCTCTCGGAACTCCCCGACCAGAAGTGCTGTGCCAACGATCGCAGTGAGCGCAATGACTCCGGTGAAAAAGGTGTTCAAGATCTCACCCAGGCCGAGGTGCTTAGAATTGCCTCTCGCATCTTTGGGGCATGCCCCGGGTTCAACCTCGCTAGCTGGAACATCGTCGGGTTTGTCGGCACTCAAAGTTGACCTCTCCTTGGGCCTAGCATCTAACTATAGGATTGTATCCGGAGTGCTCACGGTAGTAAGAGACGACTCATCAGGAGACGGAAGAGCGTGAGTATTCTGGATACAATTTGTTGAACTGAGCCTCTTCGCACTTACCTATGGGGATTATATCGGAAGGCGGAGGTTCTTTGCAAGGTTTTTGGAGCGTGATTTGTTCGATGTGTGACGGCGTGAGTACGTGAGGTGCGGGATTCTGCTAGCCTGAAGACGACCCTGAATATCTTGCTGCAGAAAGAGCAAGGCCGTCTCTGCAGACGGTCCTCACTCAGCTTGGCGCTACTTCTTTTCTGCGGGAACTGCTCTCAGCCTATTCCCTAGCGATCGGCTCTCACAAATCAGAAAATGGAACCAGGTTAAATCATAAGTGCGCCGTCAACCCACCGATCACCGAAAGTCTCACCAAGATATCCCATCAAATCGTAAAGCGTCTCGCATTCGACTTTCATCGGGCGCCCTCCAGTAATTTCTCGCCATCTCGGACCATGAAAATACGGTAGTGCCAAACCAAACACGACGTACGAATCCCCCTCAAACATAACTGCCGCGATTGTTCTACAAGATACATTCTGGGATCCCGCTCTTCGACACGGCACCTGCAGAGTGCATCCCCCTTTTGGGCCTACGCCTAGTCGAATTCCCATCGACTCCATCGCTTGGCTAAGCTCCTGGAAATCCATGATCGCCTCCTTGTCATTTCAGGTCCCGCCCAGATGTCGAACCACGGCCTATGCGGTTCCCGCATATAGGCCGTGGAACATCTTTCTATTAGTACTGCGAGCTCAGATTAATCAGCAATGGTTAGCATAACTGTGACGTGCGCACCTGTCAACTGGGAGATTTGTGTTCATGGAAGACAGGGGAAAGAGCAAGGCCGCCTTCACAGACGGTCTCGCTCAGCTCAGGGCTAGTTCTTCCCTGCCATCACTGCTCTAAGCCTCTTAGAGAGCGTCCCGCCCTTGTGGCCCCGCATCGGTCAAAGGGAAACTTCATCTCTTGACAACGGGAGGCCTCATACGGGTTAGGCGTCCACAAATCACTGATGCGGCCAGATGAAGAAATAGTCCCGCCGCTTTTTCCCTTCACTATGGTTCTCGTTCACCTTATGACCGGAGCTTGAGTCGATCGTACTCGTGCAGTGAAATATTGCGCGACCTCCGGTATCGTAATGGACTTCTTCAGCTTCAATCCCCTGGGTTCGATCCTCCGAAGGAGAGTACCTCAACCGAGCTTCGGCTACTACATTCCCATCGCTATCTGTTGCTCCTGCACCTATCAGTATTGGGCCATCGTAGACAAAATACACTGTGAACTCGCTGAACTTGAAGTAGAGTGGGATTTCACTTTGAAACGCATAGCCGGGGAGCCCCCACGGCGGATAGCCCACCTTGTACTCCAGAGGCATCGGCCCCTTACAGTATGGCGGTTTTTCCTCTGCGGTAACGATGTACTGATACGCAGATTGGCCTTCCTTAAGCTTCGATATCTCTAGATCGGAAGGTTTCCAAAACGGTGTACTGCCGCTCGGCATATTGATCGGCTCCTCTCTTGAGCATCCATTGATTCCCAAGAGAAGGAACAATAAAATCACAGAAAGTAGATTGCTCAGTGGAGTCTTCATGAATTCTGTAGCTCTGACGCGTAACTGCGCCTTATGCCGTTTCCGAATAAGTACCTTTACAACGTCTTCTTTCCCAGATTGCGCTCTCTGCTTAATCCACCATGGCGAGTATAGTTGTGACCCGCTCGCCTGTCAATCGCACAAAACAGGAAAGAGCAAGGCCGTCTATCATAGACGGTCCTCACTCAGCTTACTACTTCTCCAAGACGCTTACCTTTCCGTGTTGATGCGCCAAGTAGTCAATCTACTCAAGCCACTCCGCCACGAACTCTGAGATCGGACCCCCTCCTTGTGTCTGCGCCTCTGGCGAAAATCGGTAATTTCGACACAGTCGGTGCCAGACGACAGCCTTGATGCCCTTGTGCGTGCCGAGAATCCGAGGGTCGCTAAAACGATCGCGGAGTTTGGGCCCGAAACCAAGTTTGCCCATATTTGCCTTGTGGTAGCCGAACCCGATGAAGAGGACAAGCTCTGCAGATGAGATCAGCCTCCGAGTCTGTACGAAATCTGAATGCTCAATGTTCGCCTCGTGGACGACTCGGATTGAGCCCGCAGCTGCCTTGTACATATCGTCATTCACGGGATCGCCGAATGAACCATCGTAGTTCCCTAGCGATCCATGAACGTGCAGGATCGACAGCCTCTCACGAGCCGTCTCAGGCCTAATCGAGTAGTTGTTGCAGAGGACATGGCAAAGGTAGTGCTCCAGTGAGCGATCGTAGTTGAATGTAACGATGTGAACTGGTTGCTTCTTGAAAGCCACCCAAGACGGAGCCTTCAGCCGTGACCAGAGTATTTCGTACCAGTGATCCCTGGGTTGGTGCGGAGGAAACAGCTTGTGCTTGGCCCGGTACTCAAATGAGAGAAGGCACAGCGCAATTGCGGATCTGCCAACGTCAGTCCATTTCGGACGCTCCTCTAGGAATGCGTCGACAGAAGGCGATCCCGATTCTGAGAGATCGTGGTGGAAGTCGAGGAACTCCGTGTCTGCTATTCCGAATTGCCGATAGAGCTTTTCGTAGGCGGAATTCGCCGACAGCGTGAGAACATCGTCACGCAGCTCGTATCCAAGGGGCAGCCCGTACGGCTTGCTGGCGCCTGCTCCCAGAATGAGGACGGTCCTTCTTTGAATCAAGGGCGAGGACTCTCTCTTCTCACGTTCGCTGACTGTGAGCTAGTCACATCCTATCCCATCTCCGCATGAGCTCTGTTGAACGCCTGCCCAAGTAACCATAACTGTACCGTGCTTGCCTGTCAACCTCTGAGTGCGCACAGAACAGGAAAGAGCAAGGCCGTCATCACAGACGGTCCTCACTCTTGCTGGCTCGCTACCCCTTCCCTGCCATCACAGCTCTGAGCCGATTCGCCAATCCCCCGCCCTTGTTGCCCACTCGCTCGCGCGGACCCACGTGCTTGTCGGTGTAGGCGTAGGCTGCCTTGCTGATGGATGCCTTGAGGGTAGCCAGCGGAATAATCTCCTCGCTGATCCGGTGCGGGCATTTAGGTGTATTCCTACAGGTTGGCCGGGCAGGTTGAGTTCAACTTACTGTGGCACCAACGCATCGCACTGAGCGGAAGCGCAGACCGGCTCGCACGGCAATGACCGCCGCCGAAGCTAATCCTTTCATGGGTCAGTTGCAGGAACTGAGGGCTCGCCGTTAGTTCCAGCGGGGGGGCGGGTTTGGTCGGGAATCTCAATCCACTCCATGCAATGCGGACATTTCTTGGCCTTCAGGGAAACGAACTCTCCACACGTGGGGCAGGCTCTTTTCGGTGAGGGAAGACCAATCCTAAGCGGGCTCATTTGGCGAAAGTCTTCCGCTCTTCCTGACTCTCGAATTGCCTTGGCTACTTCGAGCTCTGGATCCTGGAATGATTCAAACAAGACATCTTCAAACTGGGTCATGTCGATGTCGATGTACTGCGTCATCTGTTTCCCACTCTCGTTCTCGAATGTGACGCGCAGTGAAAGACATTGTTCACCGCTTTTCTCTACCTTCCATTGAGGAAAGCCGAGATAGTACTTGAGCTTTCGACCTGCTGAGAAATGAGGAATCCCGTATTTTATCACTGGCAGGTCTGATATGCCGCCCCTACCCGTCCTACGTCGTATCCACGACAGGTCCTTTGTCACTGCGAATCGCACATTCTTGGCAGGGGAAAGGCCGGAGTTAGTGATTACTAAACGCAGGTCATTGCCTGGGAGTTCAAAGTCGACATTGATTGCAGGGTCTCGAGCCTCCCTCATGCTTTCCAACATCAGCTTTGTCAAGCGCACGTACTTTGCGGTCAGGCAGACCAAGATAATCGTGGCAATAGTCACCGCCACCGTGTTGATCAGCGGCACATATTGTGTTAAGAAGAGCATAGACTCGATGTCAATAGCCATGTGTCACCATGCCCAACTACGGCTCATGCGCTTCCCGCACAACAGCACTCTCTGCTTGATTAGCCACAGCGAGCATAATCTCAAGGTGCCTGCCTGTCAATCGCACAAAACACGAAGAGCAAGGCCGTCCTCTCAGACGGTCCTCACTCACCTTGAAGCTACTTTTTCCCAGCCATCACAGCCCTCAGCCTGTTGCCGAGCGTGCCTCCCTTGTTTCCCACGCGTTCACGCGGCCCCACGTGCTTGTCGGTGTAGGCATAGGCCCGAACGACGCAGGTCAGCTGCGCTAGCACCATCCGTGCACAAGAAGACTCATGGTCTCTCCGCGCTCGCCGGCGGCTGCATGTCGCTGTTCGGCGGTGAACTTCGTCCGCCAGACGTTGTTGGCAGGTTTTTTCGTTCTTCTAGCGCACGGCCCAGTAGAGCGCCGATGTAGTTACCAATCAGAAGACCCAAGAAAAGCCCGACTACAAGTTGAGTCTGCTCATCGCTCGTGAGATAACGCGGAGTCGGCCGTATCCCCGGAATCAAGACATGGAGACGTGAGCCGAGCATAGCGCTGTACGCGATTCCTATGCCTGCGATCCCTCCCGGAATTGAGAGGATGCGAGAAAAGCGCCTGATGAGCGATCCTTCCGGAGATCGTTCCCTTTTCATCCGAGCGCGAGCATCCGCTGCCACCAGGTCTCTTATTCTCCGGGCAGATCTGACGGTCAGTGAACGTCCTGCGCTGCCGTGCCTCAGGCAGTACCAGGAGAGTTCGCCGAAGATGGCTACGAACAGAATAGACGAGTACTCGCGATCGCGAATCACATTTATGAGTACCAGAACCGCAAGTGCGGCGAGGATGATTCCTGCAATGCGAGAGAAAATCGATCTCATGGATCAATCACCTCTGGTCAGGGGCTCTTCTCTGTACAAGTATGTGGTCGACATTGGCGATCCGCCGAACTACGGCTTATGCCGTCTCCACATACGTGCCTTTGGAACGTCTTTCTTTCCAGATTGCGCTCCGCGCTCAATCAGTCACAGCGAGCATAGACGCGGTTAGCTCGCCTGTCAACTGCTCAGCCGTCTTCTTAGTCGCACAGAACAGGAAGAGCAAGGCCGTCTTGGTAGACGGTCCCCACTCAGCTTACTGCTACTTCTTCTCAGTTAGATATCCCTAGCCAGCTTGATCAGCTTGATTGTAGCATTGGACAAGGCACCCATGCCAAAGCCTGTGGGGTTCTTCACTACAACTTGACCCGTTTGAATTACTCTGCAAGCCATGACCAAGGAACTGATCTGGCCTGAGGACGGGCATGCGGAGCCGAGCCACTCCACTGAGACGCCATCACCAGTTGCTGTCACTTCCAGCTTATAGCTTCCAGGATCAAGCTTGAATGTCCTCGATTCTCCGTCCTTGAGGACAACCAACTCATCCGCGATTATCACGTCTGTTGGTTCGACTTGCGCCTTCTCCTCTTTCTTGCTGCCCGAGGAACAGCCCAGCACAATTGCTACAAGGAAGACAATACAAACAAGGTGTAGTTTCTTCATTTGATAGAACCTCCCTGTATGACTCTGCGTAAACCAACTACTGCTTGTGCCGTTTCGACACACAGGCCTTCAGAGCGTCGTCTTTGGCCACGGCGAGCATAGTCACGAATTGCTTGCCTGTCAACCCCGGAACCCGCACAGAACAAGAAAGAGCAAGGCCGCCTCTACAGACGGTCCTTACTCAGCGCGCTACTTCTTCCCCGCCATCACAGCTCTCAGCCTATTCCCTAACGTACCTCCTTTATTCCCCACTTTCTCCCTCGGCCCCACGTGCTTGTCGGTGTAGGCATAGGCTGCCTTGCCAATCGAAGCCTTTAGAGAAGCAGAAGGTATCAGCTTGTCGCTGTCTAGTGCGGGCGTGTAAGCATATTCCTTCAAGTTGGTAAGGATCGGTGAGGTTCAGTTTGCTGCGGCCCTTGCCCAATCGGCGGCATCAGCTGCGGCCATTAGGACGTCGGCTGGATGCTCTAGTTGGACATCGTCTGTCTTTGCCATGCTCCGAGTTGGCCGTATCCCTAGGGGCTTTCCTGCGGACTTTCTGCCTTCCAGTCTTGAATACATCACGGAAGACCTTCGTTCGGCGCACGGCGGTAAAGTCGGAATCACGCTGTGACATTTGCCAATACCGTAAGTCGATCGCTATGGCCTTCTGGAGGCTCCGCGCAGCCTCGCGGGGCTGCTTGGCAAGAGCATAGGTGCATGCCTGGTCGTACCACAATTCGGCATCAGCGGGACTCGCTGACAACATGGCTGAAAACAGTTCCAAGGCTTCCCCCTGCCTTCCCGTTTGCGCAAGGCAGAGAGCCTTGATTGTGAGTGCACCCGGAGTCTTCGAATTCTTGGAGAGAACCTCGTTACAAACATCCAAGGCATCTTGCGGACGCCCTAGCTTCATGAAAGTTCTACAGATGTTCAACACCCGTGTTTCGCATGACTTGTGCTCGGGGCACAATTCTTCCATTCGTGCAAAAACCCGAAGCGCCTCATCGCACTTTCCCAAGTTGGACAGGCAGGCGGCAGAAGAACATAGTGCTCCACTATGCTTCGGATCTAGTTGGACAGCCTTCTGGAAGCACGGCAGGGCCTTTGCGTCAGATTGCTCAATCCTGCCGAGCACAAACCAGGCGTCGGCATTCACTGGATCTTTCGTGAGCAGTGTTTCCACGGTGCGGCGAGCTTCAGCTGGTTGGCCAGACGAAGCCAGAGCTTGTGCTTTCCAAAGAAGGAATCCTGATTCCATCGGGCGTATGCGAAGCGCTCTGTTGAGCTCCTTCACGGCAGACGTGAACTCCTTTTGCTCGTAGAGTAGAATTCCATAATGGTAGTGAAGTAATGCGCAACCCGAATCCAGCACAATTGCCTTCTTGTAACATAGCGCCGCCTCCTCAGTGCGGCGAAGCTTGTCGAGCGTGATAGCCTTGTTGTGCCAAAGGAATTCGGCCTTAGGTCTCAACCGGATTGCAGCGTCCAATGCTGCCAGCGCATCTTCAAGTTTGCCTGCCCTGCGGAGGATATAGGCCTTGTCTGACAGGAGCGTTGCGTCCTCCGGCACCCCCGAGATGTGCCCGTCAATGACAGCCACAGCCTTGTCAACAACGTTTATGTTCGCATAACTGTGAGCGAGTGTTGCGAAATAGCGTGGGGGCAAAGTAACGGAATGCTCCGCCGCTATACGTTCGACGTGGGAGTGTGCAATGTCGAGTATGCGGGCATCCCTCTCGTCATGACTATCGGGGCTCTTGGTGAGCACGCTGACGATTTCAGCAAGATGTGCTTTGAGCTCCTTCTCGACCACTTCCTTGTGAGGGAACATGCTGTGGAGAAACTCATCTTCAATCTGTTTCGCCAATTTCTTATATGCGGCGAGGAGCATCGAGCGTATCTGCTTGGGGTTATTCCTGTCGTATCGAAGATAAAAACGGTCTTTCACATCAGAGAAGTGCCTATCCATGTCAATTTCAGGCGCAGGAGAGAGGCCGCCAGCATCGGGCGAGTAGAAGCCCTGGATATCTATTGTTGCTCCGTGGCCAAGCAGGACGATGCAGGGCTTGCGAAGGCCCTTGAGAATCCCATACTCGAACAACACGTTTGGACGAAGGCCATCAAGAATCACCACGGCGAAGCAACATGAGGAGAGCAGGTCAGTAAGTTCCGCGTATTGACTGTCACCGGATTTCAGATACTGATCGAGCCGCAGTACCTCGAACCTGTGGGACTTAGCCTCTTGAAAAACCGTCTCAACGCAGTCAATGACAATCTCGACATGCTTTTCTCTCGACGAGAATACGACAAAGCAAGAACGAGGAGATCTGGCTGCTTGATACTTCAGGTTGACCAGCAAATCATCGACAAGCTTTGCGGTCTCCATTTGTACTCCTCTAGCCTTTGTTCTCGCCCAACTACACCTTATGCCGTTTCCAGATAAGTACCTAGAGAACGCTTTCTTTTCCGCATAACAACACTCTACGCTTAATCAGCCACAGAGAGCATAGTCACGAATAGCTTACCTGTCAATCGCCAAAGTGTTTCCTGAATCGTCACAGAACCCGAAAGAGCAAGGCCGTCTGCAATAGACGGTCCTCACTCAGCTTGCTATTTCTTCCTCGCCATCACGGCCCTGAGCCTGTTCCCAAGCTGCTGACTTTGTTGCCAGCGTGCTCACAGTGTACTACATGTTTCGTCAGCCATATCTAGCGTATTGCCTAAACAAATCCGATCTTTCTCTTCTCTTCCATGGGAGCATGGAACATCACATACGCTTTCACAATCGCCAGCAACCTGCCACTCCAAATTAGCAGTTGCTCCTTGGAGGAGACACTCAAAGCTTCTTTCATCTCTTCCTCTGACGCACCGGCAGGCACAAGGCGAACAAGTTCCGGCGATAAATCAGGGTCCTTTTCCAGCAACTGCCTGGTTTCCTTGAGGAGCGCGTTGAACTCGTTCAACGCAGCCATCAATGCTGTTCCGAACGCCTGCTCTGCTGCCAATCGTTCTGGCTCGAAGAGTGGAAAGGCCGGAACAGGCTCGAGTTTGGCCCCGTGAAGATCAACTCGATACTGCTCTATTCGAAGATAGAGAACATAGGCCTGTTTCCCGAGGCTGGCATCTTCAGTCGCGCTTCGAGTTGATTTCTTGGAGGGCATCCTACTTGATCAACCACCTTTCAGACCGATCTTAGGACTACGGGAGCAGTCTTCTACCTCCCGTACCTACCCCAGAACTTACCATTATTGCGACCTACTCGCCCATCAAAATGAAGAAGAAGCGAAGACCGCCATTCAGCAGTCCTCGCAATCTCGGCGACTACTTGCCGCTCATCACAGCCCTAATCCTGTTTCCCAGCGTGCCTCCCTTATTTCCCACGCGCTCTCGCGGGCCCACGTGCTTCTCGGTGTAGGCGTAAGCAGCCTTGCCAATCGACGCCTTGAGCACGGCCAGTGGGATCAGCCCTCGCTCCCCGGGACGGGCAGCTATCCACACTCCTTCGAGGTAGTCGAGCTAAGTTGAGTTCAGCCCACGTGAGACCCAACGAGTAAGCTCACCCGCCCGAGACCGTCAGGCCACAGGTTCGTTGCTCTGTCTATACAAGATGGTCAGTACGATTCTCATATAGCACAGATGTCTTGCCAAGCTCGTCGTGTAGCACCTTTGAGATTGATGCGTTGTCGATGCGGCGTTCTCTGTAGCGCTTGAGCGGGGTACCACTCAGATGAGCAAGAAGAATACGGGTGACGGTGTTGTGAGTGACAACAACAATCTTTGATATCCCCAGCATTGAGGGAGAGTGTTGCATCTCTTGCCAGAACTCCTGAACTCGCTCAAGCACCCTCACGGGGCTTTCACCGGCAAGTGGTGTGTTGGTCACGGGGTCCTCCTTGTACCTGGAGTACGATTCAGGCCACCTAGCGAAGACCTCTTTTCTTGTCAGACCTTCCCACTCTCCATAGTCGATTTCTCGAAGACGTTGGTCAATGACCAACTGGCCCCCGGTAAGTGACTGAATCATGCGCGCCGTGGCCACAGCGCGCTTCATCGGGCTCGAGAAGATTTTTTGGATGCCCTCCGGTTGGAGGAATCGTCCCACGGATTCGGCTTGACGAAGCCCGTTTTCGGTGACCGTGGATTCGGTAATACCAGAGTAACGATCGCCGCTCTCGTTGTCTGTACTTTCGCCGTGACGAACGACAAACCAGGTCTTCACGCGTGTGTCCGCGGCTAACGTTGAGCTGCGGCAGTGCTCAATCGCCCTCGCTTCGTGTTCGCTTCTGCTATCCCTGACATAGGTTCTCGTAAACATCCAGGGCATCCGCAATTCCCGCCCAGAGCGAATGCCTACGTATTCTATGGGTTCTGTGCAGCCCTTTCTAACAAAGTAGGCGGCGCGCTTGACCGACACAGCACCCATTAGGACGAAATGGTTGTAGTACAGTCTCATGGTATTGCCACTGTGCGCTTCTCCAGCGACCAGGAGTACCCTATCAACGAGAACGAGTGGTAACTGCAAATGAAGAACCATATCGTCTATCCGGCGCCCATCCATCCACATATACTTCCGGTCTATGACCAGCAGGGGACGGTGACCAAGGCTTCCCGAGATCAGTGCACCCATTATCGCACCGCCTCGTCCAATTCCGACAATAAGCGTGGGGTCGTAGCCCGCCTGCTTCATCTGCTCCGAGATGCGCAAGGCGGCATTTTGAGCCGAACGCCAAGACAGGCGCCTAAGGGGGAAAAATCTCTCATAGAGGTACCAGGCGGAGGCGAGGGCGCCGATGGTGCCGAGAATCAAGGCGGCGATTTGGATGACAGTCATGGTCATTGCCCATATCCTCTTACATCAGACTACGCGTTATGGTACTCTCGGGCAGAAACCCCTATGAGGCCCAGCTTACCGCATGAAACGCGCTCTACCAAATCAGCCACAGCCAGCATATCTGTGAACTGCTTGCCTGTCAATTGCCAAGCCTTCTGCTAAGCCAGTGCTCACCAGGAGAGAGCAAGGCCCGCCTGCCCGCAGCGCCGGGTTAGACCACTCTAAGCGACGAAGCTACCGTCATGGGCTTCACGACCTCTTTTCTCCTCCGACTCAAGCTCCGTCTTCCAGACAGCTAACATTTCCTTAAGCACTTCCATAATGCGAAGATCAGATTGACAAGCCCCCACATCTCGGGCTACACGGAGCTGCAGATCGACTGTGCTGTTCGGATATTGAGGGGGCTGTGCGAGCGCCGGACCACAGCTCGGAAGGTTCATCAAGTATTCCTTGAACTTCTTCAAGCGGTTCTGTCTATTCTTGTTGAACTCAATACCAGCCGGTAGGTTCGGACTTAGAAAGTATGGCAAGATGAACACGCCTCGAATCTTGGCGGCTCTTCTTACTTCTTGTTCGGTCCAAGAAACCTCTGACGGAGCCAACTCACCATACCGCGTCGCCACAAGTAGTACAAGTACGTGAATATCTCGGAACCAATACGGGATTTGCTGGAGCACCGTCTTGCGAGGCTGCATATCGGCCTCTTCTGCAAGCCTCGGTAAACACCCGCACCGGAGTATGGCCTCCCTGACGGCCAGACGTTCAGGCTTCAGGTCCACAAAGGTGGAGCTAACGAACACATTGAGTGGTCGACACCGCGTCTTGTCTGCCTTGTCTTTGACCACCTTCAGCATTTCGCTCACCTTCATAGTCAATCCTCCGGTCGGCCTAACTACTCCTTATGCCGTTTCCAAACAAGTGCCTTTCCAACATCTTCCTTTCTAGATTGCACTCTCTGCTCAATCAGCCACAGTGAGCATAGTCACGAATAGCTTGCCTGTCAACCCTTGAATCCGCACAAAACAGGAAAGAGCAAGGCCGCCTATCATAGACGGTCCTCACTCAGCGTGCTACATCTTCCCCGCCATCACAGCTCTAAGCCTGTTTCCCAACGTCCCTCCCTTGTTACCAACGCGCTCACGCGGGCCGACATGCTTGTCGGTGTAGGCGTAAGCTGCTTTGTTGACCGATGCCTTAAGCGCCGCCAGCGGAATCAGCTCCTCGCTGTCCGACTTGCCCTTCACCATCACGCGGATGCCCTTGTCCGCCTTCTCGACGATGAAGCTGACCTTCGGGCTCACGTTGGTTGAGCGCCCGCCTTCGAACTCGCAATCCACTCCGGCCTTGCGGCAAGCTTCGCGGTATAGCGCTGCTGCCTCGCGATACTGACCTCTGGCCGTTGCCACGAGGGCTTGAGCCTTGTCCAAGAGCGCCTTCGCCTCAGTTTCAGCCTTGGTCAAGCCAGCGTTGGCGTCGAGCACCGGCTTACGTAGGGCGTCGAGGTCGGGAACCTCGCGTGCGGGCTTTGCGGCCTGGGACGATTGCCCGGGTTGCCTGTGCTTCACCCCCGCCTTGGCCTTTCCGTTGCCTTTCTTCGCCTTCTTTGCCATGTTTCTCACCTCCTCTCTAAAAGCTTTTTGTGGAAGCAGTTACAATCACTGCCTAGCTCCATGAACGCTCTGGCTGGGAAAGGTATCAACTCAATTCTGCGGCTCAGGCGAAGATTCTTTTGGCCAGAAGACAGGGCAGAAAGCGGAGGAAAAGGCGCGGTTTGCCGCGTGAATTCAGGGGACCCTAGTCAGATGTATACCCGGCGGGAGATCGTCAGCGAAATGCCGCTGTAGGTGGCCTTTTTCAGTGGCAGAATCGATTCTAGAGGACGACGCAGAGGTGTGAACGGTCCTACCGGTAGCATGAATCTCGTTCACGGGGTGTGACCAGCGTTCCCACAACTGTGCTTTGGGTTCACGGTGGTGAAGCGACGACACGCTGACGAGTCTGCCGAATCGCCAGCGAAGCCGCCGGCCTCGAGGCAGTAGAAATAGACGCCTGAAGGGAAAGGGCAGCCCACATGCGGAACTGCCCCGATCCCTCAACTCTGAATCTGTTTTTCTCAGTACAATATCCTGAGCTTGGGCGCGGAGACCCTGTCCACTGAGAAGGTCCCCGAGAACGCCCCGGACACCTTCACAAGAACCCCAAAGTTCTTCGAAGGCTCCCTCAGCCAAGCGTTCGCGAAGTCTGTCACGTCGAAAGACAACTCTTTGCCGCTGCCCACCTCGCTTATCTCACAGGCCGAGTGCCGACCGTCCCAATCTCCACCCGCCTTCTCCCACGAACCCGTCCAGCTCACACTCTTCGCATCCCAGGCGCTCGTAATAGCATATGCCTGGAAGGAAACCATTCCCTCATCTCCGACGCAATCAGCCCCGAAGGACAGAGAGGCAAAGTCGACTGAATGGCCAGCCAGGATTTCAGGCAGAGTGAACTGAACGAGGAGCCTCGTCTCGGTCGATTCTGCCGAAGGCTTGATCACTGCTACTTGGCTCGCATCAACCTCAAGACTTCGAGACCAAGAACTCCCGACCCAAAGCACCACACAAACCAGCACCAGCGGAATCACGTATGTTCTTCTCATAACCTTCATCTCCCTACGAGTGGGGCTACTTCAGAACCACGAGCTTCTTGGCCTGTCTGAAGTCTCCAATTGTTACCTCATAGAAATACACACCCGAAGCCACAGGATTCCCTCGCCCATCTCTCCCATCCCACGTGACGCTGTACCTGCCAGTACGTTGAGGCTCATCAACAAGCGCCTTCAAGACTCGTCCAGAGATGTCGTAGATGACGATCCTCACGTGTGACCCCGGCTTGCTCACGCCGTACTCTATTGTCGCCCGAGGATTGAGCGGGTTCGGGTAGCTCTGCATCACATAGGGCGCTCCAGGCACAGAAGACACAACCGCCACAAGCGGAAGCGCGTACGATGTCCCAGGATCGCTCGCGTCACACGGCGAATAGTCAACGTCCCCAAAGAACCTCTTCGCACTGGGACTACTTGTCCCCCACCAGTTGTACTCTGCATAAACCGTGTACTCCTCCGTCAGGTTCATCACGTAGCAAAAAGAGCTCTGGCTAGCGTAGATGCGATTGGAGCCCGAGTCCGGGATATCTCCAAGAAATGGAACTGCATAGTCTGTTGCCAAAACACCTGTCCCTTGAAAGCCCTCTATGGTGTTGTAACGAACGCTCGGCATCGCGCCTCCATAGCACTGTATCCCGCCACCGGTGCTTCCCTGAATCCGGTTGTGCCAGAAAACTGGCGAGCCGTCCGTGCACTTTATCCCGTACTTAAGCCCCTCTATCCAGTTGTACGTGACGTCGGGCTCCGTGTTGTCTTTCAGTTCAATCCCATATCTGACCCCGCTACCGAAGCCAGTTATCGTGTTGTGCTCAACAGTGCCGGAAGTGGCGGAGGTAAGCTCGATCCCCCTCACGCCGGTGCTTCCGACCAAGAGGCTGTCTCTGGTCAGAGTCACGGCTGATGCGATCGCCTTGATACCATCGTTTGAGAAATCCGAAATGGTACATGAATCCACGGTAATAGTGGTTGACTCAGCCTCAATGCCTGTGTAGGCGTACCTGATCACGCAGTTGTCGATTACATTGCTGGTGCTACCCGGACGCAGCCTGATCCCACGCCAGTCGCTCGCCTGAGGAGATGACGAAAGCGATGAGAACTCTATTGGTAGAGTCCTGCTGCCATCTGCCGTCAAGCCTCCCGCGACGACAAGCTCACATTTTCCTGTGTCTGTACCTCCGTGAAGACTGTCCACCGTGTCGAATCTCACATTGGTGCCAGGAGATAAGCAGAGGCGCACTCCCTGGACCACGGTTACGTCTCCAATAACACTAACCGGTGAGTTCCAAGTCGTGTCAGCAACCACGAAGCCACTCTTCACCGCCGCAATCGTCAAAGCCGCATTACTAGTGTCCGATACGAAGCATCCATGCGCGTCTTGTGCCACTGCCTTCACCTTGCATTGCCCGGATGATAAACCCTGAGGAATGCTCCACAGATAGGAACCATCATTTGAAAGGACACTGGCTATCAGCTCGGGGTAACTCACACCACCGTCCGTCGAGAGGAAGAGATCCACAGTATCGTAAGCATTCGTCATCTGCGTTGGAGCGAACTGCCACGTAATCTCTGCTTCATCGCCAGCGTTCCACCACTCAGAGTCATTCGGGGCGTTGATTGCGATTGTAGGGTTGCTTGTGTGAAGCAAGTGCGCGCTGACAATGCCCGAATCCAGTGAATCCTTTTCTGTCCCATCCCAGTTGAGGTCAGTGCATTCACCTCCGGGGGTCCACAAAGCCTCGTCAAGCGAGTCGACAACACCGTCTGCGTTAAAGTCCGGACTCCTGAAGACAACAACGGGCTGCTGAGCCATCACCAGACTGTCTGCGTGAACGCACACCCTTACACTTCCGCATCCTCCAATGTGATGAGCCACCATTCTGATGTGGCCTTCCTCATCTCTAAAGTCAATAGGCCTCAGCGTGTCACCGCCGCAAACGTGCACGTTGCCTTCGTACGCAGTAAGCACGGCGTATACGTCATACGGAGGTTCGTCCATGACCCGTCCGCAAACATCCACCATTTTCGAGTCAATGACCAATGAATCAGCATCTCCTCCAGGACACACCAGGATACTGTCGTTCTCCACGGAAATCTGGGATGCCGTCAGTGACACGTCTTGAAGGTCTTGCATAGACCACGCGCTATCTGCCACGCTCTCCTCGGAAGCGCCGCTGGCGTTCCAGGCTATCACGCTATAGTAGAAAATCTCATCCCCGTAGGCGGCAGTGTCAACATAGCTCGTGGATGTGGTCGATCCAAGAAGCTCCGGCACCGGAACGCACTCGTCAAGTCCCTGGCCGGTGCACCGGAAGACATAGTAAGAATCCGCTCCCGTGCTCGCCTCCCACGAAAGAAAGACAGTGCTGCCGCAATCAGTAGTATCCTCGGCTGCCACAAGATCCATCGGCCTGCTGGGAACAGCCGGCTCCAGCAGGCTCTCCGGCTCCGCTGAACCGATATATACATCATTCAATATGTACCAGTACGGACGTGAATACTCAACGGTACGGTCGACACAAGTGAAGTTGATGTTGTCCTCGTAGGTTATTTCCACATCCCCGGTAATGTCCACGTATGGACCCCAGCGATGGTCGCTCCTGCAAAGCCAACAGCAGTCCTCGCAAGCCTGGACCCAGGCGAATCTGTTGCACCCAACGTCACCCCATCCCTGAAGGTCTTGAACGCAATTGCCCACATAGACGTTGACTGCCTTCGGACAAAAGGAGCCTCCCGCATCTGTGGCTCGACCAGTAAGAGTGTGCCATCCAGTCTCCAATTTCGTCGTATCCCAAGTGATAACCAGCGTATCTGCATCCTTCCCATGCTCAGGATCGTTAGGCTTACACGTGGCTGGATTACAGTTGAGTCTCGGATCATAGCTTATGTACCCTATCTGACCACCATCAACCAAGAGCTGGAAAGCGTTCAGGTCCCACTCATCATTGGTCCGCACCACTGTCTTAATGTCCACCCTCCCGTTGATATAGTCTCCGTTTTCGATTTCCTGCTCCCAGCGAGAGTTTATGAATTTCGATACAGTAGGGGCGACCTCGTTGTCGTACGGAAGGTATCGAAAAGGATGAGGCCCGGGCGGCCCGTCATGCGGCTGGCCGAAGTCGAAGTGCAGATGAGGGTACCCAGGAGCGCCGGCGTCGCCGGAAGGAGCAATGAACTCCCCAGCCACAACCGGCCTGGAAGCTGAGCCTGCAGGAACCTTGCAGTGGCGATATCTTGACGTCAAACTGCCATGATCAACTTCGGCTACTCCAAAAGCGCCTCCAAGCCATGTAAAATCTCCGGCCTCTGCTGCGAATACGGGTGTTCCCTTGGCGGCACGGATATCCACCCCGTAGTGAAATCCCCAGTCTCCCGCATGGTGCCGCGGGCCGAAATCGCTGGTAATAGTATGACTCACCGTCGGCCACACCCATGCCTGAACGGGTATCGCGCCAAGAAAAACCGTCAGGAAGGACGCAAAGCACGCCAAACTGGCTGGGGCTCTATTTCTCATGGCTCCGGCCCCCCACGGCTCGAGCCGTGAGCTTCGAGACATCGAACATATGTAGGTCGTCCATGTCCCTCACGAGTAAGTAGTTACCCCCCACCAGTACCTCCAGATCCACGTCCCCTACCACAGCCTCCACCGGCCTTCTCCACACAACATTGCCCTGCACATCGAACGCATAGAGAGTGCTCTTCGTCCACGTGAGCTCTTTCCCAGCGCCATTCGCTTGTGTCTTATACCTTCTCTCATCGCCTGAGAGATATCCCGCTATGAAGAGAACCTTGTCGTCGGCTGAGAATGCGGCCCCCTGCGGCGGATACATGAAATCGAATCCCCTTTGCCACAGGACGTGACCCGTGTCGTTGTCGAAAAGGAACAGGGTCTCTCCAAAGTGGGCTGCAACATATCTTCCATCAGGCGAGATCGCCAGCCATCCCCACTTGGAGCACTTGTACTCCCAGCGCACATCGCCACCCCTGCTTAGAGAGTAAATTCTAGACTCTCGCTTACTGTATGATTCGGATGGCAGATACGCGGACTTGTGCAACAAGGCGGCAATCTGTCCAGATGGTGACGTGGCTAGTTGCGCGGGGTAGCTGGCCGACTCCCCTACCAGCCACAGGAACTTCTCCCAGTACTTCTTCCCGGTCCTCACATCATACAAGCTGACCTTACCTTCGGTGTATGCTGCAAGCGTCTCCTCTGAACAGAACGAAGCGGTAAGGAACGTATGCTCAGGCCCGTCCATCTTCCACAAGAGCTCTCCTGTCCTGGCGTCGTACACTCTCAAGAACGCATGGTCTGCCTCATAGCTAGGCTCTACAGCGAAGTAATCCCTAGCTGGAGAATAGATTACCCATTCCTCCTCGCCGGACTCGATAGGGCTTCCTTCAAGCAATTCGAGGGTCTTGCCCTGTAAGTCTTCAACTGCTGCCACTCCGATAACCCGCTTCCCATCCCCAGATAGCACACCTCCCTTGCCCATGCTCGTCCCGATTTCCTCTCCTTGCCTGCTCACTATGTGCCTCTTGTTCACGTGCTCCCCGCCAACGTCCAGCCCAGTGGTAACCAAAACCCGGCTGCCATCAATGGACATCGTGACGCCCTCGATCTCGTCAAACCTCCTTGTCCAGAGAAGCGATGGTTGGACCAGCAAACTGTCCGGCAGAGAGACTACGCTCTGTCCAGTGCTACCAACAGGCGCCTTGGGGTTTGACTCTTCTGCTGCCTCCAGCGCTTGCCCTAGGTCGAGCTGCAGCCCAAGCACAGGCCACAACATAAGAAGAACGAACACCCAGAGAGATACGAGCCTCATGAGGGAAACCTCCTTCTTACTGAGACAGTCAGAGGATCCAGTGCCTCTGTCAATAGAGCACACCGGGTGGAGAAGAGATGCCCAACAACCCTCCCTGCGAGTTGTATCAATCCGCACATCGGATGACCGAGGATCGCTGGTATCACCACACTAAGCTGAACCTTGGTACTCCGGCTCACAGAAAAGACGAAACATGCCGTTCCAAGTACTAGGACGCAAGAAGCGCCTTAGCACGAAACCATAATAAACTACGTCGAAACCTTATTGCTCGCCTCCTGCAGTTGACTCTATCAGTACCGGGCCACATATGGATCGCCTCAACCTTTGCTCGGAAGACATGGGACATCTGTTGCCACCCAGGGCTCTGAGAGACCTATTTGGCGACCGTGTCAGGCAAAGCGATTTATCGAATCATGTTGTCAGCTCTCAACACGTGCTCCAAGGGTGAGGTATATCACCAAAATACTCGCTGCACAAGGAAAAGCAACCGTCAGATCGTGATAGTTTCGCAATTAACGAGCACCGCTCGGTCCTCAGTGCTGCACCGCCTGTTGTCCCCCGGTGGCTGTAACCTTTGTCAGAGTCTCGACCATTTCGAGCGGGTCAGGTGGAGCTTTGCCAGAGGCTAGGCATAGATGGGCATGTCCACGGAGATAAGGCCACACAGTGCCTGTGTCGCGGCCACATTGCGGAATGTTCGGCCTGAGTGCCGGGAAAGTCGCTTCACGCAGCGAACTCTTCGCATAATCGCCTTGACTGTCTCTTCGAAGGAAGTGTTCATGGATGTGGCTCGAGAATCCGCTCGAAGGGAGGTGAAATCATGAAGCTCTCGACAACGATCAAACGCTTTGACACGCAGCTCCGGGCAGACGGCAAGAGCGAGCGCACGCAGCAGGCTTACTTGCGAGACCTGGGCAAGCTGAAGTGCTGGCTCAAGCGAGATGTCGAGGTCAGCATCATCACTCCTGACACGCTCGCACGCTTCCTAGCCAATGGGAACGGCGAGCCAACGTCCCCTCTCACCATCAACAGAACCAAGACTGCGCTCAGGGTGTTCTTCCGCTTCCTCACCGACGCAGACTATTTGAACGATAACCCGGCAAGGTTGATTCGCTCGACACCAACTGACAGGAGAGTGCCGAGCTACTTGTCTATCGACGAAGCGAGGAAACTGCTCAGCACAATTGCCAACTCCGACAGCGCCCTTGCCAAGAGAGACCACAGCATGTTCTCGGTGCTCCTTAGCACCGGCATCAGACTCGGCTCGCTGGTTGGCCTGAACGTCAGCCACCTGAATCTTGCCCAGCGGACCATCGCCATCAGAGCCAAAGGTGGGCGACAAGAGACGGTGTTCCTCAACCCGCAGCTTTGCCGACTGCTTGCGCACCATATCATGGCTCAAACGGCTGACAACACCTCGTCGCTGTTCTGCTCCCGTAACGGCGGCAGGCTTGGCACACGCCAAGTCCAGCTCAGGTTCCATCACTGGCTCAAAGCAGCAAGCATCACAAAGCCGCTCTCAGTCCACTCCTTGCGTCACACCTTTGCCACCCGGCTCTACTCCAAGACAGGCGACCTGCGTCTGGTGCAGCGAGCCCTCGGCCACAAGCGCATTACCACTACCGAGATCTACGCCCGGGTGGAGGACAAGGCTTTGAGGAAGGCGCTTGAGAAGCTTTCTCTTTGACGCATCCCATAATCGGCATTATACGAAGTTGGGTTGCTTGAGGGGCGATCGGAAACACAGTAAGTGCTGTGTTCTCCACGGAAGCAAACCTCGCATTTGTGATGCTGATTGATGTCCTCTCTTCTTTGTGGTATAATAAGAGCGTGAGCTGGCAGCATCATCAGCTGAGATAGTTTCTGGCGATCCAACTGTCCCACAAGAGGTGATTCCCTTGAGAATTCTGGTTGTCGCATGTGTTCTCTGCTCTGTTCTCCTCACTCCGTTGACTGCCACCGCTCGCACTTGGCTCGTTAGACAGGACGGTAGTAGGGACTGCACCATCATCCAGGCCTGTGTCGATTCGGCTCAGACCGGAGATTCAGTCTTGGTCTATCCTGGAACCTACGAGGAACACGTCACCGTCAGTCGTGCGATATATCTTGTGGGTCAATCGGGAAGTTCGGTCACAATTATTGACGGCACAAACACCGGGCGCTGCATTCTTCTGGACCGAATTGCTTCGCCCGGAATCGTGATCAAAGGTTTCACCATCCGGAACGGCGAGCTTATGGACTACCCCGGAACGTTCGAGACGGCAAACGGAGCCGGAATCTTTTCTAGGGGTTCTGCGGGTCTTGTCGCAGAGTGCGTGCTTGAGTACATCGCGGGCAAGAGTATCGGTTGCGACGAGACGTCTGCTATGACTATTGAAAACAACATCATGCGGGAGAATTACACCACTTACATTGAACCTCCATATCCAGTCTCTGGTGGCGGCGTGATCACCCGCTCGTCAAACACCGTGATTCAAGACAACACATTCTACAACAACGTAGAGGCAGATGTTGTTGTTCAGGACTCTTCCCCCCAGGTGGTTCGCAACAGGTTGCTGGGCACCGCACAACTCGGAGGAATCATAGGTGACGCAAACGCATACATTGCTGAGAATCTGATCACGGGCTGTTTGAACCCCGTACACCTTTCGCTTACCCCAGTATTCACTCGTAACACGGTTGTTAACAACAGGGGTACCGGTATTGAACTTGATTTCGGTGCGAGCCCGGTGATATCCAATAACATTGTGGCTGGGAACGCTGAAGGAATTGACTGTCACTATGGATCCCCTTCGCTTTCTTGCAACGACGTGTGGAACAACGCAACCAATTACTACGGGTGCACTGGTACCGGTGCCGACTTCCATCTTGATCCTCAGTTTTGCGATGCTGCGGGAGGCAACTTCCATCTGAATTGCACTTCGCCTTGTGCAAACTACTCCGGTTGCGGGCAGGTCGGGGCTTATGGTGTTGCCTGCGGCTCGACTGCGGTAGAAGAGACCACCTGGGGAAAAATCAAAGCCATGTTCCGCTAGTGCACGTTTCCCGTCGACCGTCGGTGCCCTGGAGTCACGTCACAAGCTTGGCCGTGGCCCGGCATCACTCTATTTATCATCAAGCGGTATCGGCGCCAGCCCACGTTCAAGCCTGTACTTGTTGACGATCTGACGGAAATCGAGCGTCACCTGCTTCTGCTCCGTGCTCACCGTCTGCGTCACCACAAAACCCTTGCGAGAGATGAAGCCAGAAAGCTCGGCCAACCTCTCCAGTATCTCCACGGCCCTCTGCAACAAGATAGCCTGCGCATACGGGTCAGGGATCCTCGTCCCTTCCTTCGTTTGTCTCTGCGCATCCTTGTAGGCCATCAACGCAAGAGAGAAGAGACCCTCAAGCTTCGTCACAATCTCGCTCTTTCGCTCGACGGAGTTCAAAGCCTTCGCGTTCTCCTTCATGCAGAGCTGGTAGTCTCTCCATGCGCGCTCTCCAGTCATGGGCTCAAAACCGTAGGCAGTGATGCGCTCCCCTATCTGGTCAAACGTGAGGTTGCCTATTGCCCGAAGCTCCGCAACTCTCTTGCGCCGTTCCTCGTAGTAAACCCGGCCTCTTATGGGGCGTTGTCTTCTGACTGCCTTCACGACCTCGGCTTTGGTCACGACCCCGTCAGGCAGCTGCTTCTCTGGCTCGCTCATAGCCCCCTCCTATCAGATTGCCGTCCCTGAGCAAGAGAGCCTTCTGCCCCGTAAATCGCTCCCATCGGACCACTGCCATGTCCACGTAAGTCGGGTCAAGCTCCACCGCATAGCAGACCCTCGTTGTTACCTCGGCTGCTATGATGGCCGTCCCAAAGCCCACAAACAGGTCAAGGCATGGCTCCAGTGAGAGCGCGTTGTTCCGCATGGGCCGGGCGAAAAGCTCAACTGCTTTTTGAGTTGGATGCTTGTGGTCGGTTTCCCTTGTCACTTCCCACACAGTGGATTGGTTTCTCATTCCCACAAACCTGTGCTTCTTTCCCCAACCGTAGAGGCAAGGTTCGTGTCGCCAGTGGTAGTCTGCTCGGCCAAACTGAAAGTTCTCTTTCACCCACACGATTTCCTGGTGAACCTCAACTCCGACTGACTTCAAGGCCTCGATGAAAATGTCCCTCGTCACGCTCGCGTGCCACACATACCACGAGGCGTCGGGAGTAGAGACCGATGCTGCAGCCTTGAACGCTCCGGTCAAGAACTCCAAGAGCTTCTGTCCCTCGAGGTCGTCGTTCAGAATCGGGCGATACACGATGCCACCGCCGTGCTTCGTGGGGCTAACCTTCCTTCGGTGCTGATTACCGTCGTAGGCCACCCCGTATGGCGGGTCAGTGGCAACAAGCACAGCCTTCTTCCCGCCCATGAGAGCCTTCAGCGTCTCCGGCTTTGTGGAGTCCCCGCAGAGAAGGCGATGCCTGCCAAGTTGCCACAAATCGCCAGGCCTGCTCACTGGTTTCTCTGGCTCTTCTGGAATGAGGTCGGGATCGACCAGGCCCGCATAGCCTTCTGCCGGAAAGAGCTTCTGGAAGTCAGTCTCCAAGACATCCAATCTAAGCTCGGCACACAATTCCGGCAGTTCAACTTTGAGCTCCTGTAGAATCGCTCCCAGACCTTCTGTCCACTCGCCCTGTATGTGCCTGCTGTTCAAGGCCACGTTGAGCGCCTTCTCCCTCGCCGGGTCAAGGTCAACCACCACGACCTTGGTGCTCTTGACCCCCGTCTCCTCCAGAACTTTAAGCCTCTGGTGGCCTCCAACAACGTGCCCGGTCCGTTCATTCCAGACGATGGGTTCTACAAGCCCAAACTCATCGATGCTGTGAGCTAGCCCGGCAAGCGCCTCGCCCGATATCTCACGCGGGTTGTAAGGCGCCGGCTCAAGCCTCTCCAAGTCCACTTCACGTATTTCCATGTCCATCTTCTCTCCCATTCTCCCCAGCAACGGCGCGGGCAGTCTCCGCTTCTCATTCCACCACACTTCACGGCGTCACCGCGAGATTCGGAACGCCCGCGCCTTAATTACCTATCAATCAGGGAATTATCTCTCCATTGAAAGCCCTCCTTATCCAGTGGACCTAGCACTGCTGACAGATGGTGACAAATGTTCTGGTTCATTCTTATATTCGTCTCTCGCGTGGGATGATATGGAAAGTCTGTCAGCATCTGTCAGCACGTCATTGCACAGACGTATTCCCACCCACTGACGGGAGCCTGCGTGCCCCACGCGACGCTGGACGATCCCCCTCTGTCGCAACAGTTCGCCAAACCTCCGCTTTGTCAACGGCTCCTCGCAGACGTTTTCGCACCAGGCAGTGTACGTCTCGTGCAGCTCGGTGATTGCCGCAGTGAATCGCGGCCCCAACTCGCAGCTGTCGGTCAGAAAGCCGCTCAAGGCGTCCTGTTCATCTCGATATGCTGCAGTAGCCACTCGAACCTCCTCGGCCATCCAATGATGATCTCGCTGCCAATCCTGAAGTCCTGCCAAAACCCAGTTGAGCACTGCGCTCCCCTCCGCCCCTAGCTCGGCGACGACTTCATCCTGCGGTCGCCGCTCTGCTTCCGGAATGGTCTCGGTCCATGGCACCAGCCGTACTCGTCGCCATATACCTTCGTCGGTTCCGCTGATAGTGGGCTTGTGGTTGACCAGGAGCACGATGGTGAAGGTTTGTCCGAACTCGAAGAAGTCTCCTCGCATGAAGCGTGCTTTCTTGCGGTCGCCGCCAGTTAGGTCTTTTACCAACCCCTCGGCCAGCCCTTTTCCTTCGTCCGTCTCAATGCTGAAAACGAGTCTTGAGCCGCACAGGTCGGCGATCTCAGTAGGGTGTCGCTCGTTCTTGCCCTGAACTAGAAGTTTTGGTGCAGCTTTCTTGGCGTAGTCCCCGAGGACGTTCTGCATCACCCGGGCCGTAGTGGACTTACCGTTGGCTCCGACGCCAAACCAGATAGGCAAGAACTCGTCGAGTGTTCCACCCACCAAAGCCAAGCCCAGATCCCGCTGCACCTGTCGCCTTACATTGACGTTGGGTAGACACCGTTCCAGATGCGTCAGCCAGGAGCTGCCAAGCGCCGATGGATCAAAATCCACGAGGGCCTGTTTCGTGCACAAGTCGTTGGGCAAATGTGAGCGCAGCTCGCCAGCTCGGAGATCCACTACTCCATTTCTCACGTTCAGAATCCAGGGGTCAGCGTCCCACTGCTCGGGATTGGTGTGAAACCCCTCCTTACCTTTGAGAAACGACAGTGCACCCTGGACTCGAGCGTACATGCATGATTCATTCGCCAGCACCGTGAGCCGGCGCACCTCATCCTTGTCCGTGCAACTCGCCAGCCGTCTGGCGTACTCTCTGCGCAGCTCCTCGGCAGCCTTGGCCGCCATCTGCTGTTCCGTGGCAGGCTGCCATACGCCGTCTCCCCACGCCATCCAGGAACTCCGATGGGCAGCCCAACGATAACGGTCCTTGAACAGGAGGGCCAAAGTCTCGGTATGGGCATAGTCCCGCACAGCGAGAAGCGTCGTGTCCGCAGGCAAGTAGTGACCCACAGATTGGGCGATACTTCTCACCTCAGCCTCTGCCAGGGGAGGGTTGCAGCGTTGAACGTTTTCCGCCGCCAACCCCGCTTCGATTGCCACCTGGCTCATCCCCCGCCGACGCATCGCACCGGCCAAGCTGATCAACGTGATGTTACGGCGTCCTTCGGGGATGCCCTCATCGACGGCGAGGCCGGAAGCGATCTTGTGGTCAGCCCTTCGTTCGGTCAGAAGACTCAAGAGGTAGTCAGGGAACGGCAAGACAGGTGTGGTTTCCGGTGCGTGTGTCCAGCGGTATTCTCGATGACCAATCTTGGAAGGTGGGGCAACCACATAGGCATCAACTTTCGTTTCAAGACCGGGGCCGAGCACTCCGTTTGTGTTCTTGATACCATCCACCAAGCTGTAATAGTAGTGTGACCCTCCGGATGGAGTCTCTACGTGAGCCGTTTCGGTAAACTCGGACCCGAAACGCTCGATGAGAGAACGCAACGATTCCTCACCACGTGCACTCTTTTTCACGTCCACATCCAGCGGCGCCAATCCGCTGGCCTTGCACGCAATCCCGATGTTGGCCTGGGGCCATCTGCTCCACCATCCATGAATCGCCTCGGGATTCGTCGTTGCATCATGGAACCCACCAGGTGTTCGAGGATGCTTCCCAGGCGCTTTACACCGGGGGTCTCCACAGCCACACAACCCGCTGGGCGTCGTGTCGTACAAAGGCAGTACGGCCCATCCCCGTTCGGCGTAACGCAAGGCCGCTTCAAGCAGAGGCTTATTCATGACCCGCCTTTCTGTCGCTTCGATACACCCCAGTAGTAGAACAAGAGGCTTTTGCCTCTACCAAGAACGAACCCAGCTATGAACCGTGACCTCCCCCCGTCTGCTGGTGGCAGAGATCGTCAGCCCAAGGCTGGCGCTAACGCGCTCTTCTGTGCTCAGATTGAATTTCTTCGAGTGGAATAGGCGGAAGATTTTTCTTCGGGTCAAAGCAGCGTCAGAGTGGCTGCACCCCAACGTGCTCAGCAGACTGCTCTTGGCGTCGGTTCGGGAAGGATTGTGATGCGTGTGTGGCCCTTCGCTACGCGTCTCACGCGCAGACGGACCGTATCCCACAACACCGCGCTCTGTGATACCAGCCCGCGGAGCCACTCTCGACTCGAACCAGGCTACGTGCCTACACAAAAAGCTTGAACATCTTCCAGCCCGCGGGGCCACTCTTCAATCGGAGGGCTGCAGGCATCTCGTCGCGAAGTTCAGCGCCGCGTGAAACTGTCGTCTGCCGTGCGCGCCAAGATCGCGAAGAAGACGCGCACAAAGCTGGCTACGGTAGAACCAACTGGAAACTATTCTCTTGACCGCGTGATGGATATGTTGTAAAAACATAATGTTGTTGGCGCATAATTCTGAGGGGAGGATAATATGCCATGCGACTAGAATTCCTCGACCGAGAGAATGAACGGTCACGCCTTGCTGGGGCGTTCGTGCGACAAGAGGGTTCGTTCTGCTGCCTCTATGGACGCCGTCGTTGCGGCAAGTCGCGCCTTCTCCAAGAAGTACTACCGAACCGGTCGGCCGTCTATTACGTGGGAGACGAACGAGAACCGAGTCTGCAACGGGCGGCGCTCGCTGCTGCAGTTTCCACTGTAGTGCCGGGATTCGACCAGGTGACCTATCCGGACTGGACAAGCCTGCTAGTGCGGTGGTGGCGCGACGCACCCCGAGGCACCGTTTTGGCTCTCGATGAATTCCCTTACCTGGTCAGTGGAAGCCGCGAGCTGCCGAGCATCTTGCAGAAGCTCATCGACCAACATAAGGCGACGCGCCTTCACTTGGTCGTATCTGGCTCGGCACAGCGGATGATGCACGGATTGGTCTTGGACACCACTGCACCGCTTTACGGCAGAGCGCAGGAGATCATCAACGTCGGCCCATTGGGGGCTGCTTGGGTGAGCGAGGCATTCAAACACTTGCGTGGTATCCAGCTACTGGAAGTGTACTCCCTGTGGGGAGGTATTCCACACTACTGGGAACTGGCTTTGGACCGTGGCTCGAACTGGGAAGCCGTGCAGGAACTTGTCCTGGATCCGTTGGGTGTTCTTCACGCCGAGCCGAGTCGCCTCCTGCTCGACGATCTTCGCGAAACGGCCCAAGCCGCGTCTGTTCTTTCGTTGATAGGGCGAGGCTGCAATCGGATTTCGGAGATCGCCGCGCGCATGGAGAAACCTGTGACCTCTCTCACGCGCCCTCTGTCGCGACTCCTGGAGCTGGGTCTGGTTCACCGCGAGCAACCGTTCGGTTTTTCTGAGAAAAGCAGCAAGAAATCGCTCTACAAGATACTGGATCCTTTTCTCGCCTTCTGGTTCAGGTTCGTCGAACCTAACCGTTCACGGTTGGAGGCCGGAGCCTTGAAGAGTGTCGCGCGCGAGATAGAAAGAGATATCGCGACGCACTATGGGGAGGTTTGGGAGACGCTCGTGAGATGCGCCGTCCCCCGGTTACCGATGGAGGGAATCGAATGGCGACCGGCGCACAGGTGGTGGGGCGGCGGTACGGACAAGAATCGTTTGGAGGTGGATGTCGTCGCCGAGTCCATCGACGGCAGAACGTTGCTCGTGGGCGAGGCGAGATTGACAATTGATGCCGGCGGGCTAGCCCGGGCCCGACAGGAATTGAAAAGAAAGACGGCGCGACTGCCGTTTGTGAAAAACTATGAACGCGTAGTCGAACGAGTATTCGCTGCTGAAACACGGGCTCGTAGGGACACAGATCTGATTACAGCAGCGGACGTTTTCCGTGTGTTGACATGAGAGGGCTTCTCGAACACCGACCAATTTGCGGCTGAATGGCAGCGGCCTTGTGGTTCCAGTCCAGCCCGCGGAGCCAATCTCCAATGGGAGGGCTGCAAGCATCTCGTCGTGAAGTTCAGTCCCCCATGCAGCCGGCGGCGGCCCACCCGGCCACCCAACCGGTGGAAAACGCGGCTTGCAGGTTATAGCCGCCGGTGTCCGCGTCCAGGTCCAGCACCTCACCGGTGAGATGAAGGCCGCTCACAAGTCGCGAGGCCATGGTGCGCGGGTCCACTTCTCGCGTATCCACGCCGCCTGCCGTGACTATCGCCTCCGCAAGAGGACGGTGTCCGGTGACCTCCAGGCGAAAATCCTTGAGCCACGTCCGCAGCCGCTTACGCTCCTGTGTAGTCATCTCATGCGCCGCCCTGTCCGGAGGGATGCGTGTCAAGTCTGCGCAGACCGGGATCAGTTTTTGGGGCAACAATCCCTTGAGCAACGTGTGAAATTGCCGTTTGCCGTGCGCGCCAAGGTCGCGAAGAAGACGCGCGTCCATCTCGCTCTCGTCGAGAGCGGGCTTGAGGTCGATGGAAAGCACCACTTTCTCGTCGAGGCGTAGCGCGTCCACCACCTGCTTACTCAGTGAGAGGACGATGGGACCGGAAACGCCGAAGTGTGTGAAGAGCATTTCACCGAAGGCCTCGGCTCGCTTTTTTCCGTTGACCAGCACCCTGACTGTCACATTCCGCAGGCTCAGGCCCTGCAACTTGGGGGCGATGTCGCCGGCTGTTTCTAAGGGAACGAGCGCCGGTCGAATCGGCACGATGGTGTGGCCCACCGAACCGGCAAGTTGATATCCGTCCCCCGTTGACCCGGTCGCGGGATAGGACGCCCCACCAGTAGCCACGATCACCGCGTCCCCGCGATAAACGCGCCTGCGGGACACTGTCACTCCGACGACCCGCTTTCCCTCGACGATCAGCTGTTCCACGGGCGACCGGGTCTGCACGGTCACGCCGCGTTCGCGGACCCAGCGCACCAACGCATCCACCACGTCTTGAGCCCGACCGCTCGCCGGAAAGACGCGTCCCCCCCGCTCGGTCACGGTGCGTACCGCCCTCTCTTCAAGAAATGCCACGAGTTCCGGCGTGAAGAACCGGGAAAAGGCTTGCCGAAGGAAACGTCCGTTGGCTCCGAAATGCTCGATAAATTCGCGAAGCGGGGTCACGTTGGTCAGATTGCAGCGTCCCTTGCCCGCGATGCTCAGCTTGCGTCCGGGGCGATCCATCTTTTCGAGAAGGAGCGTTTCAGCCCCCAGTTCCGCGGCCTGCCCGGCGGCCATGAGACCGGATGCGCCTGCCCCGATGACGATTACCTTACGCCCTGCCATTCACTCCTCAATGCGAGATCCGCATGTAGAACCCTGCGGGATTGTGAGGTCGCCCGTATCGCCCGTGTCAAGCCCGTCGGCCCCAACACTCCTCAATCAAGCCCCCGGCACCGCTACCCTCATCCCACCCGACGGCCCCTGAGATGCCCGAACATCCCTCCCAGTCTTCCTTCCAGCTTGTCCAGGTAGATGTAGAAGACGGGGGTGGCGTACAGAGTGACTAGCTGCGAGAAGAGTAGACCGCCCACGACGCACAGACCCAAGGGACGGCGGGACTCAGAGCCCGCGCCCAGTCCCAAGGCGATGGGGAGGGTGGCCATGAGGGCCGCGACGGTCGTCATCATGATGGGTCGAAAACGAATCTTACAGGCCTGGAGTATTGCCTCCTCGCACTCCATGCCCCGGTTCCTCGCCTCGATGGCGAAGTCGATCATCATGATGGCATTCTTCTTGACGACGCCGATGAGCAGAATGAGCCCCACGAAACTGTAAAGGTTCAGGTCCACACGGAACAGAAGCAGGATCCCGAGGCCCCCGAACACGGCGAAGGGCAAGCCTGTGAGTATTGTGACGGGGTGAACGAAACTCTCGTACAGGATGCCCAGGATCAGATAGATGACCAGAACGGCCAGGATCAGGAGACCCAACAAACTGGTCTGGGAGGACTGGAAAACCTGGGCGGTGCCCGAAAAGCTCGTTGCGATGGAGGACGGGAGCGTCTCACTGGCGATCTTGTCCACCACGGCCACGGCTTGGCTGAGAGACACCCCCTCGCCGAGGTTGAAGGAGATCGTCACCGAGGGGAGTTGGCCCGCGTGGTTCACCGTGAGGGGACCGGCTCCGGTCTCGATTCTTGTGAGCGCAGAGACGGGCACGAGGTTCCCAGCCTGCGAGCGGACGTAGAGAAACTGCAGGGCCGAGGGGTCCGCCTGATACTCAGGGAAGAGTTCCATTATGACGTAGTACTGGTTGTCGGGAGCCAGGATCGTGGTGACCTGCCGAGTGCCGTAAGCGGAGTAGAGTGCGGTCTCGATGGCCTCGGGCGTGACGCCCAGAGACGCGGCGCGGTCTCTGTCGATTTCTACGTCTACCTCGGGGTTACTGATCCGCAGGTCGCTGTTCACGTCCCTCAACAAGGGACTGGCTTTGAGCTTGGCTTCGAGGCCGGGCTCGCTGGAGTAGAGTGACTTGAGGTCCGAGGACTGAAGCGTGTACTGGTAGAGCCCTGAGGCGTGGCGCCCGCCTACGTTGATGGCCGGCGGGTTCACGATGAACACGCGGATGCCCGGGATCCTTGCCACCTTCATCCGGATTGCGTTGACCACCTGGTCGGCGCTCATCTTTCGGTCGCGCCGCGGCTTCAACTTGATGAACATGTCGCCCTGGTTCCCCCCGCCGCCACCGCCCGCTGAGGACATGATGTCTGCAATGTTGGGATCCCCTGCCAGGACGGCGGCCACGGCCCTCTGGTGCTTGACCATGCTCTCGAAGGAAAGCCCCTCTGCCCCTTCCGTGCTGCCGGAGAGAAAGCCCGTGTCTTCGCTGGGAACGAAGCCCTTCGGTACGATGATGAACAGAAGAACGGTTCCAGCCAGGATCGCTGCCGAAAAGAGAAGCGCCACCCGCTTCCTCTGGACCACCCATCCAAGAGTCCTTTCGTAGAACCCGAGAGCCTTGAGCCAGAAAGATTCGACGGTATCGAAAAAGCGCCCGTGCTTCTCCTTGGTCTCGTGTTTGAGGAAGCGACTGCACATCATGGGGGTGAGCGACAGGGAGACAAAGCCGGAAATAAGAATCGCCACCATGATGGTCACGGAAAACTCCCTGAACAGCCGCCCCATGATTCCGCCCAAGAAGAGGATGGGGATGAAGACGGCAATCAGGGAGAGGGTCATGGAAACTATGGTAAAGGCCACTTCCCTCGCTCCGTCCACGGCGGCAACAAAAGGCGTCTTCCCCATCTCAAGGTGCCGGAAGATGTTCTCCAGCATTACGACGGCGTCGTCCACAACGAAGGCGACGGCCAACGTGAGGGCCATGAGGGAAAGGTTGTCGAGGTTAAACCCGAGCAACGCCATGGCGGCGAAGGTGCCCACCACGGACATGGGCAAGGCGAGGCTTGGAATCACGGTGGCCGAGAAGTTCCTTAGGAAGAGAAAGATAACCATGACCACGAGAAAGAGCGTGAGCAAGAGAGTAAACTTCACGTCGTTCACGGATGCCTGAATGGGCACGGCCTTGTCAAACATAACGTGGAGGTTGACGGACGCGGGGATCTGACTCTTGAAACTCGGTAGAAGCGCTTTGACGGCGTTCGACACCTCCACGGTGTTCGTACCGGGTTGGCGTTGTATGGCTAGCATGATGCATCGGCTGTCGTTGAACCACGCGGCCGTCTTGTTGTTCTGAACGCTGTCGAAGACGTTACCCAGATCCTCCAGACGCACGGGAGCTCCGTTACGGTAGGCCACGACAATGGACCTGTAGCTCTCCGCGCTGTTGAGTTGGCCCGAGGCCTTGACCGTGAAGGTCTTCTCGCGGCCCCACAGGGTCCCCGTCGGCATGTTCACGTTGCTCGAGTTCACTGCGCTTATCACTTGGTCCATTCCGATGCCCCTGGCGGCCAGCGCGCGAGGGTCAAGCTGGATGCGCACGGCGTACTTCTGACCTCCATACACCTGAACCTGAGCCACGCCGCTCACCATGGAGATGCGCTGCGCCATGAGGTTTTCGGCATACTCGTCGAGCTGATAGAGCGGGAGCGTCGGCGATTCGAGAGCGATGAAAAGAATCGGTTGTTGCGCAGGGTTCGCTTTCCGGTACGAAGGCGGAGTGGTCATGTCCTTGGGAAGTTGCCGGGAGACCGCCGCTATGGCGGCCTGAACGTCCTGGGCTGCCGCGTCGATGTCCCGGTCCAAGCTGAATTGGATGGTGATGCGCGTCGAGCCCAAGCTGCTCGTGCTGGTCATGTTGTCGATGCCTGAAATCGTGGAGAACTGCTTCTCGAGCGGCGTGGCCACTGCCGAGGCCATGGTCTCAGGGTTCGCTCCGGGGAGGCTAGCCGACACGGAAATGGTCGGGAAGTCCACGGTGGGCAGATCGCTAACGGGCAGACGCCCGTAACCGAGGATTCCGGCAATGATGATGGCCGCCATGAGAAGGGTCGTCATGACGGGCCTGTTGATGAAAATGTTCATCTGGACCCCGTCTTCTGCTCCAACCTGACCGCGACCGTGGCTCCCGGCACCAGCCGCATCTGACCGTCGGTCACCACTGTCTCGCCCGGCTTCAGGCCCCGTTCAACGACGGCCGTATTGTTGAACGTTCTATTGACCTCGACGGGACGCTTTTCCACTTTGTTGTCTGAACCGACCACAAACACAAAACTGCCATCTTGTCCCGTGACCACGGCTCCGGCCGGCACTGTGAGGGCGTCGGTTTCCACTGTGAGAATCAATTCCGTGTCCACAAACTGGCCGGGCAGCAAGGAGTCGTCCTCATTCGAGAGCTCGGCCTTGAGGGTCACGGTACCGGTGTTAGGATCAACCGCGTTGTCGAGAAATGCCAGGTGCCCCTTCACCTCGGGACGGCTGCCGTCCCTCGACGGTTTCACGCGGACCTCCAGCCTTCCCCGATCGGCGTATTTCTTTACCAACGGCAGTCGACTCTCGGGGACGGCGAAGCTCACGCGGACGGGAGTCATCTGGTTGATGACTACCAGGGTGGCGTCGTTGGCCTTTACCACGTTGCCCCTCTTCACGAGGATGCTGCCCGTGCGGCCGGAAATGGGAGCAAGGATGGACGCGTAGGCCAGGTTCAGTCGAGACTGCTCCACCGCGGCATCGTCTGCCTGGACGGTGGATCTGAGCATCTCGGCCTGCGTCACGGCGTCGTCGTACTGTTCCTGCGTTACGAAGTCCTTCTTGATGAGATCGGCATAGCGTTTGGCCTGGACTTCGGCGTTGGCCGATTGAGACTTGTCCCTAGCGAGCTGGGCCTCGGCGGCGTCAAGCGCCACTTTGAACGGCCGGGGATCGATCTCGAAGAGCGGCTGGCCTGCTCGCACCTCCTGTCCCTCCGAGAATCTCACCTGAGTGACGACTCCGCCCACTTGGGCTTTCACGGACACGGTCTCCAGGGCCTCCACAACGCCAACGGCGTCCAGAGAGAGAGGCGTCGGTTGGATCACAACTTTAGCCACGGTCACCGGCACCGGCGGCACGTGGGCGGCCTTCTTGTTTGTACAGCCTGAGAGCACCAGAGCGGCGATTAACGAGCACGCCAAGCCGCGTACGACATAGCCTACCCGCCCCCGCGATGGAGGGCTCACACATCTTCTCGTCATGATCTCTCCTCTGTGGCCTCCGCGTTCACGCTAGGTGGCGCACGTCATGGTGAACTAGACCATTCGCGCGACGACCCCGAGTTTCGCTAGCAGCTTTCATAAATTATAAGTCTATTACGGAACGAACGCGCAGACAAGGCAAAGCTTGCGGGTTTCGTCGCCTGACCGGCAATACAAGAGGGATAACCGGATTGTCTGGTCACCCCTCTCAATTCGAAACATCCCTGTGGAGGCGAAGGAACAACTACCGCGCCAGGAGCCATCGGACCACGGTATTGGGGAGCAGACGTACTATCGTTGGAAGGGGATGTACGGTGGTTTGGGAGTTCCCGATATCGGCCTCACGCCGCACAAAGCTCCCATCTAGAACTTACTCTTCAGAGAGCCCCATGTAAGTTGGATCATTTTACTCCATGAGAGAGACGGCGTATGTCGGCGCAGAACACAATTCTCACTTGTTAGTTTGATACTAACGAATCAAGACGAGTTTTGTTCTGTATATCTCTCCTTCTGTATTGGTAATGGCAAAGTAGATACCTGGAGGCACTTCGTTGCCACATTCATCGCGACCATCCCAGACCATCCTGTTTTCTCCCGAAACCACTCGACCATCGAAGATCAAGCGTATCTTTCGTCCCGCCAAGGAATAGACTGAAGCGGATGCGCGTGACTCGATGGGGCGCGTGTCTGCTAAGGGGAGCCTGAGAATGAGCGACGTATGTCTGTTGAACGGATTGGGACAACTCGTCAACCGCTCGTCAGAGACGATCATCGGCTCGATCCCCGTAGATGCTCCTACGAATACCCACGCGTCGGGCTCAAGCACGGGAAACAACTCGTCTCTGTTTATGTCCCACAGCCTCATCTTGACGATCCGAACCAAGCATGCCCCGCTCTCTTTCGCCTCAAAGACGAAGCGAACCAACTCACCTGGGGGAAGAAAGTAACTTCGGTAACCGAGGACACAATCAGCCACAGACTCTGTATCCGGAGCGGTATGTCTTGACTCGAAAAAAGTGGGGAACGCCGCCTTCTTGAACAAATTCCCCTCTCCCGTGGACACCAATCTCACGAGCAAAGTATCGAACGTAATCACGCATTCCATACAGCTAAGGGAATCAATCGTGTCCTGAACAAGGACCTGGAGCGTACAGCGTGCGGCAGGCTCGATAGAGACATGCTGAGGATAGAACGAAACGCTGGCATCCCCGCCGTTGGTCTGCCAGGATTCCTTCCCGTTCGCAAAACAGACCGTTCTTTCGCTCGGCGAGAAGAGCACGACGCCACTGACCAGCAGGGCTACCCTGAAGAGATAGGCTCCCTTCCTCATGTTTTTTTCTGTCTCCTGTATAGGAAAGCACGCGGGAGGTGCCTAGATCACCTCCCGCGCTTTCCTGCTCTTGGCTTTCTACTTTAGCAAGAGCATCTTCTTCGCCGAAGAAGCGTAACCAAGCGCTTTCATCCGGTAGAAATAGAGCCCCGTCGGAACGGCTGTTCCATCCGCGCTCTTGCCATTCCATTCAACCGTGTAGCGCCCTACTTCTCTCTGTGCATCGACTAGCGTGACAATGAGTCGTCCGGATACATCAAAGATCTGGATCGTCACGTTACCGCTGGCCGCAACATCGTAGGTAATCGTTGTCACAGGGTTGAAGGGATTGGGATGGTTCTGCAGAATCGCCGTAACAGAGGGAACGAAAGGTGCGTCGTACTCTTCAACCACCTCGATCTGCCCCGACTCGTTCCGCACGTTTCTGAGATCTACCTTCTCCAGATGCACACGGACCGGATCGCTGCTCCCACTTTGGATAACGAGCCGCACGATCTCACCTGATCCCTCAAAGGCGCGGTCGATCCCGAGAGTTGCAATGCCTATTTCCACTTTGCCCTCTTCAACCGGCCTCGTACCCAAGAAGCTCTCTGGACTCTCTGAGATGAGCGCTCCACGCTCTACCCTTACTAGGTCATTACCGGCTCCGTAGTCCAGGAGCAGACGCAAGCCCTTGAGTGAAGCGGCGTCATTCTCAATCACGACAGATACGACGGCCGTACCACTTGAAGCTTCCACAACCTGTTCAGCAGAGATTCTGATCGAGACAAGCTGTTCTAGCTCCGTGGGGGATTCAATTGCAAGAAGACCGGGCATCCCTAAAGGTGACACGTTCCCGTAGTTCATCGCAAGTATCATGAGATCTTCAAAATCTACGACATCGTCAGGCATTGGGATGCCGAGTCTGGAGTCATCGTCCGTAGGTCCAAAATCGCTCTCTGGCGTCCATCCCGGTTCATCTTCTGCGGTCCCGAAAGCACCCGAGAAAACGACAAGATCTGAAGCTTCCACAGTACCCGTGAGATCAATGTCCCCAAGCCAGTAGCTTGTCGAACGATCTGCCGCAATTGAATCAAATGCCGAATAGTTTCCAGCACTGTCAAAAGCGAACGCAGCGTAGTAATAGATGTCGCGCTGCCAGGCGCCAACAGCGTTGTCGTACGCTTCAGAACTTGTTTGAACGACTAAGGATCCCTGAGTCTGATTCGCAGGATAAGAGGGAGCCGGCCCCTCGTACTCTGGGTAGTCAGACCAACGGACACGACGGATCTCCACTTGAGAGAACGTGGTATCGCCCGCGGGATTCATCCAAGTCAAGTGAACCTTGTTGTGTCCAGGAAGCGCAAGAAAATCGTGCGGCGGAGCAGGCGCGACCGTGTCCTTAATGAACCGCCAACTGTAAGTAGCGGGCGTCCCCTCGCCGTTCCAGTTGCCTGCGTCGTCCTTAACACGGAAATAGATCGTATGCAATCCCTCAGACAGGCCCGCGAACCCCGGCAAGACGAATCCGTCGGCATTGTACTGGCTGGCGTCAATGTTGACAAAGATGCTCTGCCACCCGCCAGAGTCAATCCGATGGTCCGCACGATCAAGATTCTTGTCGTCGTCGAAACCGAAGTTACTGAAAGACGGTGCCGTCTTGTAGTACTTGCCTTGGGTCTCAACGATTGGCTCCATCGTGGGAGCCGTGCGATCCACATAGAACTGCCAACTGTAGGTGTTCGGAACCCCCTCGCCGTTCCAGTTGCCCGCGTCGTCCTTAACACGGAAATAGACCGTGTGCGACCCCTCAGACAAGCCCGCGAATCCCGGCAAGATGAATCCGTCGGCATTGTACTCGGTAGTGTCAATGTCGACAAAAATGCTCTGCCACCCGCCGGAGTCAATCCGATAGTCCGCAAGGTCAAGGTTCACGTCATCATCGAAACCGAAGTTGCCGAAAGAAGGAGCCGTGCTGTAGTACCGACCCTGAGGTTCAGCAATAGGCTCCATCGTCGGAGGCGTGCAGTCAACCCGGATATCGCCGTTCTCTTCACGGGTAATTACGGTACTGTTGTTGATGTCACGTACCTTCGTGTTGGTGATAGCAATGTCGCTGATTCCTTCAGCAACGGGAGTCAGGTTAACCTGGAAAAGATCTCCTACACCCGTCGCCCCCGAACTGCCACCAATTATTGTACAGCTTACCTTGTAAGATCCTCCGCCCTCATCAGCAACAGAAAAGAAGGTAGGACCCACGGAACTGAGGAACGTCCCCTCCGTGATATCAACATCGGGATCGCTCACCCTGACCACATTAGTATCGATGGAGAAGGTGACTTCATATCCTCGAACTTGCTCAGGGAATCCTGATGCATCGTACCGGAACTCAATGGATTTGTTGGTGGAGCAGTTGGTAGTGCTGAACGGTGGACTAGCATTGACCACGGCGCCCGCAATGTCTCCGGCAGCGGTTACCCGCTGCGCATAAACGTCATAGTTACCGCTGCGGGCGTCATACCACGTCACAATCGCCCCACCAGCACCATCGGACGTGATCGCCGGATACACCTGATTCCCCGTTGCCGTGCAGATGTCCACGCCATTGGCCACCCACTGAACCGCGCCCGAGCCATTCACCTTCTGCGCATAGATGTCACTGCTGCTCTCGTTGCGGTAGTCATGCCACGTCACAATCAGACTTTATGGATCTGGCTGGACTCCTCAACTAATCGTGGGTTAGTGTGGAACTGTCATCGTTAACCGTTCCTACTAGAGCCACATGAGTGCCGCAAGCACTCAAAGAGGAAAGGAGCCCAGCCATGTCTCAGTATATA